>JAEYYY010000709.1 GCA_023430775.1 Pseudomonadota bacterium
TGATGTGATTAAGATACAGGTTCGCGCGCTACCAGAAGGCGGGCATCGCCGCCGACGACGCCCGCACGCTGGTCTCCGATCGCGCGCTCGCCGATTACTTCGACGCCGCCGTGCTCGCGTTCCCCAACACGCAGGGTGCGAAGCTGATCGGCAACTGGATGCTCACCGAGCTGCTCGGCGCGCTCAACGCCGATGGCAAGGACATCCGCGAGTCGCCGATGCCTCCCGAGCGGCTATCCGCGCTGGTCGCGCTCGTCGAGAACGGCACGATCAGCGGCAAGATCGGCAAGGAGGTGTTCGCCGAGAGCTACAAGACCGGCGAGGCACCGCTCGCGATCGTCGATGCCAAGGATCTCCGCCAGATCTCCGACGAACCGCGCCTGTGGGAGCTGATCGACAACATCGTCAAGGCCAACCCCAAGCAGGCCGAGGGCTACGCCGCCGGCAAGGACAGCCTGTTCGGCTTCTTCGTCGGTCAGGTCATGAAGGCGACCAACGGCCGGGCGAACCCGGTGATGACCACCGATCTGCTGAGGAAGCGCCTGGGGCGATGAGGCCGGTCGCGCTCGCCTTGATCCTGAGCGGGTGCGAGCTGGTGTTTCCGCTCGAAGACGTCGCGCGCGTGTGCCCGGCGCCGCGCGCGGCCGTCGACGAGGATGGCGATGGCGTGATGGATGCGGATGACAATTGCCCGGCCGTGTCGAACGTCGACCAGAACGACACCGACGCCGACGGTGTCGGCAACGCATGTGATCCACATCCCGACCTCGCCGACGACCTGTGCTTCTTCGGCTTCTCGGATGCCCAGGAGCTCTCGCTGCTCGAGACGCTGACGACCAACTGGGAGGTCGCCGGTGGCGCGCTCAACCTGACCGCACGATCGCCCCGCGACGGCATCGTGATCCGGACGGAGCTGTCCGCGGCGACGGTGATGGTGCGCGCCCAGGCGCTTGCCGACACGGCGACCGGGTTCGACACGCCGCTGATCGGAGCGATCGCCGCCGGCCGCGATCTGCGATTGGCGCCGAAGGGGATCGCCTGCGATGTCGAGCACACCGTCGCCGCAGCGCCGACGATGCGGCTCCTCGATGCGCAGACCCTGCAGGGACCGAGCGTGCCGCTTGTTTTTGGCAGCGACGCGATCTCCATCCTGCTGACCACCCAGGGACCGAGCGGCAAGCCGGAGTGCACCGCCGATCACGGCAGCGCGCCGATGACGCTGATCGCGGACGGGGTCATTTCTCAGGCCGGCCAGGTGGGCGTGTTCGCCGACAATGCGACCGTCGCGATCGACTCGATCCAGGTCGTCTCGCCTCGCCCGTGAGAGAGAAACCGATCAGCCAAGCCGCTGATCTCCCTCGTGATCGCGCGCTGGTTGTCGAGATGCTTGACGAGGGCCGGCCGATCAGTAAAGTGCGCGTTCCCAAACGCGTTTCTTGCGGAGCCGAGAGTCATGTACGCCGTAATTCAGACTGGTGGAAAGCAATATCGAGTCGAGCCTGGAAAGACCGTCGTGGTCGAGAAGCTCGACGGTGACAAGGGCACCGCGGTGACGTTCGACGAGGTCCTGATGGTCTCGTCGGGTGATGGCGGCACCGTCAACATCGGCAAGCCCACGGTCGCGGGTGCCAAGGTCACCGGCGAGATCGTCGAGCAGGGCCGCGGCGAGAAGCTCGTCGTGTTCAAGTTCCGCCGCCGCAAGAACTACGTGCGTCGCAACGGGCATCGTCAGGACTACACCGCGGTGAAGATCTCCGCGATCAATCAGTAAGAGAGCGCGTCATGGCACACAAAAAAGGACAAGGTTCTACTCGCAACGGCCGCGACTCGCTGCCGAAGATGCGTGGCGTCAAGCGGTTCGCCGGTGAGCAGGTGACCGCAGGTTCGATCCTGGTTCGCCAGGTCGGCACCAAGTTCCACGCGGGCCAGAACGTCGGCATCGGTCGTGACTTCACGCTGTTCGCGAAGGTCACCGGCACCGTCAAGTTCGAGCGCCACGGCAAGTCGCGCATGCGCGTCGCCGTCTATCCGGTCGAAGCTGCGGCTGCCTGATCCGGTAGCGCTTCCGATGACGGCCTCGTGACTGCGAGGCCGTTTTTGCGTCCGGACTCAGCTCGCGATGACGTTCATCGTCACGATGCGAGCGCCGAGCTGCTCGAGCAGAGCGGCATCGTGGGAGGCGAGGATCGTCGCGCCGTCGTTGTCGGCGTGCTCCTTGAGCAGATTGACGATCGCATCGAGGCGCTTCGCATCGAGGCCGTTGTCGGGCTCGTCGAGCACCAGCAGCGGCGGCGGTCCGACGAGCGCGGCACCGAGACACGCGCGGCGGCGCTGGCCGAGGGACATCCGCTCGAGGGCGATGTCGCGCAGCTCGTCGAGGCCGAGCGCATCGCGCAGCGCCTGCGAGGGCGGACCGGCATCGCGCGTGGCGGCGCACAGCGACCACAGCTCGGTGCCGAGGAGAAAGCCCGGCGGATCGGCCGCCTCGGGCACGTAGCCGAGCGCGTGGCGGGCACGCCGGCGCTCGGAGCGCGCACCCCACACCGAGGCGCCGTCGACGGTGATCCGGCCATCGCTCGGGGCGAGCACGCCGGCGATCGCCGAGAGCAGCGTGGTCTTGCCGCAGCCGTTCTTGCCGACGAGGCCGACGATCTCGCCCGCCTTCACGGCGAGCTCGAAGTCCGCGATCACGGTGCGGCCGCCGCGCTTGACGCGCAGTCGCTCGACCACGAGCCTCGTCATCGCGTGTCCTCGAGGTTCATCGCTTCACCGTGACGAGCGCCAGCATACAGGCCGCGAACAGTCCCGCGACGCCGGGCAACCCGAACAGGCCGAGGCAGAGCAGGGCGAGGGCCGCGATCGCGGTGGACCCGATCACCACGCGCGGCGCGACGGTGGGTGACTCCTCGCCGGACAGCAGGATGCGCGTGCAGCCGAGCGCCGACGACAGCGCGACGGCGATGCTGGTCCCCGCGATCCACGTCATCGTCACCTGATCCGGCTCGGCGACCAGCGCGAGCCCGCCGAGCGCGATCAGCGTGGCGGCGAGCTGGACCACGGCGATGGCGTAGACGATCGAGCCCACGCGCGTCGCGTACGACATGCCGAGCGAGGCCGCGAGCCACGCGGTCTGGCGGTGCGTGGTGAGGATGACGAGCAGCACGCCGACCTCCGCCGGCACCAGCACGACGGCCATCACCGACGAGCCGACCACGGCGGCATCGGCGTCGACGAGGTCGTTGTTGCGCACGAACAAGCCGGCGCCCGCACCGGCGAGGATCGCCAGGCCCGCACCTCGCACCAGCGCATCGCCGGCACGGCGGCGCAGCGCGCGCAGATGGATCGCGCGCAACGCGGTGCCGTCGCGCTTCCAGCCGGGCCACTTGGCCTTCATGACTGGCGGCCGCCACGACGCGAGGACGACGATCGCGAGCGTCACCGCGCACACCACGACGAGGCCGACCGCGCCTTCGCCGATCGTCCACAGCAGCAGCCACGGGAGTTGCAGCAGGAACAGCGCGCCGAGTGCGAGCATGCGCGGCGCGATCGTCGGGCCCGGCAAGCTCCGGAGATACGAGGCGCCTTCGCCGCGGATCAGCAGGCGCGCGGTCGGCACGAACACGAGCAACCAGGTGACGCCGAGCACCGACCCGATCGCCACGTTGTGGAGCGCCAGCCACGTCAGATCGCTCGGATGCATCGCGTTCTTGCCGAAGATCAGCGCACCGACGAGCGCGGCGCCCACCCACACCGCAGCAGCGCGTCGCCACGCCGGTACGATCACCGCGCGTGTCCACACGTCGAGCCAGCGAGCCCGCGCCGATCGTGATGACATCGCCCGAGAACCTACGATAGCGTGGCCGCTCGTGATCGGCGAGACCATCAAGGACTTCACGATCACCGCGCAGCTCGGCCGCGGCGGCATGGGCGACGTGTTCCTCGCCGAGCAGCGGCTGATCAAGACCAAGGTCGCGATCAAGATGCTGCAGCCGCAGATCTCGGCGGAGAAGGCGCACGTCGACCGGTTCTTCAACGAGGCGATCGCGGTCAGCAAGATCAAGCACGCCGGGATCGTGAAGATCTTCGACGTCGGCTTTCACCAGGGGCGCGCGTACCTGGTGATGGAGCTCCTCGAGGGCGAGACGCTGTCCACCCGGCTCCGCCGAGGCCTGCCGTTCACCGAGGCGATCGCGATCGCGCGTCAGGTCACCGGCGTCCTCGATGCCACCCACGCCGCCGGCATCACGCACCGCGATCTCAAGCCCGACAACATCTTCCTCGTTCCCGATGCCGAGCTCGGCGAGCGCGTGCGCATCCTCGATTTCGGGATCGCCAAGCTCGGCGATGTCAAAGCCACCGCCGCGGCGATGTCGATGGGCACGCCCGCGTACATGGCACCGGAGCTGTGGAAGGACGCCGCCACCTCGGGGCCGGCGACCGATGTCTACGCGCTCGGCTGCGTGGTGTTCGAGCTGTGCGCCGGTCGGCCGCCGTTCATCGTCACCGCGATCTCCGACGCGTGCGGCCGCCACCTCGGCGAGACGCCGCCGCGCATCCGCAGCCTGCGCCCCGAGCTCCCCGCCGCGCTCGACGACCTGATCGCGAGGATGCTCGAGAAGGAGCAGCCCGATCGACCATCGACCAAGGCGATCGCCGGCATTCTCGACACGCTGACCACGACCGGCATCGGGGCGACGCTGCCGCAAGGCCCGGCGCCGCAATCGCCCACGCCACCGGCGATCACACCGGGCACGGCACCGACCGCGATCGGTCACGGCTCCGATGCCGATGCGGCGAAGCTCGAGGCCGAGGGCAAGTGGATGGAGCTGGTGAAGCTCCTCGGCAAGCAAGCCGAGACCGGCGACGCCTCCTCGAAGGCCGCGCTTCATCTCCAGATCGCAACGATCCATCACGACCGGTTCGCCAACCTCGCCGAGGCGATCAAATCCTACGAGCGCGTGCTCGTGCACGATGCCGACAACCGCAAGGCGCTCGATGCGCTGCGCGCCCTCTACGAGAAGCGGCGCGACTGGGAGAAGCTCCTCGAGCTCGAGAAGGCCGAGCTCGGTCGCACCGCGCCGGAGAAGCGCGCCGACAAGGCCGTCGATGTCGCGCGGCTCGCGGCGGCGCGGGTCAGCAAGCCCGACATCCAGCTCTACTGGTGGGAGCGCGTGATCGAGCACGAGCCGGATCACCGGCAGGCGTTCACCGAGCTCACGAAGCTCTACGCCCACGCCGAGCGCTACGCCGATCTCGCGGAGATCCTGCGCAGCCAGGCCGCTGCCGCGCCGGGCAACGACGATCGGGCCGCGGCCCTGCGCAAGCTCGCGTTCGTGCAAGACAGCTGTCTCGCCGATCGCGCTGCGGCCATCGCGACGCTGCAAGAGGTCGTCGCGCTCGATCCGCGGGACGCCGATGCGAAGCGCGCGCTCGCGGCGCTGCGCGCGAACGAGGCGCTGGATTGGTCGAGCGTCGGCGACGCGTGGCGGATTCCCACGCTGACAGCGGGCATGTCGGGTTCGTGGAAGAAGGCGACCGGCGCGGCTGCGTCGAGTGCGTCGGCGACCGAGACGCCGGCGTCACGCGGCGGGGGCTCGGGCTCGTCGGCGTCGGGCTCGTCGGGCCTGTCAGCCTCGGGCGCTTCGGCGTCCTCGTCGGCATCGGGG
>JAEYYY010000656.1 GCA_023430775.1 Pseudomonadota bacterium
GGCTCGGTGCGCTGCGCGCGCGATCGCGAGCTGGGACACACGATGATCCTGCGCCCGATCAAGGCGCGCTGACAGCCAACGTGTGGTCAGGCGGCCGGTGTGGCGCTCAGGTGGCCGGAAAGCTTGCTCCTCGGCGTCGCGGCCTGCGCGAGCGCGACTGACCGACGATCTGCGCAGCGACGATCGTCGAACCGGCTGACCGTGATCTGGGCACGGACGTTCGGGACGGCCGACGTCTGCGGAGCGACGATCAGCCGTTCGGGCAGAAGCCGTAGTTGATGCCGCCGACGATGAACGGCGTCCCGAACTCCGTGCACGTACTGGCGGTACAGATGCCGGTCTGACCGAAGATGCAGGCCTTGCGGCAGATGTTGGTGGTGTTTCCTCCGCCGCTCGTCGTCACGCAGAGGTGGTCCTTCGCGCACAGCCCGTCGTTGGCGGCACCCGCGGTCGTGCAGTCCTGACCGTTGGTGCGCGTGCCGGCGGTATCGCAGTCGACGATGTTGGTGGGCACGCCACCGACGTCGAGCACGAACAGCGAGCACTTCTCGCCGCCCGGGCAGGCGTTGGCCTGCGAGTTGGTGGGATCGCAGTTCGACGTGCACGTCTTCGGGATCCCCGGGATCGGGTTGGTGCCGTCGGTGATCGTGACGACGCACTGGCCGCGCGGCTGCCCGCAGTCCGGGTTGTCGTCGCAGTACTTGCGGCAGTGGCCTGGGTTACCGAGGCAGACCAGCCCGGGCGCGCAGCCGGAGATGTTGCTACAGGTGTTGTCCTCGGCGCCGGGGTTGGCCGCGACGGGGCGGCAGGCCGTGCCCATCAGGTCGTCGGTATCGACGTCGCACGCCTGATCGTCGGGGCAGCCGCAGGCGCTGAGGATGTCGCACGGCTGGGTGACGCAGTTGTTGGCGTCGGGTGGGGCGTCCGTCGTGCCGTCGCTCGTCGGGCCGTCGGTCACGGCCTGGTTGTCACGACCCGCGGTGGCGCAGGCGACCAGCAGACACCCGGAGGCGAGCAGGCGGAGCATCCTCGACGAGAGTACACCGGTCGCGGGCCAGGCCAAGCCCCGGCGGCTGACCTACGATGGCCCGATCGTCACGCCGGGGTCGCGCCTGTGAGTCGTCAGGTGACCGCAGTCACTGGGCGGCGACGTGCTTGCCGTACGCTTCCGCGTTCATCAGCTCGTCGATCTCCGCCTTGTCGGTGGCCTCGAGCTCGATCATCCAGCCCTTGCCGTACGGCTCGCTGTTGACGTCCTCGGGGGAGTCCTTGAGTGCGGCGTTGATCGCCGTGACGCGACCCGACACCGGAGCATAGAGATCGGACACGCTCTTGACGCTCTCGACCGTGCCGAAGCGCTGGCCCTTGGTGACCAGATCGCCTTCCTTGGGAAGGTCGACGAGGGTGATGTCGCCGAGCTGATCGACCGCGAACTGCGTGATGCCGACGCGCCATGCCGCGCCCTTGGCCTGGAGCCACTCGTGATCGTGCGTGTAGCGGAGGTCTTGCGGGAACGTGCTCATCTCATGCTTTCCGTTTGTAGAACTTGCCTGTGACCACGGTGGCCGCGACATCCTTGCCGCGGCAATCGATCGTGAGCTGGGTGCCTGCCGCGGCGAGCGCGACGGGAACGTAGGCGAGGCCGATCGCGCCACCGACGTAGATGCCCGGGCCACCGCTGGTCACGGTGCCGACGACGTTTCGGCCCGCGTCGAGGATCGGGTAGCCATGGCGGGCGATCGCGCGCGTGCTCTCCGGGATCGTGAAGCCGACCAGCTGGCGCCGGATGCCATCGTGCTTCTGCTGGCGCAGCACGCTGGCGCCGATGAAGTCGCGTACGCCCCGCGAGGAATCGTCGAGCTTGACCGCCCAGCCGAGGCCGGCCTCGAGCGGCGTGTGCTCCTCGTCGAGATCGTTGCCGTAGAGCGGCAGCTTCGACTCGAGGCGCAGCGAATCGCGCGCGCCGAGCCCGACGGGCAGCCCGCCGAGCGGCGTGGCCTTGTCGAGCAGCGCGGCCCACAGCTTGGCAGCGTCCTGGTTGCGGCAGGCGAGCTCGAAGCCGTCCTCGCCGGTGTAGCCGGTGCGGCCGGCAGTGCAGGCGACGCCGGCGACCGTGGCATCGCGCCAGGTGAAGCTCGCCATCCCCGACAGCGCGCCGTTCGCGAGCTCGTCGACGAGCCCGATCGCCTTGGGGCCCTGCACCGCGATCAGCGCCGTGTCATCGCTCGCGTCGACGACATCGCACAGCGAGTGCGTCTGCTCGCGGAACCACTCGAGGTCCTTGCCGGTGTTCGACGCGTTGACGATGACGAAGAACTCGTCGTCGCTGCGCTTGTAGAAGATGCAGTCGTCGACGACGCCGCCGCTCGGCAGGCAGAGCAGCGTGTAGACCGCCTTGCCGACGGGGGCGCTGGCAACGGCGTTGGTGGTCAGCTTGTCGACCGCCTCGCGGACGCGCGGGCCGCGCAGGAACACCTCGCCCATGTGCGAGACGTCGAACAGGCCGACGGCCTCGCGGACGGCCTTGTGCTCCTTGATCGTCCCCGCCGGGTACTGCACCGGCATATCCCAGCCACCGAAATCGATCAGCCGGGCGCCCAGTGCTTTGTGCGCCTCCCACAGCGGCGTGCGTCTGCGTTCCACGGCGGCGTCTATATCACGGAGCGAGCGAGCTCGGAGCGGACCGCGCCGGGAGCGCGGCCTGGCGCGGCTTGCCGAGGACGCGGCGCGACATCCACGACGACACCCGGCGCGGCACGAACCGGACACCCCAGCACGACAGCTTGTTGACGAGCCCGGGGATCACGGTGCGCTTGCCCTTGCGCATCGCCTTGATCGTGATGCGCGCGACCTCCTCGGCGCTCTTCATGGAGTGGTTGGCGATCCAGCCGTAGTTGCCGGCGCCGGCCTGGGCGTGGAACTCGGTGACGGTGCCGCCGGGGCAGATGCAGGTCGCAGACAGCGGGGACTTGACCTCGCGCAGCTCGTCGTGGAGACCCTCGGTGAAGTTTCTGACGAACGCCTTGCTCGCGGCATAGAGCGCCATGTTCGGCACGCTCTGGTACGCGCCGATCGAGGCGATGTTGACGAGGTACGAGCGCCCGGTCGGCTTGCTATCGAACATCAGCCGGCTGAGCTCGACCAGGGCGGTGATGTTGAGCTGGATCAGCTCGGCGTCGCGCTCCCACTCGACCTCGGCGAACGGCTTGAAGTAACCGAACCCGGCGTTGTTGATCAGGAGGTCGAACCTGCCGGCGTTCCACACCCGAGCGGCAGCGCCCGGCTTGCCGAGGTCGGCGATGACGACCTCGACGGTGACACCCTTCGCCCGGCAGGCTGCCGCGACCTCGTCGAGCTGTGGCTGGCGGCGGGCCGTCAGGACCAGGTCGACTCCGAGCTCGGCGAGCTGGTGCGCGAGGGCCGCGCCGATCCCACTCGACGCGCCGGTGATCAGGGCTCGCTTGCCACGCAAGTCGGACACGAGCGCAACCTATCTGATAGCGTCGCGCCATGCAGTTGGTGTTGGCGGTGTTGTTGATGGCAGCATGTGGCGCGTCGAGTGCGCAGGTGGCGACGGCGAAGTCCGCCGAGTACAAGGCGCCGTTGCCGACGATCCTCGACCTCGCGCGAGAGGTCGCCGCGGAGAACTACGTGATCGATGGCCAGGCCGCGAACGCGTTCGTGACCCGGTGGCAGTGGTACAGCCGCGAGGGTGGCCGGCAGTCTCCGGGCGCCGATGGCCTGTCGCAGATCTCCGAGGGCAGCGTCTCGCTGCAGCTGCTCGTCGAGGTGGTCGACGTCGGGCTGTCGCGCGTCGCGGTCACCGTGACGCCGCGCGTGCTCCAGGTGGTGATCGGCAGCCCGAAGCCGCGCACGCTCGAACCGGACGATCCGAGCATGCCGCCATGGGTGCACGGCCGCGTCGATGCGCTGTCGCTGGCAATCTACGAACGGGCGAAGAAGTACATCGAGAAGCCATGAAAGACGGGCTGGCCTGGGGCGCAGCCTCGGTGTACGAACGGCGCATGCGGAATCTGATTTTGAGCTGCGTGGCGCTCGCCCTGTTCGCGTGTGGTGGTGCCGGGAATCGCGAAGCCGCCCTCGCGAAGACGGCCCGATATCAGGGCGACAAGATCGAGATCTTCAACGCCATGAAGACCGCCACGGAGGCGAAGCATCAGATCGCGAGCAGCGACGAGACCACGCTGACGCTCGTCACGGTCGGCCGCTGGTATACGCCGGAAGGTCTGGCGTCGACCTCGGGCGAGCAGGATCTCCGCAACGTCCCGAACCAGAGCATCAACGTCAAGCTGACGGTCAAGCTGCTGCCCGAGGGCGACAAGTGGATCGTCGACGTGATGCCCAAGTTCGTGCGCTTCGAGAAGGGCTCGCCGATGCCGCAGGAGCTGTCTCCCAACGATGCCAGCCTGCCCGGGTGGGCGCCCGGCAAGGTCGATCAGCTCGCGCTCGAGATCCATCAGGCGCTCGCGCAGTACGAGGTCAAGGCGCCGGGCGGCAACATCCCGCCGCCGGCCGGCGATCCCGCGCCCACCGGTGACCCGGCGCCCACCGGTGACCCGGCGCCGACCGGCGAGCCGGCTCCCTCCACGCCGGCCGATCCGGCCGCGGGCACGCCCACGCCG
>JAEYYY010000676.1 GCA_023430775.1 Pseudomonadota bacterium
CGCTGGATGAGCAGCACCTTGAGGTCGGTCTCGTCGAGCCCGAACACGACGCAGTCGACGGTGACGGCGGCGCGAGGGTACGCGTACGTGTGGGTCATCGCGTCGCCCCCACGTAGGCCCGCAGCTCCGCGAGCTCGCGCTCGAAGCCGCCGGCCAGGATCGGGAACCGGCACCACGACCGCGGATCGACGTTGCGATCGTCGAGGTGGAACGACGGCGCGAGGCGCTCGCGCTTCCACTGGTTGCGGCACCACAGGCGGAAGAACCGCTCGATCCACGTCGCGAGCTGCTGCGGCGCGTGCTCGGGATACCGCGGCGTGAGCTGCTGCAGCACCTCGAGCGGCGTGTGCTTGTCGCGGATCGCGCAATCCTCGACGGACTCGAGGAAGTCGTACGGCATCAGATCCGCTTCGTCGGTCTGCTCGGCCTTGCCGGCGACGCGCGGTCGCAGCTCGGCGGTCGGCTGCTGCTTGTTGATGTAGCTGAGGGCGGGGATCGGAGCGAGCCCCGAGATGCCCTGCTTCTCCATGAACCGCAGCCACGCGCGCAGGTACGGCTTGTCGATGCCGCCGAGCGGCGCCAGCCCCCCGGCGGTGTCGCCATCCATCGTCGCGTAGCCGACCGCGGCCTCGGAGCGATTCGACGTGGTGATCAGCACCGCGCCGCGGAGGTTCGCGAGCATCCAGATCGACGGCGCGCGCACGCGAGCCTGGATGTTCTGCAGCGTGACGTCGTCGGCCTGCCAGTCGAGCTTGCGCTCGATCGTCTTCTCGAGCGCGGCGATGTACTGCTTGTACTGCGCGTCGACATCGATGACGTGGAACACGCTGCCGATCGCCTTCGCCACCTGCTCGGCGGCGGTGCGCGTCACCGTGCCCGAGTTCTCGGTCGGCTGATACGCGCACGCGAGCAACGCGCCGACGCAGTCCTCGATCGAGCCGCCGCGATCGATGACCTCCTGGAGCCGCTTCGCGCGCGGCAACCGTGCCTTGACGCCGGGCATCCCGAGCTCCTGCACGGCGAGCTGGACCGCGAGCGCGACCAGCACCGCGCACGCCGCGGAATCGGCGCCGCCGGAGAGAGACACCACGTAGCCGTGCGCGCGCGACTTGCGCATGTAGTCCCACAGCGCGAGCGCGACGGCGCGACCGAACTCCTCGTCGCGAACGTGCGCGCCGTCCTCCCAGCTGGTCTCGATCGCCGCCGGCATCTCCGGCTTGCGCGCGGGCCAGTGGAACGGGTGCTCGATCACGAGCTCCTCGGCATCGTGGCGCGGGCGATGCGAGCCGCGGCGCGCCTGCTCGCGGCGATTGGCGTCGATGTCGACCACGGCGGACGCGAGCTCGACGTGCTGGAACGACAGCCGGCGGCCGCGGGCGACCAGCTCGGAATTCGACGCGATCAGCCCGCCGCCGTCGTAGATCACGCGCCCGGCCTCGTTGCCGAGGAGGTTGGCGTAGAGATAGGCGACGCCGAACGCGCGCGAGCCCTCGATCACGAACCGCTGCCGCGTCACGAACTTGCCGAACGCGAAGTGCGACGCGCTCGGGTTGCACAGCACGTCGACGCCGCGCAGGGCGAGATCCATGCCCGGCCGGTTCGCCACCCAGGCGTCCTCGCAGATCTCGAAGCCGACGCGGATGCCGCCGATGTCGAACGTCAGATCGCCGAGCGGATACTTCTTGATCGAGCCATCGGGCTGCTTGCGCTCGAGGAAGTCCTTCTCGCCCGCGGGCCACGCCTTGAACCAGCGCGGCTCGTAGTGGATGCCGTCACCGGCGAGGAACTGCTTGGCGACGAAGCCGACGATCGCGCCGTCGGCCAGCAGCGCGGCCGCGTTGTACAGCGCCTTCTCGTGATAGACGGGCAAGCCGACGGCGACCACCATGCCGCGCGTCAGCTCGGCGAGCGCCTCGAGCTGGGCGAACGCGGTGTCCTGGAGGCCGTCCATGAAGAACGCGTCCTCGCAGGTGTACCCGGTGATCGCGAGCTCCGGCAGGCAGAGCAGCGACACGCCTTGCTCGCGCGCCTGATCGATCGCCGTGTGGAGGTTGACGAAGTTCTCGTCCCACGCGAAGGGCGTCTGGTTGACGCAAGCGACTCCGACTTTGATGAGCTGCATGGATTACCGGTTGGTGTTGAGATGCTCGATCAACAGATCTGCGGTGCTGCTGGTGTGGAGAAAGCTCGAGGTCTTCTGGAGAGCGACCGCGCGAGGATGGCTGTCGGTCACCCAGATCGATCCGAACAGCTTGCTCGCCTCGAGCTTCGCCAGCGAATCCGCGGGAAACAGGCCGTGGGTCGCGATGGCGTCGATCGATGCGGCGCCGGCATCGAGGTAGGTCCTCGCGGCGTTCATCAGCGATCCACCGGTGCGGATCATGTCGTCGTAGATGACGACGCGCTTGCCCGTGACCTGCGCCGACACGCCCGTGACCTCGGGCTCGCCGGACTCGCCGCGCCGCTTGTAGACGAACGCGGCCGGCACGCCCATGTCGTTGGCGAGCGACTCGACCCACTTCGCGCGGCCCGCATCGGTGCACGCGAGCACCTCGCAGCCGAAGCGCTGCGCGGCGGCGATCACCAGCGGCTTGCCGTAGACGTGCACGGTGCGCGTACCGGCCTCGAAGTAGTGCGAGATCGCGTCGACGTGGAGGTCGAGCAGGAACACCTGGGTGCCGCGGCTCGCCTGCGGGATCGACGACAGCAGGCGAGCGCGAGTCTTCGCCTTGACCACCTCGCCCGGCGTCACCGCGCGCTCCATCGTGCTGTAGCCGTAGAACGGGATCACCATGCGCAGGCGATAGGCGCCGTGCATGACGAGCACGCACGCGAGGTCGTAGAGCTCGAGCGTCGAGTGATCGTCGACGGTGCCGCCGATCAGCACGACGTCGCGGTCGGCGACGTGACTGTCGATGCGCAGGTAATGCTCGCCGTCGGGAAACGTCTTGCGCGTGACCTCGCCGGTCTCCCAACCGGTGCCCTTCGCGATCGCATCGCCGAGATAGGAGTAGGCCTCGGTGCAGAAGATCATCGGCTCATGCATGGCCGACTCCCGGACTTGCGCCGCGGGCCTCGGCGATCAACCGCTGCTTCTTCGCGTGCACGTGCTTGTCGAGCCCAACCGGGTACGGCTGCGGATTCAAGAACCGGCGCGTGCGCGGCGATAGCTGCGCGAGCTCGCCGGCGGCGCGGGCGCGTGCCGTCGCCAGATCGTCCGGGTTGCGGACGACCTCGCCCTTGTCGAGGTAGCGCACCAGGAGATCCTCGGCGGTGTCGTGCGGCGGCGTGTACGACTGCCGCGACGGATCCTCGATGTCGAACAGCGTCGGGCCGGCGAAGCCTTGCTCGCTGCAATAGATGACGTCGCCGACCAGCTCGCCGCCGCGCCGCAGGCGCTTGACCTGGAGGATGCCGGGGTTGCTGATCTTGATCGGCTGCTCGGACAGCTTGATGACGTCGCGCCAGCCCTGCTCTTCCTTGACCGCCCCGAGCTTGTAGACGCCGCCGAGCGCGGGCTGATCGAACGCGGTGACCAGCTTGGTGCCGATGCCCCAGGTGTCGATCTTCGCACCCTGCTCCTGCAGCGCGAGCACGAGGTTCTCGTCGAGATCGTTGCTGGCGACGATGCGCGCATCGGGGAAGCCGGCCTCGTCGAGCAGCTTGCGCGCCTCGATCGAGAGATACGCGAGGTCGCCGGAGTCGAGCCGGATGCCCTGGAGCTCGTGCCCGATCGTTCGCAGCTCCTTGCCGACGGTGATCGCGTTGCGCACGCCGTCGAGCGTGTCGTAGGTGTCGACGAGGAACGTGCAGTTGCCCGGCAGCGCCGCGGCGTACTCGCGGAACGAGCTCAGCTCGTCGCCGTGGAACATCACCCAGCTGTGTGCGTGCGTGCCCTTGACCGGGATGCCGAACAGCTTGCCGGCGAGCACGTTGGACGTCGCGTGAGTGCCGCCGATGTATGCGGCGCGCGCCGCGGCGAGCCCGCCGTCGATGCCCTGGGCGCGGCGAAGGCCGAACTCGAGGACGGGCGCGCCCTTCGCGGCGGCGGTGATGCGCGAGGCCTTGGTGGCGATCAGCGTCTGGAAGTTCACCATCGTCAGCAGCGCGGTCTCGACGAGCTGCGCCTGCATCATCGGTCCCTGGATGCGAATGATCGGCTCGTGCGCGAACACCAGCGAGCCCTCCGGCACGGCGTCGACGGTGCACGAGAACTTCATCGCCGCGAGCGCGTCGAGGTAGCCCTTCGGGAACAGCGGCGCGCCGGTGGCGTCGGGGATCGAGGCGAGGTACTCGAGATCGTCGGCGCCGAACCTCAGCGTTCGCAGATACGCGATCGCGGGCGCGATGCCACCGGCGATCGCGTAGCCACCGCCGAAGGGCGGCCGCCGGTAGGTCAGGTGAAACACCGCGTCGCGGTCACCAGTTCCGGCCTTCCAGTACCCACACGCCATCGACAGCTGATACAAATCCGTCAACAGCGCGAGCGAACTGCCGTAGAGACCCTCGATGCCGTTCGATTGCTTGCCAGCCACGTTAGAGTGTAATTTGTACACTAAGTATCCGATTGTCAATGTCTGACGCCGTCGTGATCTGGGGCGAGTTGCTCTGGGATCGATTCCCGGATGGTGACCGGCTCGGTGGCGCGCCGGCGAACGTGGCGTGGCACCTCGGTCAGGCCGGCGGCTGGCCGCAGCTGGTCACCCGCGTCGGCGACGACGACGACGGGCGGCGCGCGGTCGAGACGATCTCGCAGCTGGTCGATACCGAGCTCGTGCAGATCGATCCCGAGCGCGCTACCGGTGAAGTCACCGTGCATCTCGACAACGGCGAGCCTCGCTACACCCTGCACCCCGGTCGGGCGTGGGAGCGGATCGAGTGCACGCCGCAGGTCCGCTCGGCGCTCGCGACCGCCGGCGTGTTCGTCTACGGCACGCTCGCACAGCGCACCGCCGAAGGGCTGGCGGGCTGGCGCGAGGCCTCGGCGGCGACCAGGGCCACGCACGTCTGCGATCTCAACCTGCGCCCTACCGATCACGGCAACGCCGTGGTCGAGGCGCTCGCCGCCGCGCACGTGGTCAAGGTCAACGATCGCGAGCTCGCGTTCCTGCGCGATCGCCTCGGCTGGAGCGATCCCCTCGCGAAGCTGCGCGACACCGCGCGGATCGTCGCGGTCACCCACGGAGCCGACGGCGCCACCCTGTACGGCGACAGCGTGGTCGAGGTCGCCGGCATGGCGGCGAAGCCGGGCGGTGACAACGTCGGCTGCGGCGATGCGTTCCTCGCGATCCTGATCCACGGCCTGACCTCGGGCTGGGAGCTCGCCGCGTCCGGTGCCGCCGCGAGCCGCTACGCCGCCGCGGTTGCCGGCGAGACCGGGGCCACGCCGCTGTTCGATCCCGAGCTGATCAGCTCGTGGCTGGAGCCGGGATGAGCCCGTGGCAGATCCTCGTCGGCGCGCTGATCGTCGCCGGAGCGATCGCCGGCGGCCTGCTGTCCGGAGGGCCGCCGGCCGCGCTCGCCGGCTACGGCATCCTCGCGCTCGCCGGGGTGATCGTGATCGTGCAAGGGATGCGGCCCGGCGAGGAGGAGCCGGAGTCCACGGTCGAGCTGATCGATGTCTCGAAGCACGGCCTCGAACGGCGCTCTCCGATCCTCGAGACCGCTCGCCGGCTGGCGATGATCGCGGGTGCCAGCTCCGCGGTGATCGCCGCCACCTGGTTTCGGTTCGCGCTCTACGATGACGACTTCGGCGCCACCGAGTGGGCGGCGATCATGACCTTCGTCGTCGGTGCCGCGCTGTTCGGCCGCGCGTACTGGGTCGGCACGACGCCGCGCGAGATGCCACCGAAGACCGACCTCTGGGATCGCGTGGTCGCGTGGATCGAAGATCACGGCGCGGTCGTTGCCCTGCTCGGACTGACGATCGCGAGCGGCGTGATGTTCGCCGGCGTGTTCGTCGCCGAGAGCATCGGCGACGACCTGACGTTCCACATGGCCGAGAGCGCGCGGCTCGCCGACTGCATCCGCGAGGGCGACTGGGACTTCTGGAATCCGAGCGCGAACGGCGGCTTCGCGTCGCTCTACTACTACCAGGCGATCCCGCAGCTGGCGTCGGCGATCCCGACAGCGCTGTTCGGCAATCACCTGTTCTGGTTCCAGCTCAGCCTGTGGCTGCCGCTGGTCATCGTGCCGGTGTGCGCGTATCGCGGCATCCGGTTGATGGGCGCCACGCCGTGGCAGAGCGTCGCCGCCGCGCTGTGCGTGACGTTCATCTCCGGCGCGTCGCGCTGGGGCAGCGGTGCCGACGGTTCGTTCCAGGTCGGCCTCTACACGCAGACCTGGGCACTCGCGTTCTTCCCGCTCGGGCTCGGTCACGGCGTGCGCTACTTGCTCGAGGGCAAGGGGCTGCCGGCGGCGATCGCGTGGGGTGCGCTGGTGTTCCTCTGCCATCCGTTCGCGAGCATCGCGCTGTGTCTCGGGCTCGCGGTCGGCGTGCTCGCGCACTACCTGCAGTTCCCCGTCAAGCGCGCCAACCTCAAGGTCATCCTGCTCGCGCTGCTCGGGCTCGGCTTCGTGCTGTGCTTCGCCGCGATCCTCGTCGATCGCCCCACGCCTCCCGCCAGCGCACCCGACACGCCGGTGCCGCCGATCCGGATCATCTACGTCGCGCCGCTGATCCTGTTCGGAGGGTTGATCGCGCGCGTCGCACTCGCCGGCAAGAGGCTGTCCCTCTCGCTGCTCGCCGGCGTCGCCCTCGCGTTCGGCGCCAACGTGATCGGCTTCCTGGTGATGACGGTGATCCCGAAGCGGCCCGAGGGCGCGACGCAGGATCTGCCGCCCGAATGGCAATTCGGCGCCGCCAGCGCGTACATCGGCCCGCTGCTGCTGATCGCCGCGCTGATCGGGCGCCTCGTGCTGCAGATGCGCAGGCCGGAGCCCGAGGAGCCCGGTCCCTCGAACGGTCCGCGGCTGTTCGCGTGCGCCGCGATCCTCGCGGTCGCGATCGGCGTGTTCCTGTTCGGTGCGTTGCGCGGCAGCATGGTGGTCGCCGGCGCGGCGGTGCTGCCGTTCGGCGCCTTCCTCTATCTCGCGTGGCCGGTGCGCCACGAACCGCTGATCCGGCTCGTCGTCATCGGCGCCTGCCTCGCGGTCGCGACCATGCCCGGCTGGCTCACCGTGATCGTCGATCGCGATGGCTTCGGCGGCTTCCCGCACCGCGTCGCCGACGAGGTCGGCCCCGGCTACAAGGAGCTGTCGAAGTGGTACACGCGCGGCAGCATCCTCGATCACAACCGCATCGCGATCCTGACGTGGGCGTTGCCGGTGGTGCTCGCGTTCGGCCGCATGAAGTTCGGGCGCTGGCTGTGGGCACCGGCGCTGACGTTCGCGGCGCTGCTCGCACTCGGGCCGCACGCGCCGAAGACCGCCGACGATCTGCTCCCTGCCGTGCGCTTCCTCGGAGCCATGCAGGTGGTGCTCGCGATGGCGATCGGCGCCGGCGCGTTCGCGACGATGCGGATGCTGTGGGACGCCCGCGTCGATAGCTGGCCGCTCGCGGTGGCCCGCGCATTCGCGGGTCGCCGTCGCTCGTACAGCGAGCTGCTCTACGGTGTTCGCACGGTGGTGATCGCGGTGACGTGTGCGCTCGTCATCTTCGTCGCGCTGATGGGGTCGAAGGTGCTGTCGAACCGAGTCAGCTCGCTCGCTGCCTTCGACTACCGCGACGAGATGTTCCAGATGATCGACCTGATCGAGCAGCAACCCCAGGGCAAGAAGCAGGTCGGCAACGGCTGCGAGAACCACTGGTGGAACATGCTGAGCTACGTCTACGCGAAGCGACCGTCACTGCTGCAGATGGGCGGCGGTGGGCTGCAGGCGTCGCCGAACTACGACTTCGTGTACAGCGTGCGCGACTTCCCCAAGCTCGCGTGGGTCTACGACGTGCCGCTGTTCCTCTACGCGAAGGCGAGCGGTGGCGCGCCCGACGGCGAGGTGCTCGGGGCGACGGAACGCTACGAGCTGCGTCGCCTTCCTGCGCCCGGCCCGGTGTCGCCGATCCAGATCACGGGCGTGCTCCCCGCGGGCGAATCGCGGGCGAACTCGGAGGTCCGCAAGGCGGCGATCGAGTGGCTGAAGAGCAGCGATCCGCTGAGCGATCACCACCTCGCCTACTTCGGGTACGGCGGCTTGTTCCAGGCACCGGATGCGACGGTGATCCGCGCCTTCCGCGTCGATCCGTCCCCCGGCGAGCTCGCAGATTTCTACGCCGACGTCGACGTCAAGCAACCGTCGACGTTCGTCGCGCGCGAGAGCTGGCATCCGCGCTGGCACGCGTACATCGACGGTGAAGAGGTGCCCGTTCGTCGCGTCACGCCCGACTTTCCCGCGATCGATGTCCCGGTCGGCAAGCACCAGCTCGCCTTCCGCTTCGAGCGGCCGTGGTGGGCCCACGCATCGTGGCTCGCGTGGCCCGGCATCACGCTCGGTGCGTGGTGGCTGCTGCGCCGGCTGAGGCGGAAGACGCAGCTCCCGACCGCGCGCGTCGTCGACGGCTGACCGATCGGGACGGGATGCTCGCGGCGGCGCGACGGTTACGCGGAACGCGCGTTGGCGCGCGATCTGCGCGAGCGCACGCGTTCCGGGCAAGCACTGCGAGCCAGGGCAGCGGTGGCTTGCTAGTACGATCAGCGTATGCGGCGCGTCTGGACCGGCTTGTTGCTAGCGGGCATCGCGCTGCGATCCGCGGCCGCGCAGCCTCCCGCGCCGGCTCCCGTCCAGGCACAGAGATCTGTGACCGGACGGATCGTCGACAAGCGCACCCGGCAACCGATCGCGGGTGCGCTGGTCGCGACCGGCGCGA
>JAEYYY010000686.1 GCA_023430775.1 Pseudomonadota bacterium
GTCGCGACCATCTTCACGCGCGCGCGCCGGCGGCACGGCCGTGCAGGAACGGCGCGGCTCGCGAGATCGTCGGCGCGAGCCCGTGCCGAGCAACCGCGCGGATCGCTGAGGTTCGTCGCCGAGGACCGTGCGCCGACGACCCAGCACCCCACCGTTACATCGGGGCTGCCTTACGGAACGCTGCTTGCTGTAGCCCTCCACACGAGCTGATCGGCTCGCGGAGGTTCTGATGCGGATCGTTCAATCCACCTGCGCACTCGCCGTGATCGCGAGCTGCACGTCCGATGTGTCGTCGATCGAGCAAGAAGGCGCGACGTTCACCAGCACCGAGGACGGCAGTGCCGTGAACGAGAACCACTACGGCGCGAAGGAAGACGTCTATCTCGACGGCGGCCCGAACGGCAACGCGCCGTCCACCGCGGCCGCGCTCGGCGAGGGCGACTACTACTTCCAGGTCACCGACCCGAGCGGCAAGACGCTGCTCTCGAGCGACGACCTCGAGTGCCGGCGCTTTCACCTCACCGCCGACGGCATCATCGACGCCGTGCTCGGCACCTGCGCGCACGCCACCGGCCTCGACTCCGACGCCGGCGGCCTGACCGTCCAGCTGTTCCCGTACGCCGACACGCCGAACGGCGGCGGCGTCTACAAGCTGTGGGTCACCGCGGTGGCCGACATCGGCCCCGACGGCACGTTCAAGCACAACAGGTCGAAGACCGACAACTTCAAGGTCGATGTCGTCCCCGACGACGATCACGAGTGTCCGGACGAGCCGGTGTGCGGTGACGGCCACCTCGATACCGCCGCCGGCGAGGAGTGCGACGACGGCAATACGGTCGGTAGCGACGGCTGCGACTCGCAGTGCCACATCGAGATCGATGACGGCTGCCCGACGCAGTGCCCGCAGTGATCAATCGACGCGCGCGACCGCGCCGGGCTGACCGAGGTGGTCGACCGCGTGCAGCAGCAGCTGCAGCGAATCGGTTGGCCGCAACCCGACGCGCACGCCGGAGTTATCGGACAGGAAGTAGATCCGGCGATCCCACGGGTAGTAGGTGCCGCGCGCGACCACCGCGATCTTCTTCGCGCCCGACTTGCGAACGTCGGCGAGCGTGCCCTTGATCGCGGCGAGCGGAACCTCGGGCTTGATGTGCAGCGCGATCGGCGAATCGGCGCCGTGCATGAACCGCAGCTGGCGAAGCGCCTGGATGCGGTCGGCCGCACCGTAGCTCTGACCGCCGATCACGATCTCGCCGGTGTCCGCGACCTCGGCTTCCGGCAGGCCCGGATCGGGTTGCGAGGCCGCGCCCGCGATCGGCCAGTTCGCCGGATCACCCTTGCGCTCGAGCTCGAACACCCATTCGTTGACCGCGTGATCGAGCGCTTCCCACTCGGTGACGGCCTTCTTCCAGCCCGGCTCCGCCGCGCACATCATGCAGTCGGCCACCGCGTTGCGCGCGCGCTCGGTGCCGCGGCGGATCGCGAGCGCCGAGACGATGTTGCCCTGGAGCTCGGGGACGATCTGCTTGCAGTCGGCGGCGAGCTGCTTGCCGCACAACCGCTGGATGTAGCCCTGCGGGGTCTCGCCCTTGGCGGGCAAGATCTCGTCGGCTTTCGGATCGCGCTTGCGCAGGATCTCGTCGGCCTCGATCTCCTTCGCGAGGAGGATCGGCCACACCGTCAGCGCCAGCGTCTCGATCTGCTCGGGCATCGGCCGCGCCTTGGCCTCCGTGATCGGCCCGACCGCGAGCACCACCAGCGACAGCTCCGCTTGCTGCGCCGTCGAGCGGTCCATGCCGGGGCGCAACACCAGCACCTCTCGCCACAGCTCCTCGTAAGCCTTGGCCGTACGCTTGGCCGCGACGAACTTCTCGATCGCCTTCTGCAGCGCGCCGTGGTTGTAGTCGTTGGTCGACGCGAGGTGGACCTCGACAGGCTCCTGCTGGCAGGCCGCGAGCGCGAGAACAAGACCGAACAACCGCATGATCAGAACGTGGCGCGGGCCACGCACGCCTGCAGCATAGCCGGGTCGACCGCGGTTCCGAGTGCCACGAGCCGACCTTGTTGAAACTCGGGGACCGGCACCGGCTCGCTCGAGGTCCGCAGGCCGACGCGATGGACCGCGTACCAGCCCTCGGCCTGGCGGCCGTCGCGGCTATCGACGCCGCGCACGATGCCCTTGATGCGGACGATACTGGCGGGGAGCTCGGCGAGCTGGTCCTCGAGCTCCTCGATGTCGACGTCGCCGGCGAGCTCGATCGAGGCGCTGGTGATGCCGTGGTCGTGATCGCAATGCTCGTCGTGGACGTGCGGTGCAGCCGCCTCCGCGCGATCCACCGGCGGATCGCGCAGCACGTCCTCGAGCCACGCCGCATGCTCGTCGGTCGGCGCGATGCGCACGAGTGCCCGCGGTGCGAGCGCGTGCACCGCCTCGATCACCGCCGTGATCTCGTTGCCGGCGAGCTCCGCCTTGGTGACCAGCAGGACGTCCGCGTACGCGACCTGCGCGTCGACCGCGCCGGACACCGCGCGCGAGCTGCGAAACACCGTGGCGTCGACCAGCGTCACCACCGCCGCCAGCCGGATGCGGTCCGAGACCGGCGGCTTGCTCGCGGCCCACGCGATCGGCAGCGGCTCGGCGACGCCGGTGGTCTCGAGGACGATCGCGGACAGCTCGGGAGTGCTCTCGACCAGCTCGAGCAGCGTGCGCTCGAGGTCGTCGCCCATCACGCAGCACACGCAGCCGCCGGGCAACGTGATCTGGCGCTGGGTGTCGCCGCCGAGCAGCGCGCCGTCGATGTCGATCGCGCCGAGCTCGTTGACGATGACGCCGAGCTTGTCTGTCGCGGCCGCCTCCTTGCGGCGCGCGAGCAGACGGTTGATCAGCGTGGTCTTCCCGCTGCCGAGGAAGCCGGTGACGATGATCATCGGGACGCGCATCATTGGATGCGGCTCCCACGTGGTCGCCGCAGTCCTACCCTACCTCCGGTTCAGGCGGCTGGCTTCTCGACGACCACGACCTTGCGCTTGCCGGCCGAGGTCAGCGGGATGTCATCGACGTACTCGATCTCGAACGGCGTGGCAGGCAGGTACTTCGCCGCGAAGTCGTGGACCGAGCGCGTGGCCTTCTCGGGCAGCTTCGCCTGGCCGTGCGGCACCACCTTCATCACCACGCTGCCGTCGATGCGCTGGACGACCTGGAACTTCGACGCCACGTGCTCGAGCACGCCGAACAGGATGTTGAACACCAGGCCACCGACCGCGTTGCCCTGCCCATCGGTCAAGGTCTCCGCGACCCGGCCCTCGATCGGCCCGAGCTTCGCGAGCCCGCGCCCGCAGGTGCACGGCTCGTCGCCGTGTGCCATCGCGAGGTCGCCGGTGATGTAGCGGATCATCGGGCAGGCCAGGTTGTGGAGATCGGTGATCGCGACCTCGCCGACCTCGCCCGGCCGGGCCGCGCGCTTGGTCCCGTCGGGCTCGGTGACGAGGATCTCGACGATCATGGTCTCCATCGACTGGTGCATGCCCTGGCGCTGCTCGCACTCGTGGCCGATCAGCATCACCTCGCGGCAGCCGTAGCTCTCGAACGTCGGGCCGAACGCCTGCTCGATGAGCGCGCGATCCGCCGGCCAGAGCCGCTCGGCGCCGACGATCACCGGGAAGGCCTGCCAGGTCTTCTTGCCGTGCTGGAGGACGTAGCGCGCGAGCGCCGCGGCGCCCGACGAGTACGCGACCATCACGCCGGGCTCGAAGCGAACGATCTCGTCGACCACCTGGGCCAGCGCTTCGTCACCGCGCGGCGTGCAGTCGACGTAGTGGTCGCGCTTGAGGAAGCGATCGAGCGCGACCTTGCCGCGCGCGACCAGGCTCTCCTTCTTCGGGCCGAACCCCCAGTAGTGCAGCGCGCGGGTGCCGATCTTGTAGCCGGCCCAGCCGTAGCCTCGCCACCGCGTGGCGTCGCGCCAGTGCCGCGACTCGGCGTTGTACTTGACGACCACCGGCTGGCCCGTGGTGCCGCTCGTCGACTTGGTGATCACCGGCAGCGGCGGCACCACCGCGGTACGCGTGTCGAGGCTGCTCACCACGGTGTCGCGGTCGAGCAGCGGAAACCGCTGTAGATCGTCGAGCGACCAGATGTCCTCCGGCGTCATGCCGATGCCGTCCATCACGGCGCGGTAGTGAGCGGTGTGGTGATACGCGTGGCGGAGCAGCCGGCGGAGCAAGCCGAGCTGGAGCTCCCGCAACCGCTCGATCGACCAGCGCTCGGTGCCCTCCAGGTACCGCAGCAGCGGCACGGTCGGGCGGCCACGCGCTGCCTCGTAGGCTGGGAACAACGCCTTCGCGAGCAGGGGTCCGTAGAGATCCAGCACAGCGTGCATCGGCTACCATGCAGAGCACGTGCTAGCTCGCCTCCGCGCAAAGAACCTTCACACCTGGCTCCCCGACTACGGTCGCCACCTCCTTCGACGTGCGCGCGTGTCACAAGAGGGCCCGATTCACCTGCTGTTCGCGCTCTGTGACCATTACGAGCCACTTTGGGGTGGCGCTCCCGAGGCCGTGGGGAGGGCGCGCGTCGACGCCTGGGCCGAGCGGTATGCCTCACTGGGCGAGTTTCGGGACAGCAACGGGCGCCCGCCGCGCCACGGCTGGTTCTTCCCGGGGGAGGAATATCGACCCCACTTCCTCGATCAGCTAGGGACGCTTGTCCGCAAGGGCTTCGGCGAGGTCGAGTTCCATCTCCATCACGACGGCGATACGGCGGAGACGCTGGCACCACGGATCGAGGAGCACCTCGACACCTTCGCTTCGCACGGCCACATCTCGCGGGCCGATCCCCCCAAGGGCAAGGGACCGAAGTACCGGTGGGCGTTCATCCACGGCAACTGGTCGCTGGCGAACGGCCGGCCCGATCGCAAGTGGTGCGGGGTCGACGACGAGCTGCTGATGCTCCACCGGCTCGGCTGCTACGTCGATCTGACGTTTCCCTCGGCACCCGATCCGTGTCAGCCGAACAAGGTCAACCAGATCTACTGGCCGACCGGCGATCTGTCGAAGCGCCGCAGCTACGAGCGCGGTGCGATCGCGAAGGTCGGCGAGCATCACGACGATCGCCTGCTGATGATCACCGGACCACTCGCACTCGCCCCGAAGGCGCGCGGCATTCGCCTCGAGAACGGCGCGCTCACCGGCGACGATCCGCCGACCGCCGCGCGCGTCGCGACGTGGATCCAGCAGCACATCCATGTCGAGGGCCGTCCCGAGTGGGTGTTCGTCAAGGTCCACACCCACGGCGCGATCGAGAAGACCGCCGACTCGCTGCTCGGCGAAGGTGGACGAAATTTGCACAGTGCCCTCGCCGAGCACGCGCGTTCAGGAGTCACGCTGCATTACGTGACCGCGCGCGAGATGTTCAACGTCGCGCGCGCTGCGATGGACGGCAAGACAGGTGATCCGAGCGCGTACTTCGATTACGTGATCAAACCACCACCGATCGCATCGCCGTAGATCGTCGACGATCGAGTCGTGTACGCTGAGCGAGATGAGGCGGCTCCGCGCGCGCTTGCTGGCGACCCTGACCGTCGCCACCACCATCGTCGTCGCATGCAGTTACTCGCCGAGTCCGGGCACCGCCGGAGATGCGCAGGTGGACGACGACGCGCCTCCGATCCTGCCGGACGCCGGCTGTGCCGGTGCATCGGTCGCGTGCTTCAGCGACGGCAACGGCGGCACCGTGTTGCAGACCTGCACGCAGGCAGGCGCAGATCCGGTGAACACGCCGTGCAACCTCGGCTGCATCGCCGACGGCAGCGCCGAACCACACTGCGGCGTGCTCGAGCCGAGCGGTGGCGCGGTGATGCCCGTGGACACGTTGCCGAAGCAAGATCAGACCCTCGCGGATGTCGACTTCGACCTCGAGGACATCACCGTCAACAGCGACACCGGCGAGATCTCCGGCGGCATCCGGCCTGCCGGCCCCGAAACCCAGAACGGGATCGAGTTCATCTCCCGCAACAACGTCGGCATCTTCCGGTTCAACACGCTGACGATCAGCGAGGAGTCGGTCCGGATCCGCGGGCTCAACGGTGTCGCGTTCGTGGCGCTCGATTCGATCTTCGTCAACGAGGAGATCGACCTCCGCGATTGCAGCAACGCGATGCGCGCCCAGGGCGGCTTCCTCGGTGGCGCGCCGAGCGGCGATGGCGGCGAGCCGACCGAAGGAAAAGGTGGCGAGGGCGGCGAAGGCAACAACGATGATTCGTCCGGCGGTGGCGGCGGCGGGCACGCCGGCTCGGGTGGCCAGGGTGGCGGCGGCAACAACGAGGGCCGCACCGACGGTGGCACCACGTTCGGCGACGAGCTGATCACGATCCTGCGCGGCGGCGCCGGCGGTGGTGGTGGCGGCAACAACGGCGGCCGCGGCGGCAACGGTGGCGGCGCGATCCAGCTGGTGGCGAACAACGCGATCGTGTTCAACGCCGCTGGCCGGATCAATGCCGGTGGCTGCGGCGGGCAAGCCGGTCAGAACGGTCGCGCGGCGGGCGGCGGTGGTGCGGGTGGCGCGATCCTCCTCGAGGCGAAGACCATCGCGACCGCGTCCGGCGCGGCGATCGTCGTCAACGGTGGCGGCGGTGGCGGCGGGGACGATCAGTCGACGAACGGCGGCAACGGCGGCTTCTCGCTGACGCGCGCGACCGGCGGTAACGGCGGCGGCAGCGGCGGCAGCGGCGGTCGGGGCGGTGCCGGCGAGACGGCCGGCGGCGAAAACGGAGACAGCGATCGCAACGGCGGCGGCGGTGGCGGCGGCGTCGGCTGGATCCGCGTCAACACGCTGGCGGGCGAGGCCGCGATCGATCCGGGGACGATCTTCAGCCCGCCGATGTTGCCGATGCTGTCGACGACCCAGGGCACCGTCGTCGTCAAGTGATCACGGAGGCGGGACGACGATCGCGGCGAGCGGTGCCGCCTTCGCGGGAAGCTTGAGCGAGCGGCGATCGCGGACGTGTCGCGGCACACCCTCGACGTCGCGCACGATCCGCACGACCTCGAGGAGCTTGAGCACGTAGTAGGTGATGTCGATCTCCCACCAGTAGAAGCCCTGGCGCGCCGAGCGCTGGTAGTGGTGATGGTTGTTGTGCCAGCCCTCGCCGAAGGTGAGGAGGGCGAGCAGCGCGTTGTTGCGCGAGTCGTCGGTCGTCGCGTAGCGGCGGCTGCCCCAGACGTGGGCGAGCGAGTTGATCGTGAACGTGACGTGCCACGTCAGCACGAGCGGGACGAAGTGGCCCCAGACGACCGCGGTCCAGCCACCGAGGAAGTAGAGCGCGAAGCCCCACGCGACGGCGATCAGCATGTCGTTGTTGTTGAGCCAGCGCAGCTCGGGGTACTTCGCGAAGTCCTTCACGCGCTCGAAGTCGGTCGCCGAGTGCCGGCTACCGAGGAGCCAGCCCGCATGCGACCACCAGAACCCGCGCTGCCGCGGCGAGTGCACGTCCTCGGGCTGATCGGAGTACTTGTGGTGACGGCGATGATGGGTGGCCCACCACAGCGGACCGCGCTGCGCGCTCGACATCGCGACGAGCGCGAGCAGGAACTGGAACACGCGCCCGGTCTTGTACGTGCGATGCGCGAAGTAGCGGTGATAGCCCGCGGTGATCGCGAACATCCGCACGGCGTAACCGCCGAGCAACCACGCGAACGCGGCCCAGCCCCAGCCGACCCAGATCGCGCCCGCGATCGCCACCCCGTGCACGGCCCAGAACGGAATGTTTTCGATCCACCGTGGCCGATCGATGTCGGCGGGTACTGCGTTGGACATCAGCTCCAACCATGAGCCCTCGCGACAGATCACGGGCGCACCATCGCGTCAGCATTGCTGCACGTCGCAACGGATCGTGACCGAGTCGTGACGAGCCAGGGGTAGCCATGGGCGTCACACTTACCCGCGAAAAATCACCATTTGGTGAACCGTCGATTTGTAACCGCGCGCGGCGCGCAGTCGGCCGCGATGTTCTTTACCCAGAGAGAACATGCCGACGCAGTTCCACTTCGAGCACACGTTTCGCGCGCCCTCGATCGATGCCGTGTTCGCGGCGTACTTCGATCCCACGCACCTGAGCCTGCAGGATCAGATGCTCGACATCGTGGAGCGCGAGCAGCTCGAGCTGGTCGATGACGGCTCGACTTTGCGCCGGACCTCGCGGGTGGTGCCGCGCCGCCAGCTGCCCGCGATCGTCCGGCCGTTCCTGTCGGGCCCCCTCCACTACCTGGAGACCGCGACCTGGCGGCGGGCCGATCGCGAGATCGACATCGAGATCTGGCCCTCGTTATTGAAGCGGAAACCGCGTCCGACCGTGACCGCTATGTATCGACTCTCACAGCTCCCGGACGGGTCGATCCACAGGTCCTACCGGGGCACTGTTTCGGTAGATCTCGCGCTGTTGTCGACGAGGATCGAGCGCGGGATCGTGGCGGAATTCGAGCGATCACTGCCGATAGCGGCGACATGTACCCAGGCCTTCTTGGACCGTGGGGCTTGTTACGTGTCAGCACGGGCTTAAACCCGGGGAATTCCTCGGGCATAATGTTTCGGTGACCATTCCGGCGGGGACGCTGGTCCCACGCGATGCCCGAGATTTCGGCAAGTATTCGCTGCTCGCGAAGATCGCGACTGGCGGGATGGCCGAGATCTTTCTGGCGCGCGGTGCCGGTGGCGACAAGGACCTGCTGGTCTTGAAGCGGATCCTTCCGCACCTCGCGGAAGACGATCACTTCGTCACCATGTTCCGCGACGAGGCCGAGCTCGCCGCGCAGCTGCGTCACCGCAACGTCTGCCGGGTGATGGAGTTCGGCGAGTTCGCCGGCACCTGGTTCATCGCCATGGAGTATCTCCACGGCGTTCCGCTGTCGCGCATGATGACGCGGCTGTCGAAGGCCGGAAAGATGCTCGACCACCGCGTGGTCGCCGGCATCATCGTCCAGGCCTGCGAGGGTCTGCACGCTGCCCACGAGGCAAAGGGACCCGACGGCTCGCTGCTCAACGTCGTCCATCGCGATGTCTCGCCGCCGAACATCATGGTGACCAGCGAGGGCATGGTGAAGCTCCTCGACTTCGGCATCGCGAAGGCACGCGGCGCGAACTCGCGAACACGCACCGGCACGGTGAAGGGCAAGAACGCGTACATGAGCCCCGAGCAGATCCTCGGCAAGCCGCTCGATCGCCGGAGCGACGTGTTCGCGCTCGCGATCGTGATGTACGAGATGCTCGCGATCAAACGGCTGTTCCATCGCGACTCCGACTTCCTGACGTTCAAGGCGATCACCGAGGAGCCGATCCCCGATATCAAGGATCGCCGCCCCGACATGCCGCCCGGCATGCGCGCCGCGTTGCTGCAGGCGATGGCGCGCGACCCGAACGGCCGGTTCGATACCGCGATGGCGTTCGGCAACGCGATCCGCAACAGCGTCGCCACGCTCGGTGGCCCCGCCTCGCCGGCCGATCTCGCGCGCCTCCTCAGCGCCGACTTCGGCGACGAGATGGCATCGCGCGACGAGATCCTCAAGGCCGCCGACGATCCCACCGTCGCGCCGGTGTCGAACGTGTCGAACCCGGCGATGCCGCGTCCGCGTCCGCCCACCACACCACCGATCCCGCCGCAGGCGATGTCACCGCGCAGTGGCGAGTTCGGCAGCGCCACGCCGCGCGTGCGCCAGGACAGCTCGCTGATCCCGGCGGTGCCGTCGATGATCGTCAACCAGCCGGGCTCGGGCGCGATCGCCGTCCCCGCGTTGACGCCACCCACGCCGGCCTCGGTCGCGCTGACGCCCGTGCCCGGCGCGCCGGCGGTGCTGGACCTGTCGGCGAACGTCCCCGTCGACACCTGGATGGCGAACCCCGATACCGATCTGCTGCGCGCGCATCGCTGGAAGAGCCTGCGCAACGTGCTGATCGCGGTCGGCGTGCTCGGCGTGTTGATCGCCGGTGCGATCGTGATGATGCAGGTGCTCGGCGGCAACGAGCGCAACGGTGATGACGGCAGCGGTGGCTACGCCGCGAATCCACCCGACGCCGCCACCGCGGTCGCGAAGGACGCCTCGACGGTGACGCCGGATACCGGGCCCAACCGCGACGACATCGTCGCGCTGTCGAAGTTCGGCTTCTTCACGATCGACGCCAACGCGAAGACCACGATCTGGATCGACAACAAGAACATCGGCGAGACGCCGCTGACGCGCCTGCCGCTGACGCCGGGCCCGCACAAGGTCAAGGCGCTCGGACCGCGCGGCAAGAAGAAGGAATTCACGATCACGATCTACGGCGGGCGCGATACCGAAGAGCCCTCGATCACCTGGTGACGTGATCGAGGCGTTCTTTCTCGGGCTGGGGCTGGGCATCGTCACCGGGATGCCGCTCGGCGTCGTCAACGTCGCGATCGTCGATGCCGCGCTCGCGGGTCGCGTGCGGTTCGCGGCCGGCGTCGGCGCCGGCGGTGCGGTCGCCGATACGGCGCACGCGGCGCTCGGCTTCATCGGCGTTGGCGCGCTGATCACGTCGCGCCCCGAGCTGGTGCGCTGGCTCGCGATCGGCGCCGCGATCCTGATCTTCACCTACGTCGTGGTCGCGTGGCGAAAGCGAGAGCGGCCGCGCGTCCCCGTCGACGAATCGAGCTTCGTCCGCGGAGCGTTGACCGGCTGCGCGCTGACGCTGCCGAACCCGGGGGCGCTGGCCGCGTGGGTCGCCGTCGCGGCGTCGCTGTGGCCCGATGCGAGCGTGGGCGAAGCGTGCGCGCTCGCGTTCGGCGTCGGGCTCGGCTCGGCGGGCTGGTTCGCGTTCCTCGCGCGCTGGATCTCGCGGGTGCGTCCGGATCACCCGGCGATCGCGATCGTGTCGCACGTCGCGCTGGTGGTGCTCGTCGGCATCGCCGGCCTCGGCGTCGCGCGAGCATTCTGAGTACGAGCTCGCGGCAACGATCGTACGAGCCGCGCGGCTGCCCGGATGATCGGACACCGCGCGTCGGGAATCATCGCCAGACGTGCGCCGGTAGCAACGCGCGTGAAGGGGCTACGACAGCGGCGCCGGCTTGATGCTGGTGATGTGCAGGCTCGACTCGGCGCTGGTGACGATCTGCACGCGATCGCCGGTCGAGAACCGCGGCACCAGCTCGGCCGGTCCCTGGAAGTGGATCTCGGCGAGGTTGACGACATCGATGTCCTCGCCCTCTTCGTCCTGTGCGCGCTCGATGTCGAGCTGGATCTTCGCCACCTGGCGCGGCGTCACGTGCTGGAACTTCGCGGCCAGCGTGTGCAGCTCGATGGAGCGGATGGTTCCAACCACCCGCATGCCGTCATCGCTGCCCATGGAACCACTTTATCAGTGGTCGGGCTTGGACGGGCGCATCGGGGCGCCACCGATCGCGATCCCGTTCATGGCACGTGCTGCAAAGATGCACTCACCGTTGATCGCGACGAGGTGGTGACCCGAGCCCTCGGGCTGCACCAATTCGTCACCAGCGGACAGGATCTGTTTGCTGCCATCGGCCGCGATCGCCTCGAGCTGACCGGAGAGGATGAGCGACACCTCCTCACCTAGGTGCGTATGAGGGGGGAACATCGCGCCATCGGCGAGTCGCACGAAGCCGCAGTCGGCGGCCGCGTAGGCCGGACCACCGTCGAAGTGGACGAGGTGAATGCCCGGAACCGGCTGGGGTTCCCACGATGCCGAGCGCTCGGCGAGCCCGAGGAGCTCGCGTGCGCGATCGACGGAGACGTCGAACAGCTTCGCCATCCGCGCCGACGACGACTCGAACCTGCTGTCACCGACGGCGGCCATCAGCCGGGCCTTGACCTCGGCAGCTGGTGCGACAGGCGTGATCAAGGCGGAGGTCGCATCGCTGTACGACGCGAGCTCGGCGGCCAGCTCCGGATCCTTGGCCACCGCGGCATCGACCACGGCGATCTCCTCCGGCGCCAGGATGCCGAGGGCGTAGAGCGGGAGCAGCTCGCGGATATCATCGATCGGCGTCATGACTTCACGCCTCCATCACTCCGAACGGGCTTGGTCATGCCGGATCTGAGTCGATCGAGACCGGCCGCGATCCGCGACTTCACCGTTCCGACGGGAACGCTGACGCGGGCTGCGATCTCGGTACACGACAAACCTTCGAAGTAGGCGAGCTCGAGGACCTTGCGTTGGTCGGGTCCTAGCTCGGCCAGTACGGCACGAACACGCGCGTGGTCGGGACTTGCTCCATCGCGCTCGTCGACCAATAGCTCGAGACCGGCGTCGCCCGCATTGCGGGAGACCCGGGCCGATTTCTGGAGGTCGAGAGCTCTGGAGCGCATGCGGATGGCCAACCAGGTACGAACGCGACCGCGCTTCGGATCGAAATCTTTCGCGCTGCGCCATGCCTCCAAGAACACGTCATGTAAGAGATCTTCGGCTTCCAGCCGACTTCTCACGATGCGCATCGCCAGGCCGAGCAGCACGCCGGAGTGCCGCTCGTAGAGCGATGACAGGGCCGCACGATCGCCCGCAGCCATCTTCGCGACGAGCTGCGCGTCGAGCTCCGCGTCTTCGTCCGGGCGCATGGCGGCCATGTGGTGATCGGACCGTATCATGGCTTTGCAGTCGCGTGCTTGCGCGCCCGGACCGGCTAGGATGCCCCTTCGATGTCGCTCGGAAGTTTGCGAGAGGCCATCCATGCCGAGGCGTCCGAACGGACGTGGTCGGCGGGGGTGACGCTCGCCCGCGATCAGCGTGTGATCGGGACCGGCGTGTCGGGCGACGAGCTGTCGTTCGAGGTGCGGACGCCCGGCCGGCCGACGCCGTTCGAGGTCATCCTGATCCCCGAGCACGGCGAGTGGGAGTGCAGCTGCCCGTCGAAGGAAGCCGTGTGCTCGCACGTCGTCGCCGCGGTGATCGCGGCCGAGAAGGCCGGCGATGCGCAGCCCGCACCCGCTACCCGAGGCGCGACGATCCGCTATCTGCTGACACCGGCCCCCGGCGGGATCGCGGTCGAGCGGGTGCTGGTCCGCGGCGTGGAGACCTCGCCGCTCGTCGGCTCCTTGATGTCGGCACTCGCGCAGCGCGGCGGCGCGGATGCGATCGCGGCGATCGAGCCAGACCTGCTGGCCGATCAACTCCTGACCGCGCGAGTCGGTGCGATTCATGGCGAGCGCCTCGATCGATTGCTCGCCGTGCTCGCCGATGCCAAGGACGTCCGCTGGAAGGGCGAACCGATCTCGACGAGCAGTGAGCCGGTGTTGCCGCACGCGGTCATCGAAGACGCTACGGATGGCGTCATCGTCCGGATCGAAGCGGATGCTCTGGTTCGTGAAGTCGTTACAGTCGGTGTCGTTCGCACGAGCGACGACATGCTGCGCCCGATCGGCGCCGTCGATCTCGCGGGCCCGCGGATGGAGAAGCTCCCGCTCAGCTACGACGTCCCGCGCTCGGCGTTCCCCGAGCTGATCGGCAAGACGCTCCCGCAGCTCGCGCAACGCATCCAGCTCGACATCCGGTCGCGGAAGCTCCCGCAGCTCGGCAATCGCGAGCAGCCGCGGATGGCGTTCGACGTCACCCAGGACGGCGATCGGCTGATCGTGTTCCCGACGCTGGTCTACGGCGATCCACCGCGGGCTCGCGTCGACGGCAGCAAGCTCGCCCACATCGAGGGGCCGCTGCCGGTGCGCGACGAGGATGCCGAGCGCAAGCTGATCCACCGCCTGCGCGACGAGCTCAACCTGGCGCCGGGTCGCCGCGTCGAGCTGACCGGGCGCGAGGCGTTCCTGATGCAGACCGGGCTCGCGAACTGGTTGCGCACCGATGCCAAGGCCGCGCACGCCGCGAAGGCGATCGATCTCGATGCCAGGCTGTCGATCGACGGCGCGAAGCTCGATGTCGAGCTGACGGCTCGCGATGGTCGCGGAGCGTCGGTCGGCGCCGCGCTGCGCGCGTGGCAAGCCGGCGTCGATCTGGTGCCGCTGCAAGGCGGTGGCTGGGGCCGGATCTCGATGGCGTGGTTCGACAAGCACGGCGAGCGCGTCGCCGATCTGCTCGCGGCGCGCGGTGACGACAAGAAGATCCCGATCTTCGCGCTGCCCGATCTGGCGCGGCTCTGCGAGGACCTCGACGAGCCGCCGCCCCCGGAGCTCGATCGCCTGAAGCCGCTGCTCGAGGGCTTCAACGGCATCCCCGAGATCGAGATCCCGAAGGGCTTCACCGGCGAGCTGCGCAACTACCAGCAGCGCGGCGTCGACTGGCTCGCCTTCTGTCGCGATGCCGGCCTCGGCTGCGTGCTCGCCGACGACATGGGTCTGGGCAAGACCATCCAGGCGCTGGCGGTGCTCGACAAGAAGAAGAAGACGCTCGTGGTGTCGCCGACCAGCGTGGTGTTCAACTGGGTCGCCGAGATCAAGAAGTTCCGGCCCGACCTGACGGTGTCCACCTATCACGGCTCGCGGCGTCAGCTCGATCGCTCCGCCGATATCGTGCTGACCAGCTATCCCTTGCTGCGCAACGACACCGACGAGCTGGTCGCGATCGCGTGGGACGTGGTGATCCTCGACGAGTCGCAGACGATCAAGAACCCGGATAGCCAGGTCGCGCGCGCCGCCTACAAGCTCAAGGCCGGCTGGAAGCTGACGCTGTCGGGCACGCCGATCGAGAACCGGCTCGACTAGCTGTGGAGCCAGCTGCACTTCACCAACCCCGGCATGCTCGGCGGCCGCGCCGACTTCCAGTATCGCTGGTGTCAAC
>JAEYYY010000734.1 GCA_023430775.1 Pseudomonadota bacterium
GCCCGGTGCGCGGCGCGAGCAGCTCGCGAGCTACATCAAGCGGCTCGACGATCTCGAGGCGATCTGCAAGCGGTTCGGCGGCGTCGAGCGCGCCTATGCGCTGCAAGCGGGTCGCGAGATCCGCGTCATGGTGATGAACGATCAGGTCGACGACGCCCAGGCGATCGTGATGTCGAAGGAGATCGCGCGCGCGATCGAGAACGAGGCCACGTATCCCGGCCAGGTGCGCGTCGTCGTCGTCCGCGAGACCCGCGCGTCGGACTACGCGCGCTGACCTGAAAACATCATCGGAGGACGAGTGTGAGCGTCGCGGCCATTCCTTACGTCTCGATCCAGAGTATCGGCGGCGTGCAGCCGTTCGGTCTGATCGCGCTCGCCGGGGTCGCGCTCGGCGTCGTCACCGTGGTGCTGCTCGGTCGCAAGCGCGGCATCCCCGGCGCGCAGCTCGGGCTGATCGTTCCGCTCGCCACCTTCGCGGTGATGTTCGGCTCGCACTTCTTCGACGTCGCCTGGTACCAGTGGGATCGCGCGTCGCAAGACTCGATGCTGTGGCTGCGGCTCTACCAGGGCGTCTCCGTGTTCGGCGGCGTCGCCGGCGCAGCGCTCGTGATCTGGCCGCTCGCGTCGAACAAGGCGACGCCGCTCGGCATCTGGGCCGATCTCGCGGCACTCGGCATGCTCGTCGGTCTGTTCGTCGGTCGCATCGGTTGCGCGCTCGTGCACGATCATCCCGGCGTTCCCACCGAGCTGCCGATCGGCGTCGACTTCCCCGTCGATCGGCTGTGGTTCGACGGCGCGCGCGAGCTCGCGGGCGGCGAGCAGTTCCTGCGCCTGCACGACGTCGGCCTCGAGGAGCTCGTGCTGCTGCTGCCGCTCCTGATCGCCGCATTCGCGCTGCGCAACCGGTTCACCCGGCCGGGGACGCTGGCCGCGCTGATCTCGATCGGGTACGCCGCGATCCGGTTCCCGCTCGACTTCCTCCGGATCGCCGAGTCCGAGCCGACCAGGCTCGGCCTGACTGGCGGTCAGTGGGGTTGCCTCGTGTTGGCCGTCGTGGCAGGCCTGGCGCTGCGGAAGAGATAGGCGTCGGGCCGCCCACTCCGTGGGCATGGCGCATACAATCGCGTGATGCGATCTGTGGGATGGCTGTTGATCGTGATGTTCGCGGGGTGTGCAGGCACGCGCGGCAGCGGGGGCGGAACCTCGATGGCCGCGATGATCGGCGAGAAGCGGACCGAGGCTCTCGCGCCCGACGCGACCGTCAGCAGGATGTTGCTGTTCACGGATACCACGTCCGACCTCGCGTCCGAGGTCCGCGACCGCAAGGTCCCGGCGAGCTGGCTCGACGACGCGTGGGCCGTGCTCGATCGCGTCGAGGCGTCCGGAAAGGAGCTCGACGACTCCGACAAGGCGCGCGTCGCGAAGGCCCGTGGCGATATCCTGGTCGCGAAGGGCGAGACGGCCCGGAACGACCGCACGGTGTCGTCGTACTACCTCGAGTGCGTCGAGGAAGACCCGCTCAGCCAGGTCAACGACGGCAAGAAGGGAGGTCCGTGCTTCGAGGCGCTCGAACCGGCCGATCAGATCGCCGCGTGTCGATCGCTTCGAAACGCGCTGTTCCGCTGGGACAGGAGCGAGCAGGCGCTCGTTCAGCACTTCACGTACATCATGAGCGTCTGCATCGGTGCGGCGCGCAAGATCAAGCCAGACGGCGACATCACCGGCGATGACCTCGGCTGGGCCACGGCGGCTCAGGACCTCGAGGTCTACGTCAAGATCACGTCGGGGGATTCGCCCTCCATCCCGAGCGGCGGAGATGACGACGGCTCCCCGAGGAGAAAAGGCAAGTACGAGGTCTGCTCCACGACCAGCGAGTGTCAGAATGGCCTGGTCTGCCGGAAACGGTCGTATAACGACGCCACCGGGCAGTGCAAGGGCGGCGCTCTCGACTGACGAGCCGCAGCGGTCAGCTCGCGAACAAACCGCGCACGTCGCGCTGGATCTCGCTGAGCACCGCCTCGGGCACGTCGGGGTCGGCGTAGAACGCGACCGCCTCGAGGGTCTGCATCGGATCCTCGAGCGGGCTGCCGAGGTAGATGCCCGGGGTGAACGCGAGCTCGGCGGTCCAGCCGTGGCCCGCGCGATCGATCGTGTAGTAGCGCCCGCCCTGCGGCGACTCGCCACGCCGCCAGCCGCGCCGCTGGAGCTCGAGCAATCGCGCCGTCGGGAGCAGCCGCGAGATCAGGCGCGCGAGGATCAGCGAGACCTCGACGCCGCTGGTCGCCGGGAACACCGCGCGCGCGAGCTGCTCGATCGGTTGCTCCGGCAACAGCTTCGTCCACGCCGAGATCTCGTCGGCCGACAGCTCGACCGGATGGACGACGCCGTAGTGGCCATCGATCGGCAGCTCGACCAGCCTGCCATCGAGATCGATCGGTCCGTCGGCCGCGATCGCGAACGTGCGCTCGAGCGTACCGCCGCGATAGGCACCCCACACGAGCCCGCGCGCGACGTGACGGATCAGCGAGTGCATCAGATAGATCTCGGAGAAGTGCGCGTACGGCATCCGGTGGCCGTCGGCCATGGTCTGCTCGAGCCGCGCGCACTGCGCCTTGCCGACGGTCTTGCAGGTCTTCTCGAGCTCGCGATAGCGGGCGGCCTCGTCGGCATGCGGCTTGTCCGCCGGTTTGCCGTCGGCGGTCACCAGGTGCGGCACCAGATGAGTGTCGAGCTCCGCGTGTAGATCGCCGAACGTCAGATCGGCCTCGGACACCTCGGGCACCAGGCGGTCCGCGAGCTCCTCGATGCCGAGGCCGAGCGACTTCGCGACGGTCTCGAACACGGTCTCGGCCCGCGCGCGCAGCGCCTTCGATTGCACCTTGTTCGCGATCTCGTGGATCTCGATCAAGCCGGCCTGCGTGCGCATCGCCGCCAGCGTCTCGACCGCTTCCTGCGCGCGCGCCGAGTTGCCGCGCGGCGCCCACACGCGCGCGAGCCGGCCGAGCGCCTTCGCGTTGTCGTCGTCGGGGAACCGCCCGACCGCCTGGAGAGCCCACTTGTGCTTCGGCGGCGCGCCGGCGAACAGCCACTGCCGGAACACGCTCCACGCGAACCGCGACAGCGAGGCCTCGGTGTAGCGCGCGGCTGCCGCGTCGAGCGCGGCGTGGCCACCGGGCAGCGTCGCCGCGATCAGCTGGACGAATTCACCGAGCGCCGCTCCTTGCAGTGCGGTCTTGCCGTCGGTGGCGATCGGTCGCGGCAGGCGAGCGACCTCGATGAAGTCGGGGAGCCTGGGCGCGCGCGCCGGCAGCTGCGGTGCGCCGGCGGCGGCGAGCTCGGCCGGCTTGCTCGCGACGCCGAGCTTCGCGCTGATCGCCTCGACGATCTTCGGGTGCTTGGTCGCCAGGTAGGCGAGCGCCTTGGCATTGGCGTCGCGTTGCTTCTTGTCGCTGTCGGTGTCGCGCCAGAGGCCGATCGCCGCTGCCTCGGGATACGCCTCGAGCCACCGGCGCCCGACCTTCTCCAGCTTCTTGATCAGCGCGAAGCCGCGCGCCATCAGCGGCGCGACCTTCGGCGATTCGACCCGCGCGAGCGCGGGCAGCGTGTCCGGCTTGGTGCGCACGAACGCGATCAGCGAGTCGAGCTCGGCGAGGCCGAATCGCGCGAGCAGGTGCTCGATGTCGTCGGTCTGCGCGTACCAGCGCGCCGGCTCGATGGCCTTCCACAACCGCAGCGCGGTGTCGTCGCGAAGCCACTCGAGCTGGCTCACGAACGCCTTGTCGTGCGCGGCCATCGTGCGCGTGCGCTTCTCGATCTCGGCGTCGCTCACCGCGCTGTCGCCGTCGGCCTGGTGGCCGGCCTGTTCCCGCTCGCCCGGCGCCCAGTGCACGGCCTCCTCGAAGGCGACGTCGGCGACCGGCGCGGGCGCGGCGTCCTTCGGCTTCTTCGGCTTCGGCTTCGGCTTCGGCCTGGTCCACGGCGACACCCAGCCGTCGTCGGGCGGCAACCGGGCACCGGTATCGTCGATCAAGCGCGCGACCGCCGGATCCTTCGTGCGCTCCGCCTCGTCGGGCGCCGCGGTCACCAGCTCGGTGAAGAAGCCGCGCGCGAGGTGAAGGCCGAGTAGCCGGCGCGGTCGCTGGGTGGTGAACATCGGCGCCAGCGCGGCGATCGTCGCGGTGGTCGCCGGCAGCTTCGCGATCACCTGCCATGACGGATCGGCATCCGAGAGCTCGAGCAACGCGCGCAAGCCATCGGGGGCACCGAGCGCAGCGAGCTCGCCGTACGCGCGGATCATCCGCAGCGGTCCCACCGCGTCGGCGCCGAGCGTGCTCGCGATCAGCGCCGGCGGAATCGCCTCCGTGATGTCGTGATTGGCTTGCACCGCCTCGAGATCGAGGGGAGCCTGCCGCATCGCCGCGAGCACGCCGAAGCGGGTCGCCGTGAAGTCGTTGTCGGCATCCGCCTGACGGAGCTCGAGCTGATCGGCCGCGGTCCACCGCGCCGGCTCGTCGGGGAACACGAACGCGAGGGCCGCACGCACGTGCCACGCCTTGCTCGCACGGTTCGCGATCTCGCTCGCCGCGGCGCGTTCGGCCGATGTCGCCTGCTCGAGCGTCCGTCGCATCCACACCCACGGTCGCAACCCGAGGCTCGCGAGCCCCGAGGCCGGGCGCGCGCGCGAGAGCGCCCAGATCGAGTTGTCCCACTCGTACGTCCGGCGCTCGAACGTGACCGCGGCGAGCAGCACCTCGAGCGCGCGCGCGGGACCACCGAGACCGCGATGCCAGTCGAGGAACGGCGCCGCTCGATCCTGTCGCCAGTCGTGGCCACCCCACAGCGCGAGGGCCGCACCTTCCTGGGTGATCGACAGCGGCGTCGCATCGGCCGCCGCGAACCGCTGCAGCAACTCGGCGGCGAGCGTCCGCATCTCGGGCTGCATGCGATCCATCCCCGCCACCACCGGCGGCCGGGAGATCAGCTCGAGCACCCGGTCGAAGGACATGGGCGCAGCATAGTCAGCGCCACCCGCGCTGGCCGGTCACCGAGGGGAAGAAATCGGCCCTCGCAGATCGCCATTGACAGAGTGTTATTTTTACACTATTAAGGACGACATGCTCGAATGCCTGGTGCGGAGGACGTACGACGCGGCGTCTCTGTTCGTCGATCACCCACCGAAGCTGCGCCACCTCCACAAACGGATGGTGCTCGACGCTGCCGTGCCACGCGGCACCACGCTCGCCGGCAAGATCGAGCTGACGCGGTGGGCGGCCGCTCCCCTGCCCGCCTCGCTCGCGCTCGCCGCCACCGAGTGCACGCCGCTGCCGGGACACTTCGACTACGCCGGCGATCACCGCGGCGTCTGGCACCTCAACTTCGCCGATCCGAATCTGTTCTTCGCCTACGGCTCTGCCCTGCTCGCCCAGGACGAGCTCCAGGCTGCCGAGCACCCGGCACTCGGACCGATCCGCGAGGCGCTGCTCGCCGAGGGTCAACCCGCGCTCACCGAGATGGATCTGCAACCGACGCCGGTGCTGGTCGCTGGCGTCGAGCGGCGCTGCGAGATCCTGACGGCACCGTGCGCCGCGCGTCCCGGTGGGCTGTACGGCAATCGCTTCGCCGCCGCCTCGATCGACGACGTGCGCGATGCGATCCGCGTGATCTCGCCGCCCACGCTCACCAACCTGATCGCGATCGCCGCACCTGGCGGTGGCTCCGGTCCGTACTCGCGCGAGGACATCGAGCAGGTGCTGGTCACCGCGTACACCGGCTTCGCCGCCGCCGCACTCGAGTCGCGCGCGCTGTGGCCCGGCATGCCGGTCGAGATCCGCACCGGCTTCTGGGGCTGCGGTGCGTTCGGCGGCAATCGCCACGCGATGACGCTGTTGCAGCTCCTCGCCGCGCGGCTCGCCGGCATCGATCGCGTGAAGTTCTATGCGTTCGACGATGCGGGCCTCGCCGCCTACCGCACCGGCGCCGCCGATCTCGAGCAGGTGCTCGCACCCGGTGGCTCGCTCGCCGACGTCATCACCCGCATCGAGGCGCGCGGCTACGTCTGGGGCTACAGCGACGGCAACTGATCGTAGGCCTCGAGCTCCGCGCTGATCGTGCCCCACTCGGAGCCGGTCACCAGCTTGACCGGCACGCGCGACGGATCGTCGGAGATCCAGATCGTGAACGGGTAGTGGTCGCTGATGGTCTCGACGATGCCGTGATAGCGAATCGCGTGCACCTTCGCGTGCGCCATCCACTCGACGCCGGAGTGCCGGAGCTTCAGCGTGAAGTCCATGTCGGCGACCCGGAGGAACACGTGGTCCTCCTCGCCGGGCGCGGTCTGCCACGCGCGCATGTGCGCCATCGCCGCGTGCGCGTCGTACGGCAACGGAAAGTCACCCTCGGGGATGAGGTCGTCGCGCTCGTGCTCCTCGCGGCCCGCGATCTCGAGCCACGACTCCTCGCGGTTCACCAGGGTGCCGCCGCGCTCGACGTCGAGCATCGTCGTCAGCTCGTAGGCGAGCTTGCCGAAGATCGCGAGCACGCCGGTCGCGTCACCGCGCGAGCGCATGATGATCGCGCGGCGGCCGGCGTGAAGGCCCGGCTCGCCGATCGCGGTCCGCACCCGGCCGAGCATGATCCCGCGCAGCTTGACGACGAACTCGAAGTTTTCGCCGGGCATCGCGAACAACCGCGGACCGGGCCGCGTCGCGCTGGCCTCACGGATGTCTCGCCGGCCGCCACTCGGCATCTGCGTGCATCCGACGAGGACGACCAGGACGAGCCGAGCGAGCACGTCCTCATGATGGGAGACCGCAGGCGCGCCACCACGATGCGGCGCTGACTCTCGATGATCGAGCGGGGTGTCGCACGCCTCGGTGCGACGTGTCAGCGGTGTAACGCGGCCGCCTGGAGGTCGGCCCACAGCGCTTCGACATGGCGGCGCTCGGTGCGCTCGGCGCCGATCGAGACCCGCAGGATCTGCTTGCCGTCGACGATGCTCGGCGTCAGGTACGCGCGACCACTGTCGTTGATCCGCCGGGCGATGCCCAGGTTGTGCGCGGTCAGCGCGGCCTCGTCGAAGCCGAGCGGCAGGTGGCGGATGCACACCGTCTGGAGCTGCACCGGGGCGATGACCTCCCAGCCGGCGGTCAGCGCGACCTGGTTCTCCAGCCACTTCGCGTTCGCCAGATCGCGGCGCAGCCGGTCGCGCAGCGCCTCGGCGCCGACGTCGAGCAGGTAGAACCACAGCTTCAGCGCGCGGAACCGGCGGCCGAGCGGGATGTGCCAGTCGCGAAAGTTCGAGACCTCGCCATCCTGCTGCGTGCGCAGGTACGCCGGGTTGGTGCCCATGACGCGGATCAGGTGCTCGGGATCGCGGCAGTAGTACGCCGACAGATCGAAGCCCGGCCCCATCCACTTGTGCGGGTTGAACACCAGCGAGTCCGCGCGCTCGATGCCGTCCCACAGGTGCCGGCACTCGGGGAGCACCATCGCGGTGCCGGCCATGGCGGCATCGACGTGCAGCCACATCGCGTGGCGATCGGCGAGCTCCGCGATCGCGGCGATCGGATCGAACGCCGTGGTGTTGGTGGTTCCGGTGGTGGCGACGATCGCGCACGGTTGCAACCCGGCCGCGCGATCGCGATCGATCGCTGCGGCGAGCGCGTCGGGCTTCATCGCGAACGTGGTGTCGACGTCGATGGCGCGCAGATACAGCTTGCCGAACCCCGCGAGTAGCGCGGCCTTGTCGACGGAGCTGTGCGCGTGCGCCGAGTGATAGATCACGAGCGGTGCCGCGCTGCCCTGCAGGCCGGGCCCGGTCTGCGCCAGGCTGCTCGCGCGCTCGCGCGCGCAGATCAAGGCACCGAGCGTGGCGGTGCTCGCGGTGTCCTGGATCACGCCGGTCCACGCCGGCGACAGGCCGACGAGCTGGCGCAACCAATCGAGCACCACCTCCTCGATCTCGGTCGCGGCCGGCGACGTCTGCCAGCTCATGCCCTGCGTGCCGAGCCCGGCGCACGCCAGGTCGCCGAGGATCGACGCGTAGCTCGTGTTCGACGGGAAGTAGGCGAAGAACCCGGGATGGTTCCAGTGCGTGATGCCGGGCATGACATCGCGCTCGAGCAACGCGAGCACGTCGAGGCCCATCGGTTGCTCGGGAGCGGCGCGCGGGAGCTTCGCGCGGATCTCGCCGGGCGCGACCTTGCTCATCACCGGCCGCTGTTCGAGTGATTCTCGATAGCTCGCGATCCAGTCCACCAGGGCGTGGCCGAGGCGGCGAAACTCGTCGGCGTTCATAAGTGCCTACCCGTCATGCGCAGAAGACTCGCACAACGGGGGTAAACTGGGCGTCGTGAACGACGCGCGCATCTTCCCGTGGATCCCGGTGGGCCACGCGGATCTGCAGGCGCTGGTCGACGCTCCGATCTCGAAGTTCGAGCCGCTCGAGGGCGGCTTCACGAACACGCTGCACAAGGTCACCATGACCAGCGGTCAGGCGGTGGTGGTGAAGCACTACGCCGGCGGCAAGAAGGCGTATCGCGACGAGGTCGCCGCGCTGAAGCGGCTCGCCGGCATCCTGCCGGTGCCCGAGATCGTGCGCACCGACGATGCCAAGCGCGCCGCGGTCTATCGCTGGATCGAGGGCACCACGCTCGACGATTGCCGCAGCAAGCAGCCGCCCGCGGCGTTCGCGTCGCTCGCCGATCCGCTCGGCCGATTGTTCGCGTGGGTCGCGTCGACCGAGCCGCTCGATCCGAAGGATCGCTGGGACGTCGCGCCGCTGCTCGCGAGCGCGCGCGCGTTGCTGGCGAACAGTCGCGCCCGCGAACGCATGGGCACGCCGCTCGCGACCGCCGTGCTCGCGGCCTTCGATGCTCGTGCCGATCGGCTCGGCTGGGGACCGCAGTGCCTGTGCCATCACGACATCGGCGGTCGCAACATCCTCGTGCAGCGCGCCGAGGGCGATCGCTGGCGCATCCAGGGCGTGATCGACTGGGAGAGTGCGGGCACCGGCTCACCGCTCGTCGATATCGGCAGCCTGTTCCGGTTTGCGCCCCGCTACGACGCGAAGTTCCTCGTCGAGTTCGAGCGCGGCTATCGCGAGGCGGGCGGCGACCTGCCCGACGGCTGGAACCTGACCGCGCGGCTGCTCGATGCGCTCCGGTTGATCGACACGCTCGATGGCATCCGCGAGCTGCCCGGCGTCTATCAGGACTGTCGGATGCTGCTGACCAAGCTGGTCAACGATCTCGAGGCATGAGGCTCGTCGCCGTCGCCGATACGCACCTGTTCACCGACGATCTGCGGAGCGTGCCGGATGGTGACGTGTTCGTGCACGCCGGAGACATGTGCCGGCGCGGCGATCTCGAGGAGCTCGCGCAGGCGGCGGACTGGATCGCGAGCCTGCCACATCGCCACAAGGTGATCGTCGCCGGCAACCACGACTGGGGCTTCGCTTCGGATCCGGCGCCGGCGCGCGCGCTGTTCTCGGCGTTTCACTATCTCGAGGACAGCGAGCTCGCGCTCGAGGGTCTGCGGTTCTACGGCAGTCCGTGGCAACCGGCGTTCAACGACTGGGCGTTCAACCTGCCGCGCGGTGCAGCGCTGGCGGAGAAGTGGAGCCTGATCCCGCACGGGATCGACGTGTTGATCACGCACGGACCGCCCGCGGGTCTCGGCGATCGCTCCGGCATGGACGAGCGCGCGGGATGTGCGGATCTCCGCGCGCGCGTCCGCGACGTCACGCCGCGTCTGCATCTGTTCGGTCACATCCATCAAGACGGCGGCGTGTGGACCGAAGGTTCGACGGTGTTCGCGAACGTGACGACGTGGGAATGCGAGCGCGCGCCGACGGTGATCGATATCGACGCGAATGGGGTGACGCCGATCGAGGTGCCGTGGCACGGCCGTCGCGACGATTGAATCACGCGATCAGCTTGGCGATCGCGGCGATGATTCCGACGATAGACGCGAACAGGATCGCGCGTCCTCGAGCTCGATGCCGATACATGGCTCCTCCGAATGCGCCGATCGCGCACGAGGAGCGATCAGCGTTGAACGATTTGATCAGTGCTGTAGGACTCGGCTGCGGCCGTGATGGCGAGTGCAGCAGCGAGGGTGATGAACGCGGCGAACACGAGATCGCGAAGGCGATTGCGCCGGTTGTTCTGGGTGATGGTGCTGAGGCGATTCATCGAAGAAACCTCCTTAGCGCTGGGTGACGTGGGCGGCCTCGGCGGCCGTGGTGACCGTCGTCACCGCGACCGCGGCTGCGAGGGCCACGAAGCACGCGAAGATGGCGTCGCGAACACGGGTCTTCTTCTGGGCAGTGGCGATGGTCTCGAGGCGGGTCATGTTCATTCTCCCTGCGGCAGTGCCGCGCACGACGAACCCATCTGCTGCTTCCGGGCCAGGCATTCAGCGAGGAGGAACGCCCACTTGCCCGCCGTCCCGAAACGGGGGCGACCTGTCGCACCCGTCGCGACTGCGACGATCGCGGCCCCAGGGCGATGGCGGAGGTTGCGGGGCACGCGGCTTCGATGCCCGTGGTCGAGCGGCGTCTGCGGCACCGCGACGCATCACCTCAGGTAGCGTGCGATCGTCTGCACGAACACCGGCGCCGCCTTGGTCGCGGCACTCTTGCCCGCGCGCTGGAGCTGGATGCCGAGCGTGATCGGGATCGTGCCCTTGGGGGTCACCACGCCGAACGCGATCAAAAGCAAGCTGTCATCCGGCGGCGCACGCCCGCAGTCGAGCTTCGCCGCCGCGACGTGGCTGGCATTCCACCGCGCGCACGCACGCGGACTGCGCGCGATGTCGGCCAGCGAATCGATGGTGCCGGTCTTGGCGCCGTAGATCACGAGCTCCGGATCGGCGAGCAGCTCCTTGACGCCCGCGTGCGCGGTGCCACCGGGCTGCACCACACCGCACAGGCCGCCGCCCGCACCGAGCACGGTGTTCTGTCTGCCGCCACTCGCACACGACCACGCCGGCACCGTGCCCACCGCGGGTGCAGGAAACCACGAGGCGGCGAGCTGCGAGGCGCCGGGCTTCGGATCGTAGACGACGCGACCGAACGCGTCGGTGATCTGCAGCAGCGACCCCACCGCGTGCACGCCGGAGCCGCGCAACAGCTGGAGGTAGTCGCGGACCGGCACCGTCGTCTGGCCGCGCTTGTCCCCGGGATACAGATCGATCCGATCCGGGCCGAGCGCGACGAGGTTCCGCAGGTCCGCACCGGGCGACGCGATCGGCAGCGCACGCGCCGCGCACACATCCGCGCGTGCCGCCGCCCGCTCGCAGCTCGCGCGATCGCCGAGCGTACACAGCGGCCGGCCGAGCAAGCCCTCGACGCGCGTCCACAGCCCGGTGCGCCGCAGCCCCGCGATCGTGACGCCACGGCGATCGACGATCGAACCCTGCGTGTCGCTGATCGCGAGCGCGCTATCCGCCGGCCAGGTCGCGAGATCGCTGCCGACCACCTCGGCAAACGTGACCTCGCGATCCTTCACCATCAGCTTCGCATCGGGCAGCCCGAGCCCGATCAACCCGAGCGCCGCCTGGAACCAGTTCGGCGAGCGCGCGAGGAAGTCGTGAACGTCGGCGGTCGTCGGCTGCCCCGCCACCGACGTCGGTGGGCAGTGGCCCACGATCGGATCGATCGAGCCACGACGCCGCCGGCAACCCTCCGCGTGCCCCGCCGCCGTCAGCGACAGCGCGCCGAGCTCCTTCGGGAACGCCTGCTCCGCCGCGCGCGCGACGATCGGCTTGAACGTCGAGCCGACGGCGATCGGCAGGTTCCACTCGACCTTCTCCGCGAGCGCCTCGCCGCGCTGATCTCGTAGCCTCACCAGCTCGGCCTCGGCTCGCGCGTCGCTCGGCGCGTACGCGAGCAGCGGCCGTCCCGTCGCCAGGTTGCCCTGCGCGAGGATCTCGCCGGTATCGCCGCGCAGCGCGACGAAGCCGACGCGGACCGGCGTGACGTCCCTGCCCGTCACCGGTTTCGGGTCCGCGATGATCCGCTCGGCCACGCCGCGCAGCGCTCGCGTCAGCTGCGGCTGGATCGACACCCGACACTCGAGCACGCCGTCGAGCGGATTGGTGGTGCACACGCGCTGCGGTTCGATCACCGGCGGATCCAGCGTGCCGCACGAGACCTTGCCGTGCGTCGCCTCGGCCGCATACGCGTGCACCCAGCCGTCGAGGCCGAGCGAGCGATCGACATCGTACGGGTTCACCCACCCGAGCTCGGGCACCTGCGGGCCGTGGGGATAGATCCGGTGCACGCGATCGCCCGCGCTATCGGCGAGCAGCGAATCGATCGCCGCCGGCGCACCGGGCCACGCACGCGGTGGCCGAAACTGCGCGACCACCAGCGCCGCTCCCCGACCAGCGGCGATCAGCGTCATCCGATCGAGCACCACCTCGTTGCCGTGCTCCCACCGCCGCCAGGCTCCGCCGCGCTCGGCCTCGGCGACGAACAGCTCGGCCTCGCCGCGCAGCACCACGCCGCGCGGGCTCGCGCGCACCGCCAGCGTGGTTTCGCCGATCGCGATCTCGCTCGCGACCGACACCCCGGGTTGCGCGGCCGCGAGCTCCAGCCGTGGCGCCCCCTCGCGCAATCGCACGACGCGACCGCCGAGCACGAGCTCGCCGAGGTCGTCGGCGCTCGCACCGATCGGTGCGCTGACCACGCGAATCCGTTGCCGCGGTGCGCGCGTCTTGGTGCGCAGCAGCGACACCGCGTCGTCGGGCAGCGCGATCGCGCAGCTCGCGTGAACACCCGTGTCGGTCGCACGAACCGACAGCTTGACCTCGGGCCAGCCGATCGACAGCGTCGCGACGCAGCCATCGCCGTCGCGCTCGACTCGCCACGCGCCCGCCTTCGACGGACACTGCAAGCCGTCGCGCTTCCTCTCGAGCCCGAACAGCTTCACGAGGCGCCCGACGACAGAGTCCGACCCTGGTTTCGAATCGGGGTCCGTCCCCCGTTTGGTTCGGGACGTCCCCTGCGTCGAACTGGGGGCCGTGCCCCGTTTCATGCGGCGATCCGTCGATCGATCTGCTTTCTGGTCGTCACTGGAATTGGGGTCCGTCCCCTGTTTGGTTCCGGACACCCCCTGTTTCGACGGCTGCTTCGATCTGGCGTTCGCCTGCTTCGTGCGGCGGTCCGTCGAAGCGTTCGTTCCCCGTTGGTCGTTCGAGCTGGGGTCCGTGCCCTGTTTCGTTCGCGACGTCCCCTGCTTCGAACTGGGGTCCGTCCCCGGTTTCATTCGGCGGTCCGTCGAACCGTTCGTTCCCTGTTCGTCGGTCGCGCTGGGGGTCCCCTGTTTCGTTCGCGATCGGCGCGGCGCGCGCGGCTCGCGTGCGGCGGACGGCGCCGACGATCGGTCCGTCTGGTGCTCGGCGTCGAGGTTCTCGGCGTCCTCGTCGACCGTTGCTTTGTTCGGCGCGTCGAGCCACGGATCGCTGCCAGACACGTCGTCATCCGGTGCAGGACCCACCGTGTTCGCCGCGGTGAACGCACGCGCGAGCATCGCCCGTTGATCGCGCCAGGTCGCGAGCAGCTCGCGCTCGTAGCGCGCGGTCGCGTCGTCGACCGGCTTGCCCGCGACGACGGCGGGAAGCGCGTCCTCGAAGCTGGCGGCGTCGTCGGGCGCGACACAGGCGAGCGAGCTCGCGTAGCTCAGCGCCGCGGTCACGCGCTCGTCGTCCTCGTTCGCTCGCGACAGCGCGCAGACGCCGGCGCGCACGACCAGCGCGACCGCGGCGATGCCGCACGCGACGAGGGCGGCGAGCACGATCTTGCGTGCGCGCGCCAGGCGGGGAGCTCGCCGCACGCGCTCGTCGGCGCGCATCACCGTACCGAGCACGGGCTCGGCACCTTGCAGACACCACACCGCGCCGATCACGAACAGCCACAGCTCGCCCGGCGAATCGATGCCGAGCCCCGGCCACGTCAGACCGGTGAGCGGCAGGATGCCGAGCGCGGCCAGCGGCTGATATACGGCGAGCACGCCGGCGACGCCGGTGACCAGCCAGCGCGCGCGCTGCTCGCGACTCGCGTGCGGCAACCGCGCACTCGCGATCGCGCCGGCGCCGACGACGAGCGCGAGCAGCAGCAACACGCCCTGCAACAGCCCCGCGACCCCGCCCTCGCGAGCGACCAGCACCGCGAGGTAGTCGTTGTCGATCGATCGCGCGACGCCCGGATCGCGGATCGTCGCGCCGAAGTAGCCCTGCCCTCCCCATGCGCCGGCGCCAGCCGTCGACGCCGCCGATGCTTCGCGCCACGCCG
>JAEYYY010000756.1 GCA_023430775.1 Pseudomonadota bacterium
TCGCGCCGGCTGGTCCCGATGCCGCCGTCGCAGGGGCCGTCGATGCGGCGGTCGTCGCGCCGGTCGACGCCGCGATCGTCGAGCCTGTGACCGTCGATGCGACGGCGCCCGCCTCGACGGGCAGGAAGCCGCCGCGCCCCAAGCCGAAACCAGATGCCGGCGTGGTGACTCCATCCGATGCCGGCGTGGTCGCGCCGGTCGATGCGCCACCGAGACCGTTCGATGACGGCGATGGCTTGCTGCCGATGAAGGGAGGCTCGCGATGACGAAGCTGGTGTTGATCCTCGCGCTGCTCGGCGCCCGTCTCGCGCACGCGGATCGAGTCGATCCTGCGGCGCTCGAGGCGAGCGGCAGCAAGCACTTCGAGCTCGCCGAGTATCCGGCGGCGATCGCCGACTTCAAGGAAGCGTTCCGGATCAGCGATCGCCCCGAGCTGTTGTTCAACATCGCGCAGGCCTACCGGCTGTCCGGCGACTGCCTGCAAGCGCGCACGTTCTACAAGACGTACCTGCGGCGGTTGCCCGACGCGCCGAACGCCGAGCAGGTCAAGGGCCGGATCGCCGAGCTCGAGGAGTGCGCGAACAAGGCCGCCGCGCAACCGGTCGCACCCGTCGAGCCGGCGGCTGCGCCCGCACCGGTCGCGCCGCCGATCGAGCAACCGCGAGCGCCGTCGCGGACGTGGAAGACCAAGGCCGGGTTCGCCGCACTCGGCGGTGGTGCGCTCGGCGTCGGGCTCGGCGTGGTGTTCGCGGCGAAGGGATCGAGCAAGGCCGACGCGCTACGCGACGCCTGCGCGACCCGCTGTTCCGGCGACCAGGCGCGCGAGCTCGACGCTGCCGGCCGAGCGGCGAATCGCAATGCATTGATCGGCGTGGTCGCCGGCGGTGCCCTGATCGCGACCGGCGTGGTGTTGATCGTGCTCGACAAACCCGCGCGCGAGACCGGACCGAGTCTCGCGGTCGGCGCGAGTGGTGCGCGGGTCGCGTGGACGTGGCGGTTCTAACCAAGGAGTGTTCGATGAAGAGCTGGCTTCTCTTGCTCGCCCTCACCGGGTGCTACAAGCGCGACCTCGCCGACTGCGCGGTATCGTGCGCGACCTCTGCCGACTGTCCGAGCGGGCTCTCCTGCACCGCGGCGGGGCTGTGCGCCGGCAATGCGGCGACCGCGTGCGGCGGTGACGTCGACGCACCTCCCGGCGACGGCGGCGATGGTCCCCCACCCACCAGCGTGCAGGTGCTGGTGCTCGATGATCGCGGTCTGCCGGCGACCGGCGTGCGCGTGATCGCGAGCTCGTTCGCCGACGGCTCGCTGTTCGACGATGTCATGACCCAGTCCGATGGCACCGCGATACTCGAGGCCCCCGGCGATGTCGATGTCACGGCCGTCACCACCAACGGTGTCGGCAGTCGGCTGACGACGATCCGCGCGATCGCGCCCGGAACGTCGGTGACGTTCGGCCGGCGACGCAACGAGCCAGCGACGGTCTCCCGCACGATCACGTGGAACACCGATCCGAATGCGGTGGGCAGCTACTTCATCAACACGAGCTGCAGCGACACGGGCGTGTCGGTGCCGGTGCAGGCCGGCGCGACGCAGTCCAAGGTGATCCAGCTCGATCCGACGTGCGCCGACGACTTCGATGTCATGGTGGTGTTCGGCAACGGCGCGTTCCAGTCGTTCTTCCAGGCGGCGACCGGCAACACCGGCGACGTGACGCTCACCGGCGCGTTCGCGCTGTTCACGCAGAGCGACGCGAACTTCACGCAGTTGCCCGCGGACGTCGCCGTCAATGCGATCGGGTTCACCGGCAACTCGGTGTTTCGTGCCGCCGATCCGGCGCGCGGACCGTCGTTCCTCAACCCGGTCGCGGGCGGTGGGAGCGGAGCCTCTGCGTTCATCACGCTGCCGTCGTCTGGATCGGTCGGTCGCGAGGTCAACGTCAAGCTCCGTCACGACGCCGACACCAATCGGATCCAGGAGATCGCCGAACGAATTCCCGCGCAGGGTCAGTACAACCTGGCGATCGAGCCCCAGATGCTGCCGTGGATCGAGCTCAGCCCAGCGCTCGACGTCAACGCGCGCGAGATCCACTGGATCGAGCGGTCCGCGGGACCGAGCGCGCGCACCGCCGGCGATCTGGTGATGGCAGAGATCACCTACGAGCGCGGTTCGCTGGACTTCCAGTGGCGCATCATCCTGCCGCCGTCTGCGGTCGAGATCTTCGAGGGCAACGGCCGTATCATGCCGCTGCCCGATCTTCCCGGTGACGAGACGTTCGAGCTGCGCACCGGCGACACCGTCGGAGCGCTCGGCGTGCGGATCTATGGCTTCACCGCCGCGACGCCGGTGACCTACGCGGCGGTCGCGTCGATCGCCGATCTGGCCGTGTCAGCCGAGAGCGAGCTGTTCCGGCCGGGCGATACCTTCCTCACCACCGGCCTCGGTCCGATCGACCTGACGCGGATGGTGGTCAGCCACAATCCCTAACGCTTGGTGTACTTGTCGATCCAGGCGAGCACCTCGTCGTGCCACAGCTTGGAGTTCTGCGGCTTGAGCACCCAGTGGTTCTCGTCGGGGAAGTGGATGAACTTGCTCGGCACGCCCTTGCGCTGGAGCGCGGTGAACGTCGACATGCCCTGAGTGTCGACGACGCGGAAATCGAGCCCGCCGTGGATCACGAGCGTGGGCGTCTTCCAGTTCTTCACGTGATCGATCGGGTTGTGCTTGGAGTAGCCGTCGGCCTGCGTCCACGGCACGCCGCCGTGCTCCCACTCGGGGAACCACAGCTCCTCGGTGTCGAAGTAGGCCATCCGCTCGTCGAGGTTGCCGTCGTGGCAGACCAGCGCCTTGAAGCGATCGGTGTGGCCGTTGATCCAGTTGATCATGTAGCCGCCGTACGACGCGCCGAGTGCCGCGGCGCGCGTGCCGTCGAGCCACGTGAACTTCGCGAGCGCGGCGTCGAGGCCGAGCATCAGGTCCTGGTACGGCGCGCCACCCCAGTCGCCGCGGATCGCGTCGGTGAAGGCCTGGCCATAGCCGGTGGAGCCGTGGAAGTCGATGAACACCACGCCGTAGCCGCGCCCCGCATAGGTCTGCGGGTTCCCCCGGTAGTGGAAGTGAGCGCCGACGCTGCCCTGCGGACCGCCGTGGAGGAGGAACGCGACCGGCACCTTGCCGCCGCGATAGCCGGCCGGCTTCATCGCGTAGCCGTAGACCGTGTCGCCCTTCGCACCCTTGAAGCTGAACTGCTCGTAGCTGCCCCAGTCGATCTTCTTCACCCGGTCGTCGTTGAAGTGCGTGATCTGCCGGAGGTCGCTGCCGTCGAGCTTCGTCGTGAACAGCTCGACCGGCATCTTCAGCGTGTCGCGCGCGAACACCAGGCGATCGCCGGCGACCTGGACGCCGCTGTTGGTGCCCTTGTCGACGAGGAGGCGCTCCTTGCCGGTGGCGACGTCGATCGCGAACAGCGAGTGATTGCCGACGTTGTCGGCCGACGTGTAGATCGTCTTGCCGTCGCGCGACCACGCTGCCTCGCTCGCCGAGCGGTCCCACGCCTCGGTGATCACGCGCAGCTTGCGGTCGGCGACGCCGTAGACCGCGAGCTTCTCGCGATCGGCCTCGAAGCCGGCGCGCGACATCATCCGCACCGAGATCCACTTGCCGTCCGGCGAGTACGACGGCGAGAAGTCGTAGCCCTTGTTCTGCGTCAGCACCGTGGGTGCGCCGCCCGCCACGTTGACCAGGAACACCTCGGTGTTGGTCGTCCACGACACGGCCTTGCCGCCGGTGCGCGCGACGAACGCGATCGTCTTGTTGTCGGGCGAGATGTCGATCTCGTCCATGCCGCCGAACGGGTGGGTCGGCGAATCGGTGGTCTGCCCCGGCGTGACGTCGCGAACGTCGGCCGGCTTGTCGGGGCTCCACACGAACAGGTGCGAGTACTTGCCGTCCTCCCACTGATCCCAGTGGCGGAACAGCAGCTGATCGTAGATCCGCGCCTTGACCTTCGACTTGGCCTTCGCTTCGTCGATCTTGTTCGAGTCGGCGAGCGTCTTGGCCTGCGGCCAGACATCGATCGCGAGCACCATGCGCTTGCCGTCGGGGAACAGCTTGAAGCCGTTGAGGTCGGCATCGACCTTCGTCACCTGCTCGGCCTCGCCGCCGGTGACCGAGATCCGCCACACCTGCGAGCTGCCGCCGCGCGACGACATGAAATAGACCCAGCGACCATCTGCCGACCACGCGGGATCGGTGTCGTTCTCGGGATGCGAGGTCAGCCGGCGCAGATTGTTGCCGTCGATGCCGACCATCCAGACGTCGTAGCGGCCGCGATTCGCTTCGACATCGGTCTCGCGCACCGCGAACGTCACCCACTTGCCATCGGGAGACACGACCGGTGCACCCACGCGCTGCATCGCGAGCATGTCGTCGACGGTGAGGCCCTTGGCAGTGGCCGAGCTGGTGAGCGCGGCGAGAACGAGGAACCCGAGGCGGAGTTTCATGCCCCGGAGTATTGGCCAGCAGCCTTGCCCGTCAATGCCCGCCCCGAGAAAACGCCGGTCTCGCGATCGCGGTGGGCGGGCATGGTTGGTTCTCCTCGAGCGGCCAGCCCTCGCGCTCCTCGGTCGCGACGCTGCTCGCCTTCGTCCACGACGTCACGTTCTCCGCAGGTGGAGCGAATTCGATCACGCCGGTAGGCACGGGTGGGAGAGTCAGCCTTGCGTGAGAAGGAGCGGCGTCGAGGCGCCCGGTGTATCGTCGGCGGGCAGGCCGTTTCGGGCGGCCTGCGGGGAGCTACATGCGCCAAGGCTATGCGCTTGTTCTAGGTATCGCAGTCGTCGCCGCGTGCGGTGACAACCACAGACCCACCAACACCGTCGAGACGTTCGTCGCGAAGACCTCGCTGATCGCGGGCGAGCGCGTCGACGCGCGATGCGACGTGCTCGATCCGTTCGGGGAGACCGCACGCGATCTGGCGACGGGAGAGCCGCTCGCCGACACCACGGAGATGGTGATCGACTTCCGGCACCCCGACATGTTCGCACTCGACGACGAGGAGCAGATGATCGCGATCCGCGCCGGCGAGGCGCAGGTGCGATGCTACGCGCCCGAGCTCGATCTGATCGACGAGGAACCCGAGATCCTCCAGATCTCGCCGGGCCCCGCGGTCCGCGTGATCACCGAGCTGTCGAGCGATGTCGCGACGGCCGGAGAGGAAGTCGGCGTCGCCTGCCGGGTGTTCGATGCGTTCGGCAACGAGATCGAGATCTTCGAGCAGATGGTCGCGATCTCGCCGTTCGGCGCGGGCACGATCGCCGGCACCGACAAGGTGTCGGCCACGCTGGTCGGCGAGTACGAGGTCAGCTGCGTGATCGAGGGTGCGGCCGAGGTCGAGCCCGACTTCCTGCTCGTGCTTCCGGCGTTACCCGCCTCGATCGCCGGCTCGCTGGTGCCGGAGAAGACGGTCTACACGATCGACGATCAGGTGACGCTGATCGCGACGACGTTCGACGAGTTCGGCAACCGGGTCGACGACGTCTCGTACCTCTACGCGTCGTCGCCGAACGTGCCCTCGCCGGCGGAGGCGCGGTTCCAGTTCGCGACCGACGGCTCGTTCGCGCTGTCGGCGACGGTGACCTCGCCGACCAAGGACAACCTCCCGCTCGGTGTCACGCTGCCGGTGGTGGTCGACTCGGCGGGCCCGACGATCTCGTGTCGCCGCCACGATTCGCCCGGCACCGAGGCCGAGGCCTACATGTTCCAGGCCGGCCCGACGACGATCAGCTTCCCCGTCGCGGTGACCGACTCGTTCACCGTGTCGTCGGTCAAGATCAACGGCACCACGGCGACGTTCAACGCCGGCAACGGCACGTTCACGGCGCCGGTGCAGATCGCGTTCGGCATGAACTTCGTCGACGTGATCGCCACCGATCAATTCGGCAAGGAGAACAGCACCACGTGCTTCCTGCTCGCCGGCGAGTTCTTCACGCGGGAGGACAACCACATGAACGGCTCGCTCGGCCTCCGCCTCGATCCCAATGCGATCGGCGACGCGTCGACCAGCGGCAACATCAACAGCCTCAACGACATCCTGTTCGTCATCCTCAACAGCCCGCAGCTCAAGACCCTGGTCAACAACGGCCTGGTCGCGGCGAACCCGATCAACAACGGTGACTGCGGCTTCTTCGCGTGCGAGCCGGATGTCTCGTACGTCAACAACACGATCAACTGGAACGCCGCTCCCACCACCGTGTCCCTGCGCAGCGGTGGCTTGCGGGTCAGCGTGACACTACCGAACGTGCGGCTGACCGCGAGCGCGTGCGGCACGTTCTGCTGCCCGGGCGGCACCACGATCAAGATCATCGCGAACCCGATCACCGCGACGATCGACTTCAACCTCACTCTCGTCAACGGCGTGATGCGCGCGTCGGTGGCGGGCGCGCCGAGCGTCACCGTCGGTTCGATCTCGCTCGACGGCTCCGGGTTCTGCGGCGCGATCCTCGACCTGATCGAGGGCCTGGTCACCGGACCGGTTCGCACCGCGGTGCGCAACGCGCTCACCAGCTTCATCAACAGCAACGTCGCGCCATTACTCGATCAACTGGTGTCGAGCTTGGACGTCAACACGCTCGGCTCGACGTTCAACGTCCCGAAGCTCGACGGCTCGGGCAACATCCAGCTCGGCTTCGGCCTCGCGTTCACGTCGCTCGACATCACCACCGGCCGCGCGCGCCGCGGGCGCGGCCCGCGGGTCGCGCCCCGCCCGGGCGGCCCCCCCCCCCCCCGC
>JAEYYY010000764.1 GCA_023430775.1 Pseudomonadota bacterium
GTGTCGAGCCGCGGCCGCCGCAACCCACCCGCGAGCGCACGCACGATGCGTTGCTCGTCGAGCAGCACCGCGCAACGCGCGCACGATCGCGCGTGGGCGACCGCCGCTTGCGAGCCCTCCTCTCCGGATGCCGCCGCGGCGAGCTGTTCGAGTGCGATGCAGCTCATGCATCACCTCCGAGCGCCTCGCGCAGTGCCTTGCGTGCGTGGAACACCCGCCGCCACAGCGTGCCCTCGGGGATGGCGAGCGCGTCGGCGGCATCGCGACCGCGCTCGCCCTCGAGATCGATCAGCACGAACGCGGCGCGCAGATCGTGAGGCAGTGCCGCGATCGCAGCCGGCAACCGCGCGAGCATCACCGCGTTGCTCGGCGGCGCCGCCTGGCGGGGCGCGACGTCGGCGACCGACGACAGCGCGCGCTTGCGCCGGATCTCGCGCCGCGCGTACGCCCGCCCGTGATTCGCGGCGATGCCGTAGAGCCACCCGATCGCGCGCTCGCCGCGGAACTTGCCGGCGCTCTGGAAGGCACTGACGAACGTCATCTGTACGAGATCCTCGACGGCGTCGGCATCCGACGACCGCATGCGCGACACGAAGCGATGCACCGCCTCGACATGGCGCTCGAACAACAGCCCGCGCGCTGCGCGATCGCCCGTCGCGCACGCCGCGACCAGACCCGCGTCGGAGAGCTCCTCGACCCGGGCATCTGGACGCAGCTGGACGAGCTGGCCGCGCTTCATCTACATCCGATGGCGGAGCGCCGCGAACATGCTGACCTCGACGGGATCGCGATAGGCCGAGAGCGGCAACGTCATCGGCGCACCGAACTCGTCGGAGTCGACCACCGCGCTCTCGATGTTCGGGTTGCCGTACATCGTCACCAGCGGACCCGCTCCGATCGCCCACCGGCGGCCGAGCCGCAGCGACACCTGCGCCGACAGCTCGCCGATCGGCCCGATCGCTTCGTGCTCGAACGACTGAAAGCCGTGACTGGTCTGGGCGTGGCCCTCGGTCTGCGTGTGGACGAGGCCGACGCCGGCCGACAGCCGGAGCTCGACCGCTCCCGACCGCGACGTGCGCCCGACCATCGCCATCGCCCGGATGTCGCGCGTCTTGAACGACTCCGGCGCGGTCTGGTCCCACGCGATCAGCGTGTTGAACCCCGGCTGGAAGTTGCTGTCCGAGCCCGACAGCGTCATCCCGAACGTCCACGGTCCACGCCCCGTGAAGTCGACCTCGCCGCGCATGCCGCGTCCGCCGCCGCCCTCCATCCGCTGCAGCACGCCCATCGACAGCCAGCGTGTGGCGCGGCGCGATCGCCGGCGCGGCGTCGGATCGACATCGTGCTCGGGCTCGCCCTCGACCTCGGCCTCGATCACCACCTTCGCCGGCGGCACGATCTCGATCACCGTCGAGCCGGGCTCCGGCACCGGCGTGCCCGGCGCCGCATCGTCGGCGACCCACGACGCGACCAGCACGCCCGCGCTCTGCGCGTCGGGGACGATGCGCTCGCGGACGCGCCCCGCGGGATCGCGCGCGAACAGGTAGTAGCCGCCCTCGGTCGGCACGACGCGGACCTCGAGCGGCGTCGCGCAGCGCGGCTCCGCCTGGACCCAGGTCTCGATCGTCTGGCGGACGTCGTCGGGGGCACGCGCGATGTCGACATCGCACGGCTGCGCGTGAGCTTCGGCAAAGCCAAGAAGGAGGATCGTGGTGACCAGGCGCATGGCTGCTTGCATGGCGGTACCACACGGTTGCCGCAGCTCGCGGTTTCATCGCGGCAACGATCAGAAACTTGGCATCAGTTTCTCGAGCGCCCGAACGGGTGTGCGGGATCCAGCACACCGTTGACGCGCACCATCACGGTCGTATCGCCGAGCCCCTCGTCCTCGCGGACCCGCACCGCCAGCTCGATCGCGCCCCAGTCGCGCAGCGCGTTGTAACGGACGCCGACTCCCGCCGCCCACTCGAGATCGACCTCCGCGGTCCCGTGGCGGAGCAGCGGCACGTACGCGATGTCGGTCACCACCGTGGTGTTCGGGTACTGCCCCGGCGTCCACTCGATGCCGGCGATCGGCCGCAGCTTCGAGCCGAGCTCGACCTCGCCCATCGCCGCATCCACCGCCTGGATGCCCGCGTGCAGCTTGACCGGCCCGAGCACGCGACTCGCGACCAGGTACGCCTCGGAGACCGAGACGTCCCCGACCCGCCCCTGGTTCGCGAACGTCTTGCGCACGCCGCCGAGCAGCGCCGGCGAGCCGCGAAACATCTTGTCCTGCGCGAGCCCCATGCGGAACGATGCCCGGCCGAGCAACAGCGGCTCGGCATCGCCATCGCAGGTCTCGCAGCTCCGCACGTCGGTGTCGGCGCCGAGGTCGATCGCCGCGAGCCCGCCCAGGCCATAGCCGATCGTCGCGCTGCCATCGAAGCGATGGTCGAGCGTCGCGGTGACCACCGCGCCTCCCGTGGGCGGGAGCCACGCGGTCGGTGCGGTGAGCACGCGGCTCTCGGTCGGATCGTCGGCGCGCGCAGGACGCGAGCCGGCGATCGACGCGAGGACCGTCGCGACGAGGAGGAGGCGCATGAAGATGGCTTTGGATTACTGCAGACTATCGACCGCGCTGCGCAGGGCACTCGACGTGAACGTCACCTGGCCGAAGATCTGTGCGTCGAGCAGGTTGGCCTCGCCGATGTCGGGCAGCTTGACGCCGGCCTCGAGCCGCACCCACGTCGCGAGCTGGGTGCGCACGCCCCACGACAGCAACGGCTTGAGCCGGATCTTGCTGGCGCCGAACTTCGCGCCGTTCGCCTGGTCGCCGAAGTTCGTGCACTGGTAGCAGAACTCGGGAGCCCAGCCGATATCGACGAGGATCTGCGAGCTCGGCAGTGGCCGCAGCTCGATGCCGCCGAACGGCCGCACCTGCTTCTTCGTGGCGTCGTCGAAGCCGTGCAGCGACACCTCGGCGCGACCATCGATGTCGTCGTCCTCGAAGTTGCCCTCGAGCGACGCGTCCCAGAACGCACCACCGAAGTGGATCGCGGCGTTCTTGCCGAGGTGCTTGCTCATCACCAGCGTCAGCTCGGCCGTCTTGGTCTTGAACTTGTCCTGGTTGCGCTCGAACGACTTGCGGAAGCCGAGCGTCATGCCCGGCTGCGCATCGAACAGCCGGCCTTCCTGGATGCCGAGCCGGAACGACGCCGTGACGTACGGCTGGATCCGATCCGGCCGCTCGTTGTTCGTCGTCTTCGCGCGCACGGCATCGGTGGTCGCGATGCCGAACTCGGCGACCTCGCCGAGACCGACGCGCGAGTCCGACGACACCCCGCCACCGGTATCGAGGCCGGTGCGCGAGTACAGCATCGCGCCGGGGAGCAACCAGCCGGTCGGCGTGGTCAACACCTCGGGCATGCACTCGGTGCCCCGCTCTTCCCACTGGCAGTACTTGCCGAGCGGCGCGCGCTTCTTCTTCGGCTTCGGCGCGGGCGGTGCTGGATATGGATCGACCGGATCGGCCGGCGTCACCGGCGTCGGTGGCGTCGTGTCGTCCTTCGGGATCGGCGGCGGATCGTCCTTGGTGTCGCCGTCGCCCACCGGCGGATCGTCCGGCGGAAGTGGCACGTCGGGAACGGGCTGGGCCCGCGCGGTCGCAGCAGTGACCGTGATGACTGCTGCACAGATGATCACTCGCTTCATGGTTTGCCTCTTCGCCTACTCGCAGAACACCCCGGCGGCGCGGCAGGCCAGCGCACCCCAGGGCACGAACACCTCGGCACCGAGCCGGATGTCCCAGGTAACGATCGCGCCCGGTCCTTCGTCGGGTGCGTTGGTGGCAACGTCGAGCTGGTAGCCGATGCTTCCGTCGATGATCACCGACGGCAACAAGTTCCACCTCATGCCGAAGCGGCCGAGCAGGCCGTAACCGATCTCGGGATCCGCGGCGACACCGGGCTGATACCGGAAGCGCGGCGCGAGTGCGATCTCGCCGACGATCTTCGACTGCTTCGTCATCTGCAGCTCGTAGGCGCCGGTCGGTAGCCACAGCGTGCGCGTGCACGCGAGCGCGGCCCCCGCCATCTCGCAACCCGTGCGGCGATCGGCGGCGAACGAATCGTTCGTCACCTCGATCTTCGCCGACGACACGCGCACGCCACCGTGCAGCGTCAGCCAGTCCGCGAACGTGAAGCGCAGCCGGCCGACGATGAACAGGTCGTGCACGGTCTCGTCGATCGCGACGTCGCCGAACACCTCATCGCGCGGCACGCCGAGCCGAAACGCGAGCCCGAACGCCGGGATGTTCGGGCGCTCGGGAATCGGCACCTTGAGCTGGACGCCGACGGTGGGTACCGGCGCGTTGAGGCCTTCGATGCTGATCGCCGAGGTGTGGCGATACTCGAGCTGCGCGATATCGCCGAAGCCGACGGCGACGACACCCGCCGAGGTCAACAGGCCGGGCTTCTGGAGCAGGCTGCCGTCGCCCGAGATCGAGAGGATGTACGGCCCGACGGTGTCGGCGGCGGGCATCGTGTAGAGCCGCGAGCTCTGGAACGGACCGCGGATCATCCGGCGCAGCGACTGCGTGCGCGTGCGGATCGGCCTGGCTTCTTCGTCTGGCGCGGTCTGCGAGCCTGCGGGCTCGGGGACATCCTCTGCCACGGCAAGCTTCGTCGCCAGCAGCGACAGGAGCATCCCGGCAATCCAGCGACTCATGCACGGTCAGTTGTGCGATGTGGTCGCGTGATCCGACCAGTGCCATGCCGTGAGATACGCGTGATCGCCGATCGCTGCCCGCTGGCAAATCCTCGACGACAGATCCATCCGGTTCCTGCCGCGATCTGCCGGGCACCACACCAAGTCGGCAGAGTCGAGTACGGTCAAGGCGAATGGCGACCGCCTCGCGATCGATCTCTCGCTTGTCGCGAGCACGCGTGGCGTGGGGCCAGCAATCGGAAGAGGAAGCGCGCGCCTATCTCCAGGAGCGGCTCGCGGTGTTCAGCAAGGCGCTGTTCTGGAGCTTCGTCGCGCTCGTCATCTTCCTGTTCGCGATGTACACGCTCTACCCGGATATCCAGCCCCACAACCAGGGCCTGATCTACGGCACCGCGACCCTCGCCCTCGCCATCCTCGCGTTCCTGTGGCGCGGCGTGCTGATCCGCGGCGTGCGCTCGATGGACACGCTCTACCGGATCGACCTGCTGATCACGATCGGCAGCGGCTTCACGTTCGGCATCGTCGCGCCGCTCGCGTACGAGCTACAGGCCGCGGCGTACACCTGCCTGCTCTACGAGTCGTTCGTCGTGTTCACGCGCGCGCTCCTGGTACCGAGCTCGCAGCGGCGCACGCTGATCGTGTCGGCGCTCGCGTTCGTCCCGATCCTCGCCGGCTCGATCGTGCTCGCGGTGCTCACCGAGATGAAGATCTCGACGCTCGAGATTCCCGGCCCCGCGTTCATCGCCGGCGACATCCTCTACAACGCCGTCGCGGTCCTGCTGGCGACCACCGGCTCGCGCATCATCTACACGCTGCGCGGTCAGGTCAGCGAGGCGAAGCAACTCGGCCAGTACACGCTCGGTGCGAAGATCGGCGTAGGCGGCATGGGCGCGGTGTATCGCGCGAAGCACGGCCTGCTACGGCGCGAGACCGCGATCAAGCTCGTGCAGCGCGAGAAGGTCGGCGTCGACGCGCTGATCCGCTTCGAGCAGGAGGTCCAGCTGCTCAGCCAGCTGACGCACCCGAACACGGTCGCGGTGTTCGACTACGGCCGCAGCCTGAGCGGCGAGGTCTATTACGCGATGGAGCTGCTCGACGGCGTCGATCTCCAGCGGCTGGTCCAGCTCGACGGCGCGCAGGCGCCCGGCCGCGTCGTCAAGATCCTCACCCAGGTCTGCGGCGCGCTCCAGGAAGCGCACGACAAGGGCCTCATCCATCGCGACATCAAGCCGGCCAACATCATCCTGTGCGAGCGCGGCGGCGCCCCCGATGTCGCGAAGGTCGTCGACTTCGGGCTGGTCCAGGAGATCAAGGGCGCGGCCGACGCGAGCAAGCACGTGCTCGGCACGCCGGCGTACCTGGCTCCGGAGAACGTCACCGATCCGGCCACCGTCGGCCCGGCCGTCGACCTCTACGCGCTCGGTGCGGTCGGCTACTTCCTGCTCTCCGGTCAGCTGGTGTTCACCGGCAAGACCAACGGCGAGATCGCGCTCAAGCACGTCACCGACAAGCCGCGTCCGCTCTCCGAGGTCTGCAAGGCCAAGATCCCGCCGGAGCTCGAGGCCGTGATCATGAAGTGCCTCGCGAAGCAGCCGGCCGATCGCTATCCGACCGCGACCGCGCTCGCCGAGGCGCTCGAAGCGGTGCCCACCGGCGATTGGGATCGCGAGTGCGCGCGCACGTGGTGGGAGGCCCATCGCAAGCGCGTCGCGTCGACGCCGCGCACCGATGTCGCGACCGTCACGCTGACGATCGATGTCGGCGATCGCGTGACGCCGAGCGGCTGACGAGGAATTGCCGGCTTACGCCGCGACGCGCATGTCGCGGTCGCCGACATCGCGTGAGCTCCCCGTGAACGCGAGGGACATCCGCGTGAGCAGCCGCGCGCGCGCCGCCGGAGATGGCTACAACCAGGGCATGGGCACACCTCGCATCCTCGGACTCGCGCTGGCGATCGCGTGCGTGGCGGCGCTGTGTCTGCTGTCGACCGTGACCGCCAGCGTGGTCGCCGGCGTCACGCTGATCGCCGTCGGCCTCGACGGCCTGCGCTCGCGGCCGCGCCCCTCCAGCGATCGCCGGTCGCTCCTGATCGACCTGACGACGCGCGACTATCTCGAGACCGTCACCGGGCACGACAGGTAGTAACCGCGCCCCGGCACCACCGCGAGGATGCCGTCGGCGCCGGCCTCGCTGAGCGCGCCACGCAACCGCCGCACGACCTGGCGCACGTTCTCCTCGTTCGCGTACTTCGATTGCCACGGCAAGTCGCGCGCGAGTTGCTTGGTGGCGACGCAGCCGCGCGCCGCCGCCGGCGAGTCGGCCTCGGCTTGCGCGCGCACGCACAGCGTCCGCAGCAGCTGGAACTCGAGCGGCGCGAGCGCGTGCTCCTTCCACGCCGTGGTGCCGGGTGCACGCGCGAGCAACGCACCGCCCGTCGTGGTCTCGCTGCCGCCGACCAGGCACAGCTCGTTGCCACCCTGCGGACCGAACACGTAGCGCACCAGGCCACTACCCGCCGCGGCGGTCTCCATCGTCGGCGGTGCGGCCGGCTCCTCGGCCACCTCGGCGAGGAACCAGAACGCGACGTCGCCGACCTTGAGGATGGCGCGCGGCGGTACCGCCACCTTGCCCTGCGCCTTGACGCCGTCGACGAAGGTGCCGTTGCGGCTACCGAGGTCGCGCACCGTCCAGCCGGCGTCGGTCTTCTTGAGCTCGGCATTCGCGCGCGACACCGAGGCGGCGAGCACGACGATCTGACCCTCGTGGTTGCGACCGATCACCGACTTCTCGGCGACCGCGTGCGCCGTCCCGAAGCCGTCGACCAGCCAGGCATCTGCGTCCATCGCGGCGACGGTCGATCGCAGGTGATCCTGGATCAACCCCTCGCAAGGCGACACCTCTCCGGCGCAGCGCCGGCACAGCGATCCGAGCTCCGAACCCGCACCACAGACGAGACACGCCATTGACCTGCGATCGAATCACTGTCGTCGGCCGGGCACAAGTCCTCCAGAGGCTCGCTTTGCAGCGTCGCGATCGCCTCGTATGCTGCACGGCATGTTGCGGGTGGCGACCATCGTCGTGGACACCGAGGCAGAGGGCCCCGGGCGTCGCCTCGCGCTGTGGGTCCAGGGCTGCACGATCCGTTGCCCGGGTTGCTGCAACCCCGAGATGTTCACCAAGGCCGGCGGCAAGGACATGACCGTCGACGAGGTGCTCGCGAAGCTCCCCGCCGACGTCGAGGGCGTATCGATCCTCGGCGGCGAGCCGTTCGAGCAGGCCGCCGAGGTCGCGGCGTTCGCGCGCGGCGTGCGGGCGCGCGGCAAGACCGTGATGGTGTATTCCGGATACACGCTCGGCGAGCTGCGCGAGCAGGCGGTGACCAATCCCGCCGTCACGGAGCTCCTCGATGTCGTCGACCTGCTGGTCGACGGTCGCTACGATCGCGACAAGGCGGAGCCACCACCACCGCTCGGTCGCCGCTGGCTCGGCTCGACCAACCAGGTGATGCACTTTCTGACTCCCGCGTATTCGGCGGACGACCCGCGAATGCGTGGCGCCAACACTGTCGAGATCCACTGGCGCGACGGTAAGCTCGTCGTCAACGGGTGGCCCGCAGGCGCTGCGGGTCTGGTCCGCCGAACGAAGTGAGCTAGCCATGGCGCGTCAAGACGATGATGACGACGAGCTGATCGAGCTCGACGACGATCAGATCGAAGAGGTCTCTCCGCTGCCCCAGGTCGCGCAGAGCGAGGCCGACATCCTGATGATGGCGCGCGCGCTGGTCGCCGGGCCGGACTCGAACGATGACATCTGGTCGCTGCTCTGTGCGTCGCGCCAGCTGCCGGCGAAGATCGGGACGACGTGCGAGCGCCTGCTGTCCGAGACGCTGACCCAGAGCTGGCGCGCACTGTGGCAGCGCGGCGGCACCAAGCCGCGGCTCTCGCATGTCGGCGCACGCGGCCGGCTATGGGAGCGCTACCAGCCCACCGATCTGAAGTTCTCCGCGCAGTCGCTCCAGTTCCTGCGCTGGCTCGTCACCACGCCGTTCTCGGCCCCGGCCTCGACGCTCAAGGGCCTGCCGGCGGCGAAGCTCGAGCTCGGCGATCAGCTGCTGGTGTACTTCGCACTCGATGCGTCGCGCGCCACGCCCGCGTTGCGCGTCATCGCCTCGCAGCCGTTCGTCCACGCGGCGCCGCTCGCCTGGCTCGGCTTCGCCCCGTACATGACGGGTGGGAAGATTCCCGAGTTCGATAGCCTGACCACGGGCGCGGGTCCGATCATCATCGAGGCGCTGCAGGAGGAGATCGCGAGGCGCTGGCAGGCCGGCGAGGTCGCGAAGCGATCGATGACCGATCCGGCCGAGCTCGTAGCGATCGGCACCGCGCAGGATGGGGTGCTCGACGGCTTCCTCGACGCCTGCGACAAGCGCGGCCGCCGCGACCTGGCGACGTTCGTGCTCGACGCGGTGCACCCGCTGATCGAGCGCAACATCATCCCCGCCCCGGGTCAGCTCGATCCCACCGCACCGCTGTCGGTACGCGCCGGCGCCCGCGCGAGTGGTGGCTCGCTGCTCCGGGCGCTGATCCGGTGGAGCGAATGGGATGCCCAGCATCGCGGCGTTCGCTTCATCGATGACAACTACCAGTCCGCGCAGGTCCTGCTCGGCCGGTTCGAGAAGATCGGCTCTGCGGGTGTCGCAAAGGTTCAGGGTTGGCTGTTCGACCTGACGTCGCTGCAGCCAACTGCGAACTAGCGGACAGGTGCTACAGTCCTCGCTCGGTCCGGAGGGTACTCAGATGAGTCGTGCAATTCAGATTCGCGTGTCGGAGTCGGTAGTTCGCACTGTTCACGTCGAGGACGGCGTGCAGTCGCCGCTCGAGATGTTGCCGATCCTCGCCCCCGACCGGATGGGCGAGCTGCTCGCCAAGGAGCTCGAGGAGCAGGGCTTCACGCGCGATGGCGACAAGGCGATCCGCGAGGACGCCGATGGCATCACCATCGAGGTCGACCTCAAGACCGCCACGGTGACCGCCCGGATCGCCGCCGAGAAGAAGCTCGAGGAGTCGATCGATCGGCGCGCCAGCGTCGGCGTCGAGCGTCAGGAGCAGGCCGAGAAGAACCTGCGCGACGACGTCATCCGCGAGCTCGACGATCGGCTGGCCGCGCGCACCGAGGCGCTCCGCAAGGAGGTCACCGGCAAGCTCGAGAAGAAGCTCGGCGATCTCAAGAAGGAGCTCGACGGTGCGGTCGGTCGCGCCACGGTCGAGGCGCTGACCGAGCGCGCGCGGTCGCTCGGCAACGTGCAGTCGGTGGTCGAGGACGAGGCCGGCAACGTCACGATCAAGGTGAAGCTGTGAGCAGAGTCCTCGCAGAGACCGAGCTGGCGGCGGAGCTGTCTCCGTTCGCGGCGGTCGATGCGGCGTACCCCGCCGAGATCACCCGCTGCTACGAGGCGCTGCGTCGCCGCCTGCCCGTGCTCATCGAGTGCGAGAAGGAGCTCGCGCCGTTCCTCTATCGCTCGATCCGCGAGCGCCTGAAGGTCGACGGCGCGCGCTGCCTCTATCTCGATGGTCGCGCCGCTCAGGATCTGCCGCCGCCGCCGCCCGGCTCGAACCTGGTGGGCGCGATGATCCACCAGATCCGCGAGGTCGTGCGCGGCGCCGTCGGCGAGCGCATCATCGTGCTGCCGCACATCGACATCCTGACCAGCGCCGGTGGTGGTGGTGGCCTGACCGCCGAGGCGCGCGAGGTCATCCCCCTGCTCTACGAGAACCCGGAGGTGCTCTGGCTCGGGTTCAAGGATCCGTCGTTCGGCTTGCCGAAGGCGATCGAAAATCTATTTCCGCACTGGGAGTCGATCATCGGCGTGCCGCGCGATCGGCTGCGCTACCTGATCACCCAGCGCGAGGCCCGCAAGCTCGGCCGCGGCTTCGATCAGTACAACCTCTACAAGCACGTCTCCGGCGTCAACGCCGTCCGGCTGCGCCGCCTGCTCGGCTCGCTGCAGGGCGAGGACTACCCGGCCGATCCCAAGCTCGCGCTCGCGCAGCTGCGCACCGCCACGCTGTCGAACGACGTCCAGCTGCCGTCGGTCGATGTCGACAAGGACATCGGTGGCTACACGCAGACCAAGGATCGGCTGAAGGCGGAGATCCTCACCATCCTCCAGGCCAAGGACAAGGCCAACGACCCCGAGCAGATCAAGCGCATGGAGTCCCTGATCCCGCGCGGCATGATCTTCTGGGGCCCGCCGGGCACTGGCAAGACGCTGTTCGCGAAGGCGATGGCCACGTCGCTCGGCGCCGCCGTGCAGATCGTGTCCGGGCCCGAGCTCAAGAGCAAGTGGGTCGGCGAGTCCGAAGAGAACCTGCGCGCCGTGTTCGTCAAGGCGCGGCAGTCGGCACCGTCGGTGATCGTGTTCGACGAGCTCGACTCCTTCGCTTCCGCGCGCGGCACGTACACCGGCTCGGGTGTCGAGCACTCGATGGTCAACCAGCTGCTCACCGAGATGGACGGCTTCCGCAAGGAAGAGCTGGTGTTCGTCGTCGGCACCACGAACTTCGTCGAGTCGCTCGATCCGGCGCTGATGCGCCCGGGCCGCTTCGAGTTCGCGCTGCACATTCCTTACCCGAATGAAGAGGATCGCCGCGCGATCATCAACGTCCACAACAAGCGCCTCGGCTGCGAGATGACCGAGGCGGCGATCGAGCACGCCGTCAAGCGCACCGACGAGCCGGTCCCCGGCCCGACGGGCGGCATGCACTACTCCGGCGATCACATCCAGGCGCTGTGCCGCCAGATCGCGCGTACGCGGCTGCGCGAAGGCATCGAGGCGCCGTCGACGCCCGAGACGATCGACGAGGCGATCGAGAAGTACATGGACAAGCCGAAGCTGACGTCGGCCGAGGAGGTCGTCGTCGCCACGCACGAGGCCGGTCACGCGGTGACCGCGCTCGCCTGCAAGCACGCACCGCCGATCGATCGGATCTCGATCCGCGGCGATATCGGTGGCGCGCTCGGCTACGTCAAGCACGCCGAGGCCGCGCATCGCTACGTCGTCACCCACGCGCAGATGCGCGACAAGATCTGCACGCTGTTCGGTGGCCGCGAGGCCGAGGTCCTGCTGTGCGATGGCGTGTCGATCGGCTCGTCGAGCGATATCCACCACGCCACGTCGATCGCCCGCGCGCTCGTCGAGGAGTACGGCGAAGGCACCGGCGAGGCGGGCATCGTCCACTGGGCGTTCGACCAGCGCGTCCCGGTCTCGGAGCACGCTCGGTCGAAGGTCGACCAGGCGATCCACGTCATCCTCGAGGCCGAACGCAAGCGGGCCGCCGAGCTGCTCGTCACCCACAAGGCGCTGCTGATCGCGCTGCGCGATCTGCTGCTCGAGAAGAAGGTGCTCGATCGCAGCGCCTTCGCGCACCTCGCACCTGCCAAGACGTCCACGCCGGCGCCGCTACCTCCGGCGGCCCCGCCCGGGGAATAGAAAAGAAAAGGGTTAATCCATGCCGTCCGAGCTCACACTCCGTCTCCGCGTCGATCCCGTCACCGGCAAGCGCGAGGTCGTCGTCGATTACACCAGCGATGCGGATGCCCTCCCCATCGAGCACGAGGACGAGCACCGCCGGCTCGCCGGCAAGGTCATCGAAGGCGGCCTCGGCAACAAGGGCGTGGTCGTCACCCGCCCCGAAGAAGCGCCGGCAGGTCAAACACCTGCGGGCGAGCAGCCGCAGCAGCAAGGCGTCACGAACAAGGGCTGATCATCCAGCGTTAGGATCCTGTGAGCTATCGGGACGATGGCGATGCCCTGCTCGCGCGGAACGCGGCGCTCGAGGCCGAGAACGCGCGGCTCCGCGAGGAGAACGACAAGCTCAAGGCGCCGCCCGAAGAATCGACGGCGCTGGCGCGAACGACCCCGCAGTCGATCGACGTGCCGAAGCAGCGCTGGTACGTGCGTGGGCTTCAGGTGATCGTCTGGATCGCGGCGATCGTGATCGCGATCCTGACCGGCGTGCTGTAGCGATCAATCCTCGCTGAGGTCGAGCCCGCCGGCCGACTTCACCGGCTTGACGTAGATGACGTTTGCCCCGCCGACGACACGGTGGAGGTCCCCGGTGGAGATCGGCTTGATCGTGGTGGTGGGCTTCGCCTGCTGACGCGTGGATTTCTTCATCCGCGATAGCCTAGTCACGCGCGCGGCGAATGCACGCTCGATCGTCATGGACCCGTGATGGTCCAGGTGGTCCAGGGCAATGGTCCACCGGCTAGCGACGCGCGCGCGCCAGGATCGGCGGCAGCAGCGCGAGCACGCGATCGATCTCCTCGCCGGTGTTCGTCCTGCCGAGGCTGAACCGGACCGCTTCACTGGCTTCGCGCTCCGACTGACCGAGCGCACGCAACACCGGTGACGCCTGCAGCGTGCCCGACGTACACGCGGCACCCGTCGACACCGCGACGCCCGCGAGATCGAGCGCGATGACGATCGATTCACCGCGCGCACCCGAGAAGCCGGCGTTGATCGTGCCACCGATCCGCGACGCACCCGCGCCGTGGATGCGGACGCCATCGAGCGCACGCAGGCCGGCCTCGAGGCGATCACCGAGCGCGACCACCGACGACCACGCCGCCAGATCGACCGCCGCGGCAGCCGCACCGAAGCCGACGATGCCCAGCGTGTTCTCCGTGCCGCCGCGACGACCGCGCTCCTGGTGACCAC
>JAEYYY010000767.1 GCA_023430775.1 Pseudomonadota bacterium
CGCTTGCACGATCGGCGATCACCCAGGTTCGCCGGTGATCGTCGACCCACACGGGAGGCAAGACGTCGTGCGACGTGCTCGGGGTGAACGGCACACCGACTCCGAGCACGTCGACGACGCGTGGGAACAGCGCGGCCCAGGCATCGCGCTTCACCGTGCCTCCGGGATTGGCGAGCCCGCCGAGCGTCTGGCGCAGCCCGTAGAGCCGCGGCAGGCGCTGCTTCAATTCGTCGGGGCGCAGCCCGAGCTCCGCTGCGGCGGCAACGAGATCGAGCTCCGCCTCGTACCGCACCGTCAGGGCGGTGATCGGCTCGTCGGCCGGCGTGCTCGGCTTGGCACCGATCGCTGCGAGGGCGCGGGTGAATCGCGCGCGGTCCTCGTCGAACAACCGATTCATCACCGCCGCAGAGGGATGGAGGATTCGCACATGGTCGACCACGCCGCGCTCGAGCGTTGCATCGCGCAACTGATCCGCACGCGGGATGATGCCCGTCGCGTGACACCCCATGCACGATACCGCGTTCTCGACCGCGCGGTCCGGTCGCCGCGGATCGCTGACGATCGTCTGCGGCGCGCGATCGATCCGCTTCCCGTCGCGGTCGACCAGCATGTACGCCTGCAGGCCGTTCGGTAGGTTGAAGATGATCTCGCCGCCGGCAGGCACGAAGTCGATCGGGTGCTCGAACACGTTCTCGCGGCCGAGGTTCGAGCTGAAATCGTAGCTTCGCCAGTACGCTCCGAACCGCGTCGCGTGACGCTCGATGACGCGGTTGTTGACCGACACGCCGGAGCGATTGAACGCCGCGCGTGCGACCTCGGCGCTGCGGATATCCTGCGCGAGATCGATGCCGAGCCGGCGCGCCAGCTCGCGCTCGGTATCCGGCAAGCCGAGCAGCGTGTGATAGAGCGGTGCGCGCGACGCGGTGGCGACGAACCAGTCGGCGCGAATCGCCTCGGGCACGCGGCCGCGGGCGACACCGTACGGATAGCTCGCGCGCAACGCATCCCAGGTCGCCGCGCTCCAGCCGAGCTCGCCGAGATCGATCCGGAACAGCGTGCGCTCGCGATCGATCGCGATCAGCCGCGGCGGCGTCGCCGACCAGGTCAGCGAACCGAGCAGGGTCGCGAGCGCGGTGCGATAGCGCTCGAGCTGCGCTTCCCCGGCATCGCCGAGGTGCGCGAGCGACAGCCACCGCGCGCTGGTCCCCGCCTTGCGGGCATCGGCCTCGAGCACGCGATCGATGTCGCGCCAGCTGCGATAGGTCGCGGCCGTCTGCATGCCGTCGATCCAGGCGCGCAGCACGGCGAGCTCCGCCGCGCTCGGCCGCGCCTTGACGTTGTCGGGTGGCATCTCGCCGGCGACGATGCGCTGCACGATCTGCGAGCGCGCGCTGTCGCCGGGCACCAGGTAGCCCTCCGTGACGAGGCGCTCGGCATCAGCGATGAAGCCGAGGTCGCCCTCGGCCTTCGCCTGGTGGCACTTCGCGCAGTACTTCTGGAGGACGCCGGCGCCGGTGATTGGAGGATCGTCGGCGCGCGCCGGCGAGCATGCCGCGACGGCAGCGATCAGGAGGACGGACCGCATGGCGACGAGGATGCCTGACGGGCTCGCGATTGCCCGCCGGATCACGCGAGTGTCACGCGCCGCTGCCGTGGTTTCCTCGACCTTGCCGCGCTACGATTCCCGTCGGTGCGAGCACTTTTGCTCATCGCTCTCGCGGCGTGCGGAACTGCCACGAAGGATCCGGGCGCCGGCAGTGGCACGGGCACCGGCAGCGCACCGGTTCCGGCGGTCGATCCGTGGCCCGCCGAGTGGACCGACGCCTGGGTCAACCAGGAGGGCAAGCGCTTCGTCGACAACGACGCATACCGCCGCGCCGCGCTCGAGAAGTCGCTCGTCAACCACGCCAACACCTACTCGCAGCAACGGCTGGGCGCCTACGGCCTCGTCGAGCGCGGCTGGGATGTCCTGCCGGTGTGGAACCCGCGCTCCGCGCCGGTCACCGCCGAGCTCGCCGCACAGCTCGAGCGCGGCGACATGCCGGACGTCGAGAGTCGCCCGCCGCTGTGGGATGGCAAGGTGCCGACCACGATCGCTGGCTGGGCGGCGCTCGGCAAGCGGGTGTTCTTCGAGTACCCGATGCGCTCCGAGGTGTTCATGGAGTGGGGCCTGATGAAGCGCGCGCTCGCCGACGAGGTCGGTGTCGAGCGCACGGCGGACGGCGCGATTCCCGGGCTCGTCGTGTTCGCCAACGTCGACGGCCGCACGCGCGTCGGCATCACCTGCGCGATCTGCCACACCGCCGTCCGCGATGGCGAGCTCGTCATCGGCGCCGCGCGCCGCCGCTTCGATTACGGCAAGCTCCGCCTCGAGTTCTTCGCCGACACCAAGGCGTTCGTCGAGCCCGAGCTCGCGCGCCGCATGGCGACCTGGGGCCCCGGCCGCGCCGATGTCACCGAGGACAACGACGAGGATCCCGTGGCCATCCCGGACCTCTGGCACCTGCGCGACGAGCAGGTGCTGACGCAAGCCGGCACCATCGATCACTCGTCGCCGCTCGCGCTCGCGATCCGCCAGGACACGCAGCTCACGCACAGTAACCACCAGCGCATCCGCCCACCGCGCGAGCTCGCCTGGGCGCTCGCGATCTACCTCTACACGTTGCGCCCACCGCCGCGCACCCCGCAGGCGTCGTTCGCGCAGCTCGCGCGCGGTGCTGGCCTGTTCGCCACCGGCTGCGCGAAGTGCCACGACAACGCCGCCTACGCCGGCCGTCCGATCGAGCATGTCCGCGTCGGCACCGACCCTGCCCTCGCCACCGGCCAAGCGCGTGGCACCGGGCGCTACCGCGTCGCGCCGCTCGTCGATGTCGTCCACGCCGCCCCGTACCTCCACCACGGCGCCGTCCGCGATCTGAACGAGCTGCTCACCAAGCCGCGCCTCGCCGCCGACTTCGAGGGCCGGCTCGGTCGCGGCCCGATCCCCGGCCACACCTTCGGCACCGAGCTGTCCGACTCCGATCGCGCCGACCTGATCTCGTTCCTCGAGATCCTGTAAGCGCGCCCTCAGCGCATGGTCACGACGTCGGGCTGCATGACGACGGGTGCGACCGACTCCTTGTCGAGGGAGTGCTCGGTGTCGCCGACGGCCACCACGACGTGCAGGTGGTACTTCTTCGATTGCGCTTCCATCCGTCCGCCGAGCTTGCTCCAGTCCGGCGCCGCGAGCGCGTAGCTGGCCGACAGCGGCCTCGTCGCCTCGAGCTTCTCGTCCCACCTCTCGTAGCCGCTGCCGTTCCATCGCATCGGCAGGCGCGGCGCCAGATCCTGGATGTACTTGCCCATGCCATCGAGCAGCTCGACCTTCTTGATCACGACCTTGGTGTCGCGATTCGCCGAGAACGAGATCTGCATCGAGGTCTGCGAGCAGCCGCGATAGAGGCTGGCGCTCTTGCAGTCGGCACCGGGCGGGCACATCGCCTCCGAAGCGGCGGCACCGGCGGCGACATCCTGATTGGCCTCGCGCTGGCGCTCCTTCGGATCCGGCGGCGGCTTCTTGGGCGGCGGCATGTAACCGTGGTCACCGCAGTCATCGGCGAGCACCACCGAGGCGAGCTCGACGGCGACCCCGCCCTTGTCGGACGTGCTGCCGCCGCATGCGGCGAGGGCCAGCAAGGCGAGCGCGCGCATCAGGTCACCACCATCGGCTCGATCCGGGCCGGCACGATCGCCGTCTTCTCGACGGTGCGATCGGCGCCACCGACGGTGACGACGACGCGCAGCTGGAACGAGTGCGACGTCGCATTCATCCGCCCGTTGGTCAGCTTGTTCCAGTCGGGCGAGCTCAGGTTGTAGCTCGCGCGCACCGCATCGCCGCCGAGCTTCTCGTTCCACTTCGCGTACGCACCGGCACTCGCCGACCACGCCATCGGCGTGCTCGCGGTCAGCACCTGCACGACCTTGCCCCTGGTATCGAGCAGCTCGACGCGCTTGATCTTGACGTTGCTGCCCTTGAAGCCCGCGGCCGGCGTCAGCGTCAGCTGCATCGACGTCTGCTCGCAGTGCCGGCGCGGACTCCCGCATGGACCGGGCTCCGCACACGAGCCACGCGCCACGCCTGGAGGCTTGGCGAAGCCACCATTCGGCGGCTGCACCACCGGAGGCGGCGTCGGGCTCGGACATTGATCGCCGAGCGTCACCGAGGCGAGCACGACCGACAGATCGTCGGGCGTCTTCGCTTCACTGGTCGCGCACGACGCGATCGCGATCAGAAACAGACACGGTGTGATGATGCGCATCGCTCCTCCTCAGGTCGGCACCGGCGGCGGGAGCCGCGCGGCCGTGATCGCTTGCTTGGTGACGGTCTTGTTGTTGCCGCCGATCTCGACGACGACGCGGACCTGGAACGTCTTGCCGTGCGCGTTCCACCGGCCGTTGGTCAGCCTGTTCCAGTCCGGCGCGCTGAGGTCGTACATCGAGCTGACACCCGCGCCGGCACCGATCTTCTCGTCCCACGGCTGATACGACGTGGTGTCCTTCCACGCGCGCGGATTGCGAGCGGCGAGCGTCTGCAGGTACTTCCCCTTGTCGTCGAGCAGCTCGACCTTCTTGACCTTGACGCTGCCGGCGCGGAAGTCGGCGGGCGTCGAGATCTTGAGCTGCATCGTCGTCTGATCGCAGTGCGCGCGATAACCGGGCCTGACCTTCGCGGGGGTCGCCGGCTCCGAGATGTCGGCCGGCGCCGACGGCTTGGGCGCGACCTTCGGCGCAGGTGGCGGCGGTGGCGGCGCACAATCGTCGGCGAGCGTCACCGCTCCGATCTCGACGGTCAGGCCACCTGCAGGCGGAGGCTTGGCAAAGTTATCGGCCACGCTCTCGGCACAGCCGGCGAGCGCGAGTAGCCACAACGCAGATCTCATGCGACCTCCCACGATGGGAGATCCTATCTCAGACGGAAATTTCTTCATGGGCAGCGTCGAGTAGAAACGCGCCCTCCGCCCCGCCGGTCTAGGCCGTAACTTCCGCTCAGGATCTGCCGACTTACCGCTGCAGGCCGTCGAACGCCACCACGCTGTCGTTGTGGAGCCCGGCGGCGTTGGCCTCGTCGGTGTCGATGTGCATGTCGAGGTCGTACTCGGGGTTCACCCGCACGATCACGTCGCCCATCGTCATCTCGCGATCGCCCTCGACGCGGACCTTGATCATGTCCTTGTCGGAGACGCCGTAGTCCTTCGCCTGCTCGGGATTCATGTGGACGTGGCGGTGCGCCAGGATCACGCCGCCCTGGGTGGTCACCGTGCCGGCCGGCCCGCGCAGCGTCAGCCCCGGCGTGCCCTCGAGCTTGCCGCTCTCGCGCAGCGGCGGCGACACGCCGAGCACGAACGCATCGGTGCGCGCGACCTCGATCTGCGTCTGCTTGCGCAGCGGATTGATGATCGCGACGCCGCGGATCTCGCCCTTCGGCCCGACCAGATCCACCGTCTCGCGCGTCACGTATTGACCGGGCTGCGTGACATCGCGCTTCTTGGTCAGCTCGTAGCCCGGCCCGAACAGCGCATCGCAGTCCTGCCGGCTGAGGTGGATGTGGCGCACGCTGACGCCGATCGGAATCGGCCGCGCACGCACGCTGCGGATCGCACCGGTCGCACCGGATACGCAGCGCATCGCCTCGCGGGCGATCATGCGCTCCTCGTCGGTGCGCACGACGAGGATCTTCGTCGGCGACCGGTCCTTGCTGACCTCGACGATGCCGCCGCGATCCGCCGCGCGCTTCGTCTTGTTCGCTTCCTCGTCGAGCACGACGCCCATGTAGAACAGGCCATCGCACACCTGCTGGCGCACGCGCACCGAGTTCTCGCCGATGCCGCCGGTGAACACGATCGCGTCCGCGCCGCCGAGGATCGCGGCGTACGCGCCGATGTACTTGCGGATCCGGTGGACGAAGACCTCGATCGCGAGCCGCGCGCGCGGATCGCCTCCGTCGGCCGCCTTCTCGAGATCGCGGAAATCCGCGCCGATGCCCGACAGCCCCGCGAGGCCCGACTTGCGATTGAGCAGCTCGTCGATCTGCTCTCCCGTCATCCCGTCCTTCGCGAGGATCATCGGGATCGCCGGATCGAGATCGCCGGAGCGCGTGCCCATGACGAGGCCCTCGAGCGGCGTCATGCCCATCGAGGTCTCGACGGAGATGCCACCGTCGATCGCGCACACGCTCGCGCCACCGCCGAGGTGACAGGTCACGAGCTTGAGCTTCGAAAGATCGGTCTGCAGGTGCTCCGCCGCCGACAGCGCCATGAACTGGTGACTGGGGCCGTGGAAGCCGTAGCGACGAATTCCGCGCTGCAGGTACATCTCGTGCGGGATCGCGTAGCTGTACGCGTGGGGCGGCAGCTGCGCGTGGAACGCGGTGTCGAACACGGCGACGTGCGGCACGTCGGGGAACACCTCGCGCGCGGCGCGAATCCCGGCGAGGTTGACCGGGTTGTGCAGCGGCGCGAACCGCGCGCACTCGGCGATCACCTCCTCGACCTTGTCGTCGATCCGGATCGGCGCGATCAACCGCTCGCCGCCGTGGACCACGCGATGGCCGACCGCACCGAGCGAGCCGGGCTCCGCGAGCGGCCCGCCGGTCCGCCTCAGGTGCGCGAGGATCGCGCGCTGGACATCCGCCGCACTCGCCTTGTCGCCCGTGAACGGCACCTTGTCGCGCCCGCCCTCGTGGACGTGCTCCGCGTTCGGCGTGCCGACGCGCTCCACCGTACCCGCGGCGAGCCGCGCCTCGGTGTTCATTTCATAGAGGTTGTATTTGACGGACGTCGAGCCGACGTTGACCACCAGGACCTTCATCGCCGGTCATGCTAGCCGAAGGCGGCGAGCAGCGGCGCGATCGAGGGAGCAGGATCTGCGTCGCGAACCGGCGCTGCCAGCGCGGCCTCGATCGCCTTCGCGAACGCGTCGGGATCGTAGGGATCCGGTCCTGCGCCGTCGAGGCTGGCCATCGGCGAGGCGATGCTCGGCAAGCCACCGCGCAGCTCCGGCGGATAGGTCTCGCAGATCGCCGGGCACACGATGGCGTCGACCGGCGCGTCGTCGCTCGCCACGCCCGGGAGCGCGAGCAACTCCGCCGGTTCGGTGCCCTCACCCGCGCGTACGACGAGCGTCAGGCCGAGGCGAGCGCTCGCAGCGAGCGCCGTGTCGACGCCATGGCGCGCGGCCGCGAGACCGGCGAGTCGGATGCGCTTGGTCCGCGTGCTCGCTGCCGCGAGTCTCGGTGCGGCGGCCATCGGCAGCGCCGCCAGCCGCGACTCGGGAATCCCGTCGGCGAGGCACAGCGACCGCGCGTATGGCCCGCGCACCAGGATCAGATCGGCGAGCACGCGC
>JAEYYY010000805.1 GCA_023430775.1 Pseudomonadota bacterium
CTCCTGATGGTGGGCCCGTCGATCCGACGCCCGATGCCGGTTGCACCGGCAGTGCGTGCAACGAGGTCGGCGACTGTCCGCCGGGCATGGTGTGGACCAGCCCGACGACCTGCGTCGATGCCACCGAGGCAACGGTCAACGACTTCCTCCAGTTCCTCGACACGCTCGGCGACGCCTGCACCGATCCGGGACCGACATGCCTCGCATGCGGCGGCAAGCGCTGCTTCATCTCCAACGTCGACAACCCGTGGCACTACGAGGATGGCGGCTGGTACATCGACGGTCCGGTCGGCCTCTCCCTCGAGCATCCCGCCCGCTACGTCACCTTCGCCGCCGCTCGATCCGCGTGCGCGGCACAGGGCAAGCGACTGTGCGGCGCCGATGAATGGACGCGCGCGTGCAGTGGCCCCTCTCAGCTCGCGTACCCGTACGGCAACACCTTCGAGCCCGGTCGCTGCAACAGCGCGAACGGGCTGTTCGGTCGGCCGTGGGCGGTCGGCGAGAGCGCGACCTGCGCGAGCACCTCGACACCGGAGCTCGTCGACATGTCCGGCAACGTCTGGGAGTGGACCAACGACTGCAGCGGCGGCGAGTGCCAGAAGGCCGGCGGCGCGTTCAGTGTCGACGGTTCGTTCTTCCCAAACGCACTATCGTGCGAGGGACGCCAGGGCCACGACACCGTCAACGAGACCTTCGGCACCGATCACGACATCGGATATCGCTGCTGCGCTTCGCCCCTGTGACTGATACAGCTCCGGGGTGGCGACGAAGGTGAAATTTCGCATCCAGCACGACGCGGCCCTCGATGACTACGACGCGGACAACCTGCCGCCGGGCCAGGCCCACTGGTGGTTGCGCAAGGGCTCCGACTTCATCAAGCTGCCGCGCCGGATCAAGGGCAACGAGCCGATCGATGTCGAGGTGATGCTCGAGCCGGGCGGCTACACGCTCGGTTGCGGCGCGGTCCGCGATGGCGTGCGCATCAGCTTGATGGTCGAGGCCGGCGCCGAGCCCGAGCCGGCGAAACCGATCTCCAAGCCGAAGCCAGCCAGGACCGGCACGTTCGACGTCAAGGGCCAGACCATCGTGCTCACCGGCGATCTCGAGGCCATCGATCGCGATGCCGCGAAGGCGTGGCTCGAGAGCCTCGGTGCCAAGGTCTCCTCGTCGGTCAGCAAGAAGACCACGCTGATCATCGCCGGCCGCGAGCCCGGCCCGAAGAAGCTCGCGCAGGCGGCCGAGCTCGGCATCCGCGTGATGGAAGAGCCCGAGCTGGTCAGCGTGCTCGACGTGCCCTCTGGACCGGCGGCTCCGAAGGCGATCGCGAAGGGCAGCGTTCGCGGCCAGAAGGTCGACTTGCTCGCGCGGTTCGCACCGACGGTCGATGCCGGCAGCCTCGATCTCAAGCGGGTCGAGAAGTACGTCGGGCCGCAACGGTTCCGCGATCTCGGACTCTACGAGAACGTGCTGTGGGGCATCTCGGTCGGTCCGCAGGGCGGCGTCTACAACGTGCACATCGATCTCGCGGACAAGCCGCGCTTCGGCATGAAGTGCAACTGCTCGTCGAGGCGGCCGTGCAATCACAGCATGGCGTTGCTCCTCACCGCGCAGCGCCACTTCGTTCCGCCGGCGCCGCCGCCCGAAGGCCACGCCGAGGCATCGCGCTACATCTCCTTCATGGAGTGATGAACATGACAACGTCGACGATGGGCCTCGCAGGCCACGGCATGCTCCTCGCACCGGTCTGCCCGTGTCGGGTGGCTCGCATCCACGAGATACTCGTCATCGGTCGGGGCTATCAAGGACCGCTGATCACGGAGCTCGTCGTCGCGCTCGGCTCGCAGCCAGCGTCCGAAGCACCGACCTCCTCCGATGGCGTCACCTACACGCTCGGTGCAGGCGCGCCGGAGCTCCACGTCGAATCGGCAAATCTCGACGAGCTCGTGCTGCGTGTCGATGTCGGCCTCGGGCCCGCCGAATGGAGCGTGCTCGCGCCGGGGTTCTGGTTCGAGCTGCCGCGCGGCGTCGTGCTGTACTCGCCCGATCCAGACACGCCGGGCGATCTGCCAGAGCTGCATCACGGCATGAATACCGAGGCCATGATCCAGTTCGCGCGCATCGGGCGTGATGCCGGCGAGCTCGTCCTCACCGCACCCGGTGGCAAGCCGCTCGCGAGCGCGACACTCGACACTCCCTACGGTCCGGTACGCGTGTTCGCGTACGAGTACGAGCACGCCGGTGCGCACTGGACCCAGCACAAGTACGTGCTGCCCTACGCCGCGAACCGGACGATCGTGATGACCGCCCAGGCGCCGGGGGCTCTGTGGGGCGACATGAAAGCGGCTGCCGAGCACGTGGCACGCACCTTCGAGGTCATTGGCTAATCGCGCGTAAGCCACCGGATGGATCCTTCGAAGCGAAGATCAGCGACCCTCGAACCGGCCGCGTTCGATCGCGTGAGTGCGCTCGAGTACGCCGCGGACTTGAAGTTGGAGCTCGTGCTTCCGTCATGGAGCGATCGGGAACTGGAGGTGAAGCTCGCGCTCGACCGTCACGCCATCGGGTGGAGGATCGAGCTCCAGCGCGTAGAGCTGCTCTGCGAAGCAGGTGCGGATCGTCTGCTGCGTGATCGTGGTGTCCGGATCGACGATCTCGACGCGCTCCAGCAAACCACCGACGCCGGGCTCGCCGACGAGCCTGAACCGGATCGTGATGGTGCCTTCGAGATCGGGATCCTCGGCGCGACCGAGGTCGTAGCACTGGCCGAGCAGGTTGTTGAGGGTGCCCAGCGCGCGCATCTGCCACTCGCTGGTGTCGCCGGTGTTGTCGATGATGTCGAGGGTCGTGCCGTTCGCGCCACTGGGCGTCGCGGCGGATGCCCGTGCCTTGGCCTTGGCGCTGCCCGTCGGGTCGGCCGCGGCGATGTGATGGTCGCGAGCCTTTCGCGCTCTCGCGATCGCAGCGAGCATCTCTTCGCGCTCGGCGGCGCGCCGCTCCGATAGTGGCCCGTGTGGTGGCCGCGCGGTGGCTGCCGCATCGGTGACGGTTGGCGCGACCGGCGCGGCGCCGCTCGATGTCGTCGGGGCCGAGTGCTCGGCACTCTTGCCACCGCCGTGCATCGGT
>JAEYYY010000044.1 GCA_023430775.1 Pseudomonadota bacterium
GGCGCCCGGATGGTCGACACGGCGACGAACGGTCCTCCGCCGGAGCTCATCGATGAGGACGAACCTGCGCCTCGACACCTGAAGCTCGTCGAACCCGACGAACGATCAGTTCCAGATGGGGCGAGACCAAGCGAGTGCGCCGTGCGAGACGCCCGGGTACTGCGGCTCGTTCGCGACGCCGAGTGAGCCAACGCGGAGGACGTCCGACTCGCATCTCTGACAACTGAATAGACTCATCAAGTTTCTGCGTCGTCGATCCACGCCTCGTGTCGTCGATGAGCGGATGGTGGTCGAGTCGTCAGGCCGCGTGCCGCGAGCGCCAACCACATGCTGCATGGCACGAGCTCTCCCGTTCGTTCTCACCAGCGGGCGACGTCGTTCAGTCCCACGACTATGTAGTGGCGCTCGTGTCAAGCGCAGACCTCTCCCGTCCGGATACTCCGGCTGCGTCGTTCTGAGAATGAAGCCCAGGTTGCTGCTGTCCAAAGAATAGGTGTCGGGCTGTCTCAATCGACTATTCGCGCTCACTCGATGCTGAACACTCGAGGGCGCAGTAGTGAAGTCCGTAGGCAGCGTCGCATTCGTGGGAACTCGGTCATCGTCGATGAAATCGACGCGCCGGAGCGTGGGACCCGCGATCGTTGCCGTTGGACAGCCGTCACCTGGGGTTGGCTGAGTCAGAAGGTCGGTGGTTTCTCCTGGCTCGTGCGATAGGTCGTTCCGTCGCGCCAGATCGCAAACAAGACGCCGGCGAGTTTTCGCGCGAGTGCGACGACCGCGATGAACTTGTGTTTCCTGGTTGCCAGCTGCCTCGCCCACACGACGAGCGGGTCGTTCGATGGACTCCGCATCAAACACCATGCTGCTTGCACGAGCACCCGCCGCAGCGGTGCCGGTCCTGCCTTGGTGATCGCTGTCCGTTGCTTCCGCTCGGAGCTCGAGTTCTCGCCCGGCGTGAGCCCGATGTACGACTGAACCGCATGGGCGTTGGGGAATCGTGCCACGTCGTCGATCGCTGCAACAAACCGCACTGCGGTCACCGGACCAACCCCGGGCGCCGTCATCAGCTTCTGGCAGATCGGATGCTCCTTGGCCGTCTTCTCGAGCTCGCGATCCGCGCTCTTGATCTGGGTCGTGATCTCCGTGATCAGGGTAAGCGTGCGCACGACGTGATCCGGCATCGGGTGAACGAGTTTGGTGGCGTGTGCTGTTACTCGCTCTGGAAACGAGGCGGTCGCTCCGGTCTGGACGCGCCATAGCTGGGTACGCATCCAGCCCCGGACGTTGTTGATGAGCTTCGTCCGGCACTCGATCAACTCTTCGCGATTGCCACACGACGACTTCAGTCGCCTCGACAAGTCCGTCGGAACATGGACGGACGGGAGATCGATCTGGCACGAGACCCGGCTCAGGGTCTGTGCATCTTTCTGATCGGTCTTGACCCCACGATCTCCAACACCGAGCGTCTTCACCAGCGTCGCTGGCACCACCCGGACCTCGTGCCCTGCCTGCTTCGCTGCATCGGCGATCTTGAACGCTTCCGCTGATGTCTCGACGATCACCCTGCACGGCTCCCAACGCTTCATCAGTTGGGGGAGTGACCTGGTAGGAAACCGGCGTTCCTCGACGATGGTTCCGTCCGGTTGGCGAATACAGATCTGCGATTCCCGTCCCCCTAGATCGATGGCAACATGATTCACGGCTGACCTCCTCCAGGTCTTGCGCTTCGAGCGCGTTACGAGTTGAGGCACGGTATCCCGTGACCTCGGTTGCGAGGAGGTCAGCTCTATTTTCGGCGCTCGCGAGATCCACCGCCACTACATCCATTCTCGGGACCGAACTGCCGACGACATGCCCTGGCTGCGAAGCAGGACTCCGAGCTCACCCTCCGATAGCCCGCCGCTTCGAGAACGATGGCGAGCTTCTCCTCCGGCTTCAGTCCTGCATCTGTCGCGGCCGAGTAGGGTGGTCGTCATCTTCACTGATCGTCGAGGATCCGAACGCGGGAACCTAGCGGCGGGCTGCGTTCGACCTGCTCGCGGATGCGCGGCGTCACCGACGACGTTGCACGCTCCGGTGCCGGCGCATCGAGCGAGCCGATGTGCCGAGCGTCGCAATGCGCCTTCTCGATCACGTGAGCGGCGACGTCGACCTCGAGCCCACCACCGTTCTGGGTCGCCCGCTTGCAGTCGTCGCACTGCTTGTAGGCGATCTGGTGCGCCGGGCCGGCGGCGCCGGTTCCCGGATCGAGCGCCCGGCGAAGCAGTTGCTCGACGAACTGCACGTCGCCGAGCTCGGCCTCCAGCGCGACGCGAGCTTGTCGCCACATCGCATAGAGCTCGGTCGGCAGCTGGAGGCGTAGGTTGCGCAGCCGCAGATCGGGCGGCCGCGGATCCTTGGGGCGATCGCCAAGGGCGCGCCCGGCGACCTCGCGCTCGATCTGGTGGGTCGACATTCCGTCGGTCGACGTCAGCCAGTCTTCTTCGGTGTCGGCGGTGGCGACACGAGTCAGCTCGCGAACTGCCGAGTAGGTGAGCGTGCCGTCGGCCAGCTTGCGCATCGTGAGGGGCAGGCTGACCAGTCGCTTCGCGACACGCATCCGTTCGCGCGCGGTGTGTGGCACGTAGCCGAGCATTCGCTCGAGGTACTCCCAGTGCGAGACGCAGCCGTGAAACAGCCAGACCTTCAGCTGCTCCGCGCGCACGAGGTCGTAAGCCTCGGCGGCCTCGAGTGCGCCTCGCCGCTGGGCGTACTCGCAGAGCCGCCGGTGTACTGCCGTCCCCCTCGTCCTCGCTAACCTTCGTTGGATCGAGCATGACGATCTCCTTTCGCACGCGCGTGCGCGTCACTTCTACACGCGTGATTCGGCGCTCTCTGGCATGCGTTCTCGTCGAGGATTCGGCGTTCGACGTCTCGATTTCGGATCGCGCGATTTCACACGCGCAGATCGCAGGACGATCGATCTGGTGGCACGTTCGCGAGCGATTCGCGTCCCGCGATTTTGGTCGCCGAAATCTTCGTCAAGCGAAATCTGAGAAACCGCAGCGAATGACTGCGACGATAGGCTCCTATCACCGCAGCTGGTCGACCACCGCTCTTAGCTCGCTGCTACTGCGAGTGTCGCGATGCGCGTCCCACAGCCTCACCGAACCATCGGTGCTGGCGGTCAGCAGTGATCGGTCATCCTTGGTCCACGCCACGCTCATCGCCCCATCGCGATGGCGGCGCGTCGCGAGGAGCTTGCCGCCCTGCGGATCCCACACGCGCGCTGTCTGATCGTCCGCCGACGATGCGAGCAACGCACCATCCGAGCTCCAGACGACGGCGGTCACCGGACCGGTGTGCCCGAGCAACTCGACCACGCGGGTCCGCGACTCGAGGTCCCAGATCGCGATCGTGCCGTCGTGACCACCGAGCGCGAGGCGGCGCTGATCGGGCGCGAGCGCGAGATCGAGGTAGCGCGTGCCGACCTCGATCTCGTCGAGTTGGGCGTAGTTCGACGCATCCCAGATCCGCAACTTGTCATCGCTGCACGACGTGTAGATCCGCGTGTTCGCGCGGTCCCAGATCGCGACGATCACGCGCGCCGGATGATCGAGGTGCGCGAGCTGGGTTGCCGACGCGACGTCCCAGATCCGCGCCGTTTGATCGCCGGCGGTGAGCAGGCGCGAACCATCGCGCGAGAACTGGACGCGATTGACGCGGCCGGGATGCCCGGCGAGGCGGCGCTCGGTCAGCGTCGCGCGATCGACCAGCGCGGCGTGGTTGCCTGCGTAGGCGAGCTGCTTGCCATCCGGCGACCACGCGACATCCCAGATCAGGATCTCGCCGACCGGCACGGTGACGAGCTTGTTGCCGTCGCGGGTCCAGACCTCGAGCTGGCCGAGCCCCGCGATCGCGATCTCGCGCTCGTCTGGAGAGAACATCGCGGCACGCGGTTGGGTTCTGCCGCGCCCGGTATCGATCTCGGCGAGCAGCGCACCGCGATTGGTGCGCACGATCTTCGCGCTGGTACCGGCGATCGCGAGGAACACGTCGCCGCCGGGCGAGTAGAAGGCACCACGCGAATTCGAGGTGGCACTCGAACCGGTGCCACTGCCGAGCCGGCCTTCGATCTGGAACTCGAGCTGAGCCTCGAGCACGGTCCAGATCCGGTGCGTGTTGTCGCTGCCGCTGGTCAGCACGCGCGTGCCATCCGGCGAGAAGTCGGCCATCGAGTCGAGCTCGTGACCACGCAGCCCGACGACAAAGTCGGGTGGATCGAGGGACCACACCTTGACCGTGCCGTCGCGCCCGCCGGTCGCGATGCGCATCCCGGAGCGATCGACAGCGATCGTCGAGATCAGCGTGTTGTGGGCCGCGAACGTTGCGAGCAACTCGCCGGCCGCGCTCCACATCTTGGCCTTCGCATCGGTACCTGCGCTCACCACACGACCACCGGCGACGAAGCGCACCGCTCCGATGCCGCGGTCGTCGTGCGCGCGTTGCGAGAACAGCTCGCGGCCGGTGGTGTCGAGCACGTGCAGCACACCGTCGCCGTCACCGATCGCGATGCGGTCATCCGAGGTCGCGAGCGAGGTCACGCGAGGAAACATCTTGTCGACGATCGCGCGATCACCACGCAGGAGACGCAGCCGACCGGAATGCTCGCCGATCACCATCGTGCCGTCGGCGAGGATCCCGAGGTGCGACGGCCCGTTCGTCGGGATGTCTCGCGCGCCACGCACCGAAACACGATCCGGATGCGCTAGCACGAGCACATCCTCCCGCGTGGCCATCGCCCAGGTGTCGGTCGTGATCGGCGTGCCGATCGGATGCCCGGCGCGATCGAACATCGCGAAGCCACCGCGTCCCCATAGCGCGAACCGATCGTCGTCGAGCCATGCTCCGCTCTGCGCGCCGCCGAGAAACGACACCTCGACGATCACCTGATCGAGCGGCCGCATGGCCTCCGCGATCGAGAACCGCACGACCGGCGAGTCCTCCCCTTCGAGCGCGCGCACGAGCCACGGCAACGCCGCATTCGGGTGCCCTGCCGCGAGCTCCTGCCAGCCGCGCTCGAACACCAGCTTGTTGCGCTCGGCGTCGGCGAGCTTCGCTGCCTCGGTAGCGCGTCGCGCCTGACCGACGGAGATCACCGCCGCTGCGACCAACGCACCACCGACGACAGCCGCGATCGCGAGCTTGCCGGCATTGCGCGTGACGAACTTGCCGGCGCGGTACGTCACGCTCGCGGTGCGTGCCTTGACCGGCCGCCCGTCGAGGAACCGCTCCAGATCTGCGATCAGCTCCACCATCGACGCGTAGCGATCGGATGACTTCTTCTGCAGCATCTTGAGCACGATGCTGTCGAGGTCGCGCGAGATGCCGGGTCGCGGCGGTTCTTCGACGCAGATCGCCGCCAGCGTGTCGAGCACGCTCGCACCCGGGGTCTGCGGCGGCTTGCCCGCGAGCACCTCGTAGAACACCGCGCCGAGCGAATAGATGTCGGTGGCGACGGTGATCGGTTCGCCTCGCGCTTGCTCGGGGCTCGCGTACTCCGGCGTCAGCAGCGGCAGACCGGTGCGCGTATCCGGGGTCTCGCGATCACCGGCGAGCAGCTTCGCGATGCCGAAGTCGAGCAGCTTCGGCGAACCGGTGTCGTCGACCAGCAGGTTGCTGGGCTTGAGATCGCGATGCACCACGAGCCTGCCGTGCGCGTAGCCGACACCGGCAGCAACCCTCGCGATCAGCTCGACGCGCTCGCGGACCGAGCGGTCCTTCGCCCACTGCGTGATCGGCACGCCGCGGACGTGCTCCATCACCAGGTATGGATAGCCGCCGTCGGTGCTACCGCCGTCGAGCAAGCGCACGATCGCCGGATGGTCGAGCGTGGCGAGGATCTGTCGCTCGTCGCGAAATCGCGTCACGTGCTCCGGCGACGGGAACGGCTTCAGCACCTTGATCGCGACATCGCGCTCGAACTCGTCGTCGTCGCGCGTCGCGCTGTAGACGGTGCCCATCCCGCCCTGCCCGATCATCTTGCCGAGCCGATAGGGTCCGACTCTCGACGGCGCCACGCGCGAGAGCTCGGCGAGTGCCCCGGCGATCGAGTCGATCAGCGGTGCATCGGTGTCCGCGTTCGCGAGCAGGCTGCGCAGCTCGACCGCCAGCTCGTCATCACCCTGGCAGCGCGTCGAGACGAACGCGTCGCGCTCGTCCGTCGGGAGTACCATCGCCTCCGCGAACAGGTCGTCGAGCTGCTGCCAGTCCACACCCCTGCTGCGTGATGGCGCGCCGGAAACGCTCATCGATCTGCGAGCTCGCGGCGCAGCCACGCCGCCGCGAACTGGAGATCGCGGACCACGGTGTTGCGCGACACGTCGAGGAACGTCGCGACCTCGTCGTGAGTCATGCCGCCGAAGTAGTAGAGCTCGACGACCTTGGCCTTGCGCTCGTCGTGCTTGCCGAGGCCGCTGATCGCCTCGTCGAGGTCGACCACGTCGAGTACCGGTGCTTCACCGTCGGGTGCGATCCGCTTCGCGGCCGATTTCTTGCGCGCGTGATCGACCAGGATCTGCCGCATGCAGCGCGCCGCGATCGCGTAGAAGTGCAGCCGATCGTTGGGCCGCATGCCGTCCGCCTGCGCGAGCCGGAGGTAGGCCTCGCTGACCAGGTCGGTGGCGCGCCAGGTGTGGTCGGGCCGTTCGCGATGGAGGGCCCGCGCCGCGATCTGCCGGAGCTCGTCGTAGATCTGCGGAACGACTCGATCGAACGCCGCGCGGTCCCCGTCCTGCCAGGCGTGCAGCAGCTGGGTCACCGACTCCACCAGGAAATCGTACATGCCTATGAGTCATTCGGGCGACGTGCTGCGCATCTCCCGGCATGAAGCGATGGATTGCCTATCTCTCGCTCGTCGCGTGCGGCGAGGTGAAGAACAAGGATGTCGAACCCGATGCGCCTGAGGTACCACCCGACACGCCGATCGAGCCCGATGGCCCGACGGGGTGCTCGCCGACGCAAGCGTTTGCGGCGCACCCGATCGTTGCCGAGGTCAGCTCGGCCTCGCGCGAAGAGACCGTGTCGCTGCCGGGCAACGAGCTCGAGATGTTCATCGTGCGGCTCGGCGAAGGCACCTTCCGATCACGTCGAGCCTCGATGGCGACGGAATGGAGCACGCCGGTGAGGATCGACGCGCTGGGAGACGTAGGGATCCACACGGTGACCCTCGACGGCCTCACCGCGTACGTGACCTTCGACGGTGGCGCAAACGGGAGCCAGATCGGGATCGCGACCCGCGCCACCACCGACGAGGAGTTCGGCATTGTCTCGCCGCTCGCGAACATCAACAGCGCATCGACCGAGCTGTGGCCGATGACCGACGCGACCGGCAAGGCGCTCTACTTCGTCTCGGATCGCGACGGCACGAGTCGGCTCTACCGTGCGGTGCGGACAAGCACCACGATGCCGTTCGGATCGCCCGAGGTGGTCGACGCACCGGCCGGGGTGTTCTCGCCGGTGATCACGGATGGCGAGCTCGGCCTCTACTACTCGCTGATCGACGGCACCGGAAAGTTCGAGCTCTATTACTCGTCGCGCGCGTCGGTGGACGAAGGGTTTCCCGCCGGCACCAAGTTTCCCGAGCTGACGCCGGTCGCCGGCGGCTGGCCAGGTTTCGTGTCGCAAGACCATTGCCGCGTCTACTTCATGAACGAGGCAGAAGGCGGTCTCGGCAGCCTGGACGTACATCTGGCCACCCGCGAGCCCGAGTGATTGTCCCTAAACGATCCGTCAACGCTGCCGACGGCGGCTTGCCTGACGGCAGATTGACGATCGCGTCCCGAAGAGCTGCGCCAGGTTAGGCCGGCGCACGCGTTGCAAAACGGTCCCGTCGACCGTGAGCGATCCGCAGCGCACACATCAAGCTACCCCGAAGCGGGTGAAGGACTTCCGCAAGCGCGGTGACCTCGCCCTCTCGCGCGATGCCCTGTCGGCGGTGGTGTTCGCGGGTGGCGTGATCGCGCTGGTCGCGTGTGTCGGCAGTGCGGGCAGCGCGATCATGTCGCTGACCCGCGATGCCACCGCGGCCGCCGATGGGCGCGATGCGGTCGGGCTGCCGAGCGCGGCGGCGAAGACGTTCGGCGCGGCGGTCATCCCGGTGATGATCGGCGCCGGCGTCGCGGCCCTCGCGGGCATCGCGCTACAGCTCGGCTGGCCACCGGCGTTCAAGAAGCTCGGCTTCGACTTCTCGAAGCTGTCGCCGATCGCCAACCTCGGCGCGACGTTCTCGCTCGCCGCGATGACCCGGCGCACCGGCGCTGCGCTGGTCAAGCTGATCGTCGTCGGCGCGATCGTCGTGATGTCGGTCAAGGGCTCGATCGCCACCGACACGATCGAAGCCGGCGGCATCGGCGCGTTCGCGTGGAAGGCGGTGAGCCGCGTGCTGTGGGTCGTCGTCGGCGCGCTGCTCGCGATCGGTGCCGTCGACTACATCCTCGCGCGCCGCCGGATCGCCGCGAAGATGAAGATGACCAGCGAAGAAGTGAAGCGGGAGCATCGCGAGAGCGAAGGCGACCCGATGGTGAAGGGCAAGCGCCGGCAGCGGATGCGCGAGCTGGCGAAGCGCCGGATGGCGCAGGCGGTGGCGAAGTCCGATGTCGTGGTCGTCAACCCGACGCACTACGCGGTCGCGCTGCGCTACGACGACAAGAAGGACCGCGCACCGACGGTGGTGGCGAAGGGCGTCGACGAGAGCGCCGAGAAGATTCGCGAGCTCGCTCGCAAGCACGGCGTGCCGATCCTCGCGCGCCCGCCGCTCGCGCGCGCGCTGCACAAGCACGTCAAGGAAGGTCACCCGATCCCCGTGAACCTGTTCAAGGCGGTCGCCGAGGTGCTCGCGTACGTCTACAAGCTGCGCGCCGGGAGGCCGTCGTGAACAAGAAGGCCTCGAATCAGTGGCTGATGGTCGTCGGCCTCGTCGGCATCCTGGCCGTCGCGATGGCGCCGCTGCCGCCGGCGGTGTTCGACCTGCTGATCGGCGTCTCGCTGTTCCTGTCGGCGCTGGTGTTCCTCGTCGCGTTCTACGTCGAGAAGGCCTCGGAGTTCAGCTCGTTCCCGTCGCTGCTGCTGTTCGTCACGCTGTTCCGGCTGGCGCTCAACATCGCGTCGACACGCCTGATCTTGACCGGCGAGGACTCGCACGCCGCCGGCGCGGTGATCCAGGCGTTCGGCGAGTTCGTGATCAGCGGCAACTTCGTCGTCGGCGCGGTCGTGTTCCTGATCCTGGTGATCGTCAACTTCGTGGTCATCACCAAGGGCGCCGAGCGCATCTCCGAGGTCAGCGCGCGCTTCACCTTGGACTCGATGCCCGGCAAGCAGATGGCGATCGATGCCGACCTCGGCGCGGGTCTGATCAGCGAGAAGGAAGCGCGGACGCGCCGCCTCGCGGTCCAGCGCGACGCCGACTTCCACGGCTCGATGGACGGCGCCTCGAAGTTCGTCCGCGGCGATGCCGTCGCCGGGCTGCTCGTCCTCGCGATCAACGTCGTCGGCGGCATCATCATCGGCGTCGCCCAGAAGAAGATGTCGATCGGCCACGCGGCCGAGACCTACACGGTGCTGTCGATCGGTGACGGTCTCGTCGCCCAGATCCCCGCGCTGCTGGTGTCGACCGGCGCGGCGCTGCTCACCACGCGCAGCGACGATGCCGAGCTCGGCCGCGCGCTCGGTGGCCAGCTGTTCGCGCGCAAGAAGCCGCTGATGGTGACGTCGGCGCTCCTGATCATCATCGGCCTGCTCCCCGGCATGCCGCACATCCTGTTCATCGGGCTCGGCATCCTCGCGGCGCTCGCCGCCAGCAAGATCAAGGAAAGCCAGCCGGCGGCGCAGGAAGGTGATGCCACGCAGCCGCTCAAGCCGGGCGACATCGCGCGCCCCGCCGACGAGCGCGCTCAGCGCGGCGAGATCGAGGCCGCGCTTCCCGTCGAGCTACTCACCCTCGAGGTCGGCCTGGATCTACTCGGCACCGTCGACGCGGCACGCGGCGGCGAGCTGCTCACCCGGATCGCCACGCTGCGCAAGCAGCTCGCCCTCGAGCTCGGTGTCATCGTGCCGCCGCTGCACATCCGCGACGACCTGCGCATGCGGCCCGGCGCGTATCGCGTGCTGCTGTCGGGCGTGACGATCGCCGAGGCCGAGGTCCACGTCCATCGCGTCCTCGCGATCGACCCGACCGGTAGCGCGCTCTCGCACCTCCCCGGCGAGACCACCACCGAGCCGACGTTCGGGCTGCCCGCGAAGTGGCTGCTCCAGAGCGACCGCGCACGCGCCGAGGCGGCGGGTTGCACCGTCGTCGACGCGCCCGCGGTGATCGCGACCCACCTCGCGGATCTGCTCCGCCGCAACGCGCACGAGCTGCTCGGCCGCCGCGAGGCGCAGGAGCTGCTCGACATCGCGGGCAAGCACAGCGGCAAGGTCATCGAGGAGCTGATTCCTCACATGATGTCGATGGGTGGCGTGATGCAGGTGCTCCGCAACCTGCTTCGCGAAGGCGTCTCGATCCGCGACATGCGCTCCATCCTCGAGGGGCTCGCCGATACCGCGCACCTCTCGAAGAACCCCGACGAGCTCACCGAGCACGTTCGCCAGCGCCTCGCGCGCCGGCTGACCCGCGCACAGCTCGCCAGCGACGGTGCGCTTCGCCCGCTCGTGCTCGACCCGCGCGCCGAGGCGCTGCTCCGCGATGCGAGCGGCCGCAGCGCCCGCGCACTGACCAAGCTGACCGAGGAGATCGCGGCCAAGGCCCGCGACCTCGCGATGCGCGACGAGCCGCCCCTGTTGGTGGTGGCTCCTGATCTGCGGCGCGCCGTTGCCGGCATCGCCGCCCGTCACGTTCCAGGGCTCGCGGTGATGTCCTTCCGCGAGGTCGACCCAGGCGTTCCGTTTGTGACCCGCGGAGTGATCTCCGCGATGGAGGCCGCGGCATGAGGATTCTGAAGTTCGAAGGCGCGACGATGCGCGACGCGATCGCGAAGGTGAAGGCCGAGCTGGGCGACCAGGCGGTCATCATCGCCACCCGCCAGGTTCGCAAGGGTTTGCTCGGCACCGCGACGGAGATCTCCGCCGCGATCGACGACGACGACGCCCCGGCGTTCGCCGCCCCCCGGCCGCAAGCGCCGCCGCCGACCGTCACTCCTCCTCGTCAGCATGCGGACCTCGAGCAGTCGATCGCGCCGCTGCGCAGCGAGCTGCGGTCGCTGCGCGCACTCGTCCGTACCTCCGGCGAGTCGCGGTCGAGCACCGAGCTCAAGAATGAGGTCGCCGAGCTGCGCAAGCTCGTCGAGGAGCTCCGTCCGCGCGCCGAGGAACCGAAGCGCGTCGCCCGGAACGGCGCGCGAAACAATGACCTCGAGCGCGTCTCCGTCGAGCGGCCCGACACCGACGAGCGCGCCCGGCTGACGGCTCGCAGCATCGCCCGCGCGATCATGCTCGTCGGTCCGACCGGCGCCGGCAAGACGACGACGATCGCCAAGCTCGCCGCCAACGCCGCCCTCGTCGAGGGCAAGCGCGTCAAGCTCGTCACCCTCGACAACTTCCGCGTCGGTGGCGTCGACCAGATCCGCACCTTCGCCGACCTGATCGGCATCCCCCTCGACGTCCTCGAGAGCCCCGACCAGCTGGCCGACGCGTTCGACGACTCCTACGACCTCGTCTTGATCGACACCGCCGGCCGCTCGCCGCGCGAGACCGCGCCGATCGAGGAGCTCGCCGACGCGCTCGGCACGGTGCCACCTGTCGAGGTTCACATCGTCGTCCCCGCGGCCACCTCGGCGCAGGGCATCGATCAGCTCGTCAACCGCTACCAGTCACTGAACCCGACGCGCCTGCTGTTCACCAAGCTCGACGAGGTCGACAGCGCCCCCGAGCTGACTCGCGCACCCGCGCGGACGCAGCTGCCGATCACGTGGGTCACCACCGGTCAGGCAGTTCCCGAGGATCTCGAGGAGCCCACTCGCTCTCGCCTCGTCGAGATGGCCGCCCGCGGCATCGCCCAGAAAGCAGCGTGACATGACCGATCAGGCAAAGACGCTGCGCGTGATTCGTGGCGGAGCCACCAGCCAGAAGATCAAGATCCCGACGCGCCGCGCGTTCGCCATCTCCGGCGGCAAGGGCGGCGTCGGCAAGAGCACGATCGCGCTCAACCTCGCGATCGCCTACGCCCAGGCCGGCAATCGCACCCTGGTGCTCGATACCGACCTCGGCATGGCGGACCTGAACCTGCTGCTAGGCGTCGCGCCCGACAAGTCGATGCTCGATGCGCTCGGCGGCACCGCCACCATCGAGGACATCATCGTCAAAGCCCACGGCATCGAGCTGCTTCCGGCGCTCAATGGCAGCTACGTGCTGAGCACCCTCGGAGGTGCTGCACACGATCAAATCCTCAGCATGGTCGCGGGCCTGGCGGAGAAGTTCGACACGCTCGTCGTCGATATCGCCGCCGGCATCGGTCGTGCACAGACCACGTTCGCCGGCGCAACCACCGACGCGATCGTCGTCGTGAACCCCGAGCCCCTCTCCATGGCCGACGCCTACGCCTCCCTCAAAGTGCTCTCGATCGAGCAGGGTGTGCGACACGCGTTCGTCGTTCCGAACAAGACCTCGACGCGCGCGCAGGCAGATGAAGTCGTCAACCGCCTGCGCTCGATCGTCGATCGCTTCCTCACCCTCGAGCTGACCGCGCTGCCGCCGATTCCAGCGGATCACGCGGTCGCCGAGGCCGCTCAGATCGGCGTGCCGCTGATGGTCCACGCCCCGGATTCGCCCGCTGCTCGCGCGATCCGCAACCTCGTTCGCTCTCTCGCCGCGCTGCCGCCACCGACGCGCGCCGGCTGGTGGAGAGACGCCCCCGCACGTGTTCAAGGAGATGTTCGATGAAAGCGTATGCCGCACAGCTCAGCCGCCCGTCTGCCGAGCGCGACCGTTTGATCTCCGAGCACGTCGAAGTGGCTCGCCGGATCTCGCTCCGGATCGCGCGCCGCTGTCCCGACTGGATCGCACGCGAGGATCTGATGGGTGCCGCGTTGCTCGGTCTCACCGAGGCTGCGAACCGCTACGACGCCAACCGCAACGAGCCGTTCCTCGCGTTCGCCGAGAAGCGGATCCGTGGCGCGGTGCTCGACGAGCTCCGTCGCGGTGACATCATGCCGCGCCGCGCGCGCGCGATGGCTCGCAAGATCGGCCTCATCATCAAGGACCTCGAGAAGGACGGCGCCACGGTGACCGATGAAGCGGTGGCCGAGAAGCTGGGCGTGTCCGTCGAGGAGTATCGCAACGACCTCGAGCAGCTCGTCCACGTCACGGTCGGCGCGCTCGAGAACACCGAGGAATCCGCGCTCGCGTCGGAGGAAGGCTCGCCCGAGCTCGACGCCGCGAAGCGCCAGGCGATGGTGCGCATCCGTCAGGCACTGCCGACGCTCGACCAGCGCGACCTGCTGGTGCTCAGCCTCTACTACAACGAGGAGCTGACCTACAGCGAGATCGGCCAGGTGCTCGGCGTCACCACGTCGCGCGTCTGCCAGCTCCACGGTCGCGCGATCGCGTGCCTGCGCATCGCCATCGAAGGCAAGTCGTGAGCAGCGGCATCTACGTCGCGACGGCCGGAGCGATCGCGCAGAGCAACGCGCTCGACGCGACGGCGAACAACATCGCCAACGCCAACACCACCGGCTTCCGCGCCGACCGCGTGACGTTTCGCGAGGCGCTCACCGCAGCGCGCTCCGCAGATGTCACGTCGGTCAACAACGGCGCGACCACGATCGATTCGCGTCCCGGCGCGCTCAGCTCGACGGAGAACCCGCTCGATCTCGCGCTCGAGGGCGACGGCATGTTCGCCGTCAACACGCCGAACGGTACCCGCTACACCCGCGCCGGGAACTTCCGCTTGAACGACGAGCACACGCTCGTCAACGGCGATGGCTTCGCGGTGCGCGGCGACGGCGGCTCGCCCATCACGATTCCTCCCGAGACCAAGTCGATCCAGATCGCCGCCGACGGCAGCGTGATGGCGGACGAGGTCAGCGTCGGCAAGCTCGAGATCAAGCGGTTCGACCAGAACCAGCTCGAGCGCCAGGGGGGCTCGCTCTACCTCGCACGCGGTGCGGAGCAGGGCGGCGAGCCACCGAAGGTCCGGCAGGGAATGCTCGAGGTGTCGAACGTCAACGTCGTCCACGGCGTCGTCGACCTCGTCAAGGTGTCGCGCACGTACGAATCGTTGATGCGCGTGATCCAGGGCTACCACGACGTCGAGAGCCGCGCGGCGCGCGAGCTCGGCGGACCGAAGTGAAAGGGTGATCTAGATGTTTCGCTCCCTCGCAACCGCCGCTTCCGGCATGGAAGCACAGCAGACCAAGCTCGATGTCACCGCGAACAACATCGCGAACGTCGGCACCACCGGCTTCAAGAAGGGGCGCGCCGAGTTCGCGGACCTGATGTACCAGCAGCTGCGACCGGGCGGCGCTCCGACGGGAGACGGCACCACGGCACCGACGGGCACCGAGATCGGTCTCGGCACGCGCCTGGTGTCGACGTCGCGCTCGAACAGCCAGGGCGAGCTCCACACCACCGGCAACCAGCTCGACATCGCGATCGAGGGCCACGGTTACCTGCCGGTGACGCTGCCCAACGGCGGCACCGCCTACACGCGCAACGGCGCGCTCAAGATGAACGCCGAAGGGCGCCTCGTGAACAGCGACGGCTTCGCGATCGCAGGCGAGATCACGGTCCCGCCCGACGCGCAGTCGGTGAGCATCGCCGCGGATGGCACGGTGTCGGCGCGGATCCCCGGCGACACCCAGGCGACCGAGCTCGGCAAGATCCAGCTCGCGATGTTCGCCAACCCCGGCGGTCTCGCGGCCGAGGGCGGCACGCTGTTCAAGGAGACCTCGGCGTCGGGCACCGCGGTGCTCGGTGCGCCGGGCGAAGGCGGCGCGGGCTCGCTGCGCCAGGGCATGCTCGAGATCTCCAACGTCAACGTCGTCGAGGAGATGATCGACCTGATCTCCGGCCAGCGCGCCTACGAGATCAACTCGCGCGTCATTCGCGCGGCCGACGAGATGCTCGGCCAGACGGCGCAGCTGCGATGAAGACGGTGCTCGCCATCCTGCTGCTCGCGACCCCGGCCGCCGCGGATCCGCTCGCCGACATCGTGCGCGCGCAGCTCCTGCCGGCGCTGCCCGCGGGCACCGACGTCGCGGCGATCCACCTGCCCAAGCAGCTCGCCGGGCTCGATGTCGATCCGGCGACGGTGACGGTCGAGCTGCCGCGCGCGCTCGCGATCGGTCGCCCCAGCATCAAGCTCGCCGTCGGCGGCAAGCGCGCGCAGTTCGTGCCCGTCACGATCGGCAAGGTCGTCCTCGTCGCGGTCGCGCAGCGCGCGCTCGTGGCCGGCGAACAGATCGGCCCCGGCGACGTGCAGGTCGAGCAGCGCGCCGTCGACGGTGCCGCGGCCGCGAAGGGCGCGTCGCTCGTCGGCGCCACCGTCACGCAGGCGCTCGCGCCCGGCGCGATCGTCCGCACCACCGATGTCACGCTGGCGCCGCCGCTCGCGCGCGGCACGCAGCTCACCGTCGAGCTCCACCGCGGCGCCGTGCGCGTTCGCGGGACCGGCACGCTCGAGCTCGCGGCGCGCCCCGGCGATGCCGCGCTGGTTCGCCTCGCTCACACCAGATCGATCGTGCGCGGCACGCTCGTGTCGCCGTCCACCGTCGTCGTCGGAGAAGCCCCGTGAGACTCGCCGTCATCGCCGTGCTGCTGATCGGCTGCACGAGCCACATCGCGCCCTACAAGCCGAAGCATCGCCGCCTCGATCCCGGCGAGTTCGGCCAGCGCTCGCAACCGACCGGCGGCAGCCTCTATGCCGAGGGCACGGCGGGCTACTTCGAGGATGCCGTCGCGGGCCGCGTCGGTGACATCCTCGTGATCCGCATCGACGAGCGGGACCTCGCGTCGCACAAGGCCGACACCTCGCTCGACAAGAGCGACGACACGTCCTACGGCGTCCCCGCCGCGCCGGGCTTCCTCTCGGCGTTCAAGGCGAAGTACCCCGACGCCGACCCGGCGAAGATCTTCGCGACGACGACGAGCCAGAAGTTCTCCGGCAACGGCAGCGTCGCGCGCCAGGGCCAGATGCAGGCGACGCTCCCCGTGCGCGTCCGCCAGATCCTGCCGAGCGGCGACCTGTTCGTCGAGGGCACGAAGGTCGTGATGGTCGGCGCCGAGGAGAAGCACATCTACATGAGCGGCATCGTCCGCCGCATCGACATCGCCGAGGACAACACGGTCCCGTCGTCGCGCATCGCGGATGCCGAGATCGAGTACACCGGTCGCGGCGACGTCAGCGACACGCAGCGCCGCGGCTGGTTCTCGCGCGCCCTCTCGAAGGTGTGGCCATTCTGATGCGGGCCCTCCTCGTCATCTCGTCTCTCTGGTTGGCCCTCGCCACGGGCACGGCATCCGCGGACCGCATCAAGGACCTGACGTCGATCGCGGGCGTGCGCGACAACCACATCACGGGCTTCGGCATCGTGATCGGCCTCGACGGCACCGGCGACGACGCGCGCTCGCCGGTCGTTCGCGAGGGCCTCGCGAAGATGCTGAAGAAGCTCGGCATCACCGTCGACGCGAACCAGATGAAGGCGAAGAACGTCGCCGCCGTCATGCTCACCGCCGAGCTCCCCGCGTTCGCGAAGCCGGGCATGGCGATCGACGTGACCGTGTCGTCGATGGGCAACGCGAAGTCGCTCGTCGGCGGCACGTTGCTGGCGGCGCCGATCAAGGGCCCCGACCAGCGCACGTGGGCGATCGCCCAGGGCGCGCTGTCGATCGGCGGCCACTCCGCCGAGGGCGCGTCGGGCGCGTCGGCGAAGAAGAACCACCTCCTCGTCGGCCGCATCCCCGGCGGCGCGATCGTCGAGGCGGCCGCGCCGACCGAGGTCCCGCGCCACCAGATCGCGCTCGTCCTCGCCAAGCCCGACTTCACGACGGCGACGCGCATGAAGGACGCGATCGACGCCGCGATCGGCCCGAACACCGCGCGCGTCGTCGACGCCGCGACCGTCGTCGTGCCGATCGGCAAGGCGCCGCCCGAGGACGTGACGAAGCTGATCGCGCGCCTCGAGGCGATCGAGGTCGAGCCCGATCTCGCGGCGAAGGTCGTGATCGACGAGAAGACCGGCACGATCGTGATCGGCGAGGCGGTCCGCCTGCGCGCCGCCGCGATCACGTTCGGCTCGCTGACGATCGAGGTCGACGAGTCGCCCGAGGTCAGCCAGCCCGCCGCGCCGTTCGGCAAGGGCACGACGCAGGTCGTGAACCGCAGCAAGCTGCAGGTCAAGGAAGACGCGAACCCGATGCGCGTGATGAACAAGGCCGCCACCGTCGGAGACGTCGCGGCCGCGCTCGGCGCTCTCGGCGCGAAGCCGCGCGACCTCGTCCCGATCCTGCGCGCCCTCAAGGCCGCGGGTGCGCTGCGCGCGGAGATCGAGCTGCTGTGACCACCACCGCCGTCACCACCGCGGCCCCGCAGACCCGGGAGACCGATCAGCAAAAGGCTGGCAAGCAGCTCGAGGCGTTCTTCCTGCGCCGGCTGCTCGCCGAGGCGCGCCCGGCCGGTGGCGGCATGCTCGACGGCGGGTTCGCCGGCGACACCTTCAAGCAGATGCTCGACGAGGCGATCGCCGACAAGATGGCGGGCGCCGGCGGCCTCGGCATGGCCGAGATGTTCGCGAAGCAGCTCGGCGGCGACGGCCTGCCCGCCGTCCACGTCGCCCAGCCCGCTTCGGCCTCGGCGCCGCCGATGGCGATGCCGATGCCGCGCAGCGTGCCTCCGATCGAGACCGAGCCCGGCAAGCTCGCGATGCCGACGATCGGCCGGCTGTCCTCCGGCTACGGCAAGCGCATCGATCCGATCCACCACACCGAGAGCATGCACCCCGGCCTCGACGTCGCGGCGAAGGCGGGCACGCCCGTCGTCGCGGCGGCCGCGGGTACCGTCACGCACGCCGGTCCCGCCGGCACGTACGGCAACCTCGTCACGATCAAGCACGCGAACGGCCTCGAGACCCGCTACGCCCACCTGTCCTCGGTGGATGTGGTCAAGGGCGCCGAGGTCACGCCCGGAACCGCCATCGGCAAGGTCGGCTCGACCGGCCGTTCGACCGGCCCGCACCTCCACTTCGAGGTGCGC
>JAEYYY010000102.1 GCA_023430775.1 Pseudomonadota bacterium
CCTTCGAGCAACTCGTTCAAAAACGAGGACAACTCCTTGCGCAGCTTTTGCAGTCGGCGTGGCGTCATCTCAAACGTAGATCACATCGGCGATCTGACGTCGATCGAAAAGCGACCAAGTAGTACTAACGCACGCGCAGCGAGACGGTGACCGCGATCGCGATCGCGATCAGCAGGATCGAGACGATCACCTTGACCACCGCGGTGCCGGGCCCCGACGTCGCGCTCGACGGCAGCACCAGGTACTGGATCATCGGGTTCATCAAGCGGCAGCGATCGCAGCCCCACTGCTGCACGTTGGGATGCCACACCGACGCCGCACTACAGCGCGGACACGGCGGCGCATCCGGCCGCGCGATCCCCGCGGGTTGATTGGCGGCGAACGGCGTCCACGGCGACGTCGCGATCGGCGCGTGCTGGATCGGCGGCAGCATCTGCTGGCAGCGATCGCATCCCCACTGCCCCGGCTGGGCGTGCCACACCGCGGGCGTGCCGCAGCGCGGACAGTGCGGAGCACGCGCACCCTGGATGGCCATGCCCCGATGGTATCGCGTTACTCGGTGTCGTACTTCGACTCGTAGCGCAGCTCGCCGGTCTCGTCGGGGATCAACGTGTAGAGGTCCCACTTCCTGTCCTGAAACTTCGGCTTCTCGATCTTGTAGCCCATCACCACTCGCTTGCCGTCGGTCCGCAGGTTGATCGCCCCGAACACGGCGACGCTGCGATCGATCGAGCCGAGCAGCTCCTGATACTCCTTCTCGAGCTTCGCCTTGAGCTTGGTATCCGTGGTGCCCGCGATCAGCGGCGGCAGCTCGTACAGCCGCGCCTTGAGCACCTTCGGATGCTTGATGAGCTCCGGCGCGGACCGCGCGAGCTCCGTCGAGAAGATCAGCGGCCGCGGCCCGCGCGAGCACGCACCGATCGCACCGAGTGCTTCGGCACGGGGATGCGCATGCGGCTCGTCATCGCCACTCGAGATCACGGTCGCGACCGGATTCGTCGCCCGCAGAAAATCGAGCGACACGTCGGCGCTGCCGTGGTGGCACGCCTTCGCGATGTCGACCTGCAGCTTCTTGCGGGCGGTCGCCACCAGCCTGGTGTGCTCGTCGGCGGAGCGTGCCGGTGCAGGCAGGCCCGTGTGATAGCCCATCAGCAGGTTCTCCGATGGAATGTTGAGATCACCTCCGAGCAGGATCCGGACGCCGCCATACGTCAGTCGCAACACCACCGAGTGACCGTTCTTGGTCTTGCCGAGATCGCCGAGCCAGCGCAGCCCTGTCTTGCCCTCGATCGTCTCGCTCACCGGACCGAGCACCTCGATCTGGACCGCGTCGCCCGGTCCGTAGCCGGGGAGATAGCGATCCTTGACGGACAGACTCTGGAACTTTCCGAAGATGTTCTTCGCCAGCCCTTTCGCGAGCAGCTTCGGATAGACCTTCTTGCCTACCGTTCCCGGCTTCTTCAGGAGCTTCTCGAGCTCCGTCTTCGTCGCGATCAGCTCGGTGACGAGGCTCGGCTTGGTAGTCGACCTCGCGCCCACCGGATTGTCACCAGCGCGCTCGACGAGACCATTGTGGTACAGCGTGCCGATCGACAGGTTCTCGTCGAACAGATCGTCGAAGCCACCGTAGTGATCCTCGTCGGAGTGCGAGATCACGGCGGACTCGAACGCGACCTTGGTCTTGAAGTTGTCGAACCGCCAGCGCAGGAAGCGCTTCATGTTGTCGCCCTGCCCCGCATCCACGAGCATGTGCTGTCCGTTCGGCATGGTCAGGAACGCACCGTCGCCCTGCCCGATATCGACGAACGTGATCTGCAGACAGCCGTAGCTGTCGAGATCCTTCGAGCTCATGTAACCGGCGACCTTGCGCCCGACCACCTTCGCCACCTTGCCGTCGTCCGCCTCGACCTCCACCTCGTCGCCCCACAGCAGATGCTGACAGGGAGTCTGGAGGGTCTTGGTCTTGTAGATCACCGCCGCCGGAAACGCCGCATACCTGCTCGCCATAGGCGGCCACCGTATCTCAGAACGGTCCGTCGATGTCCGTGGTCTCCACCAGCTCGGCCGCGAGGCCATCGCGATAGATGATCGTGCCGAGGCTCGGCGGCACCTCGTCGACGCGCTCGGGTGGATACGCGTACTGGCTCATGATCGCGCACATCTCGCCGTAGTCGCCGGTGCCGAACACGATCCATTGATCGCCGTCGTTGCGGAACGTGCAGCGAAACTCGAGCCCCTCGCCTGCCCTCATCCTGCGCGGCTCCGCGAGCGTCACGATGTCGGGCGAGTCCCAGTCCTTGCTCTCGTAGATCAGCTCGCCCTCGTGAAGCATCTCGAATCGCCGCAGGTGCTGGTGCGCATGCGACGCGAGCACCACCAGATCGAGATCGAACGGCGCGATGCACGTGCCCGACACGGTCGATTCACTGTGCGGTGCGATCCAGATGTCTTGCAGGAGACAGTTGAGCTGGTTGATCGGATGCGCGATCTCGGCCGCCGGCGCGGTGTGAACGTTGAAGCGTCCGTACATCGCGCGCTCCTCGTCGGCGACGTTGAGCACGTGGTGGCTCGTGACCATGTGGCCGGCGCCGCTCGGCAGATAGAACGCGTAGCCCGCGGGCAGCGTGTACGAGTACTCGCCCTCACCCGACAGGAACATCAGCTTGCCGCCGCCACCATCGTGCTGCTCGGCCTCCTGTGTCGACACGTACGGCCCCGACGGAAAGCAGCCGATCTGGTCGTCGACCGGCTCCGAGTTGTAGGCCATGAAGAAGTGGTGCGTGCCGACCGGCAGGCGCGATTCGATCTGGGTGACGAACAGCGGCTCGTCGCCGTACTCGGGCGGCACCGGGAGGCGCATGCAGTACAAGCCCTCCTCGCCGGGCGGCACCGTGAAGTCACCCTCGTCGAGCTGGAAGCCACGCCCCGCCGGTGGTGGCACGAGCTCGCTCGGCAACGCCGGCGCTGGCTCGGCACAGGCGGCGGCGACCAGGACCCACGCGAGCTTCACGACTCCCCCGGCACCATGAAGCTCGCGGGCACGCAATCGAAGCCGACCCCGAGCGAGATCGAATCGGCGACATCGTCGGGTGCGAACGCACCGGACGCATCGAGCAGATCGAGATCGGGCGACAGCAGCGTCTGGATGATCGAGCTGTCCTTGATCTCCATCTCGGTCACCATGCCGTCCATGTTCTCGTCGAACACGTCGACGATCAGCGCCGCCGACGTTCCGGACTCGCACGCCTCGGGGCAACCGGGGTCGCGCGCGATCGCCGCGTTCATCATGGTCACCACCGACGGGATCAGCTCGCGATCGATCTGCTCCATCGTCACCGCGCCGCCGAGCCGACCGCTGCACCCGGTGTCGTCGATCGTCGCCTCGACACGCGCCGCGATCAGATCGAGCGCGAGCGGCGCGGTCGCCTCCGAGATCTGGAGCCGCACCGTCAGCGCGCCGGCGCCTGCCTTGGTCGCGTCGTAGTAGCCGCCACTGGTGCGACCGAGGATCGGGCTCGAGACACCCTCGCCGAGCGTGAACGAATCCGTGCCATCGAATGCCGGCGCTGCGCCACTCGCTTCGCCGCCGTAGACCTGCCACGACACGCTGCGGTCGGCCCCCAGATCATCCGCCCGCACCGAGTGCAGCAGCACGACCGAGCCCTCGGCGATCGCGCCATCGATCTGCGCCTGGACATCTGCATCGGAGTTCGAGGTCAGCGCCACGAACACGTTGCCGAGCTGGTTGTCGGGCCGCCCCGCGACATCGCCATCGACGTCGATGCCGTACTCGCGCTGCAGCTCGCCGCTGATCGGGATCCGCAGCGAGCTGGTCACGTAATGGTGGAACTCCCCGGTGGTCACCGGCTCGGGGCCGCCCGGCTCGGCGGCGTTACAGGCCGCGAGCACGACGAACAAGAAGCGCCTCATGCGCGCGCCGCTTCGCAACGGCTGCGCCACTCGACGACAGCTAGAATTGCGCGCGGTTATCGCGCATCGGCCGCGCCGCATGACCGCGCATGGACAGCGGTGAGCGACCATCACCCCACGCGGCGATCGCGAGCCGGCGATCGATATCGCGCAGCGCCGACCGGGTCGCGCTCACCAGCATCACGAGGATGCTCGCGACCCACAGGTAGTAACCGACGAGCGGATGGCGCAGCTCGTACATGCCACCGCGCAGGCTGGCGAGAAAGATCGGCGCCGCCAGCGCGGAGATCAGCGCGAGCACCAGCAGTACGATCGCCACGCGGTGACGGCGCAGGCCGTGGAGGATCGCCGCCGCGAGGAGCAACGGGTTCGCGAGCCATCCGGGCAGGTAGAGCCATCCCATCGCGAGGCACACCACGCCCGGCAACTCCTCGGCCGTCCTCGCTCCTCCGAGCAGCGGCTTGCTGGTCACGGCAAGCGCGGGCAAGGCGAGTGAGACCGCGAACAGTCCGACGGCACTACACAGCAGGTAGACGGCACGGCGATCGAGCATGCCCGTGGGTGAGCACGGGCAATGCCCGACGCTAACTACGCGTGCCGGTGCCGGCTGCCAGCGGTTGCCACGACATCGGTGCCAGCCGACGTGGTGCGCGAACTACTGCGCAGGCGGTTATGCAGTCACTGCGGCTGGTCGACGCGCACGCCGGTGAACGTCGCGGTGCCGAGCGGCGCGACCGTGCCCGAGTAGCCGAGCGTGCCGGTCCAGGTGCCGTTGTCGAGGCGATCGACCTCGTAGTCGGCGTCGGCGTCGACCGCGGTGGAGCGGCCGGCGATGTCGAAATCGAGTGCCGAGCTATCGATGCCCGCGATCTGGTCGTACATCGCGTTGGCGGCGGCCTGGAGGCCGAGCGTGCACGCGCCGGCGTAGATCGCCGCGCCGCCGAAGCCCAGCGCATCCGCGATCTCCTGGCCGACCGCCTGGCAATCGACGACACCGGCGAGCAGCTCGGTCAGGTTGTTCGCGTTCGGATCGATCGCCGGGATGATCGCCTCGTCGACCCCGATGCGGAGCACCGTGCCGTACGGGATCGGGAACTGGTGCTGACCGATCGAGAACTTCTTGGTCGCGTCGAGCGTCACCGGCAGCTGCGTCGCGTTGATGTTCTCGAGGTCGTAGTCGACGAACTTGTACGTGTGGTTCGTGCTGTTGATGTCGAGCTCGAATGCATCGATCGTCAGCGTGCCGACGTAGAGGCCATCGGGGTCGGTCCCCACCGTCAGCGTCTCGCCGAGGCCGAAGTTCTTCGCGATGTCGGAGACCATGCCGCCGACATCGAGGAGCGTGCTGACGAGATCCGGCGCGAGCGCGATCAGCTGATCGTTGAGCTCGCTGGCGACGAACGGCTCGGAAGCGACGAGCAGATCCTTGAAGAAGCCATCGGGGAGCTGCGCGATCGTCTGCGTCAGGATCCAGTGCGCGGGATCGTTCGGATCGTCGGTCATCGCGATCAGCCCGTTGACCGCGTCGCCCACGGTGCCCGGCATGTTCTGGGCGATATCGAACTTGCTGTGGATGCGGTAGGTGCCCGAGGCGTCGAGCTCGCGCGGCGGATCGACCGGCGGATCCTGCGGCGGATCGACGGGCGGATTGTCATCACCACCGGGCCCCATGCCGTCGGCTGCGCAGCCGACGAGCGCCGCCCCCATC
>JAEYYY010000103.1 GCA_023430775.1 Pseudomonadota bacterium
TCTCGACCCCGAGACCGCGGAGGTCGACATCGGCGTCCTCGAGAGCCACTGGCGCAACGGCCCGCCGCCCCTCGAGCACGCGGTGCCGGTCCCGATCGCGCGTTTCCCCGAGATCATCGAGAGCTACGACTGGGAGAGCTTCGGCGTCGCGTTCAAGCTCGGTGGCGAGGGCCTGCCGGGCGAGGAGTCGGTGGTCAACGCGTTCTTCGCGCTGTGGCTCTCGGTCTACCAGGACGAGCGTGCCGACGAGATGGAGGCGTTCCAGCGCGCCGACGTCATCCACGATCGCAAGCATCGCTCCGCGCTGATGTGGGTCGAGAAGTTCGCGGTGCCGGCGACGGCCTCCGATCAGGCGCACTTCCTGCTGTGGGTGCTCGCGCGCATCCACGACATCATCCCGATCAGCTGGGCGCGCTTCGAGGTGATCGATCAGGCGGTCAAGTCGCGGGCGTCGGGCGACGATGGCGCACCGTTCGTGCTCGCCGGCAATCCCTTCGCGGATCGCTTCAAGCGTCACGGCGAAGAGGGTGCGCTCGCGTGGGCGGTCTCGCAAAGCGCGTGGAGCCGGCGCGAGCTCGCCGGCATGTTGATCGAGGTCGCGCTCGACCACGATCCCGACATGCCGAAGACGGCCGAGGTCGCCGAACGGCTCCTCCGTCGTGCGCTCGCCTTCGACGGCAAGTCCGATGCCTCGGGCTATCTCGCGATCGTGCTGGTGCGCCAGCGCCGGCTCGCCGATGCGATCGAGCTCGCCCGCGATGCTGCGAGCCGCGATGTTCGACTGCTCGTCGTCGGCGAGATCGCCGAGCACGCGCCGGCCGAGTTGCCGCGCGCCCTCGAGTTGCTCGACCCCGAGACGATGTCGGCGACCGATCCGGAAGATCTGGCGGAGCTCGCCGCGTCGGTCGCACGCCACGCCCCGGCCGCGCTGGCAGCCGTCCTCGATCGGATGCCCGAGGACAAGACGCTGGTGCCGTACCTCTACAACGTCAGCTTCTCGGTCGAGCGCCCGCAGGCGCTGCAGATCCTGCGCAAGGTGCTGGCGCTGCCGGAACCCGAGCGAGATGCCGGCGAGGCGCGGACGGCCCTGGTGATGGCGTGGAACAACGCGTGTATTCACGCTCACGCGCTCGGCGACTACCGGCTCGCGGTGGAGCTCGCCGATGGCGGCCAGCCGTTCGCCGCCGAGAATCCGTACATCTATCACTCGGCCGCCTGCGCCTATGCAGCGGTCGGTCAGATCGATCGGGCGCTCGAGCAGGTCTCGCGTGCGATCGAGCACGAGTACGAGCACACCGAGAAGATGGAGACCGACAACGATCTCGCGCCGCTACACGCAGATCCGCGGTTCTCCGCCCTGTTCGTCGAGTGGCGAAACCGCCGCGCCGACCTCAACTGAACCCTCACATTGGAGCCCTTTCGCGGGCGCGCGACCTCGCGTTAGCATCGACGGGATGGGCCGTTTGTCGTGGCTATTTGTTCTGGCCGCAGGCTGCGCGTACAAGGCTCCGGCCTCCGGGGACGATCAACCCGCGCCGGATACGCCGTCGGAGCCCGATCCCGATGGGCCGCTCCCCGACACCACGGTGACCGAGCCCGATGCGCCACCGGATGCGCCGATCCCCGATCCGGTGACCACCGACTTCGTGGCGAGCGCGGACACCTGGATCGACTCGGTGTCGCCCAACACGTCGTTCGCGAATGACTCGACGCTCCTCACCGATGGTGGTCCGCCTGCGGTGACGCTGATCCGCTTCGATCTCAGCGGGCTGCCGACCACCACGACCGTGATGTCGGCCGAGCTTCACGTCTTCACCACCACCGACGAGGGCGCGACCGTCACGGTGTTCCCGGTGCTCCAGTCATGGTCCGAGACGAGCGCGACCTGGAACTCGCGCTCGACCGGCGTCCTGTGGTCGTCGCCCGGCGCCGCGCCGCCATCGCGCGGCATGACGATGATCGCGACGTTCACGCCGAACCTCGAGAACACCGAGTTTGCATCGGCCGTCGACGCGGCGACGGTGCAGGGCTGGGTGACCACGCCCGATGACAACTTCGGCATCGCGATCACCAGCGTGAACAGCGACGGTCCGAAGTTCCGCACGCGCCTGTCGACGAACGGCAAGCCGTTCCTGCGCGTGGTCCACGTTCCTTAGGTCAGACGCAGCGTGGCGCCGGAGTCGAGCGAGATCTGCTTGGTCGCCTCGTCGTAGTGGTGCCAGCACACCGGCGCGTACGACTCGTCGGCGCCGAGCTGGACCTGCGGGCCTTGCGTGGTGGGTGTGCCGTTGACGAAGCGCAGGTTGCAGATCGCCTTCTTCTGGCAGTACTGGCAGGTCACCTTGACCTCCTCGATGCCATCGGCGAGCTCCATCAGCCGCTGGGCGCCGGGGAACAGCCTGGTGCGGAAATCCGTGCGCAGGCCGTAACAGATCACCGGCACGCCCGGGTCATCGGTGATGCGGCGGAGATCCTCGATCACGCTCGGCGCCAGGAACTGCGCCTCGTCGACCAGCACGCAATCGAGGCCCTCGAAGTCGCGCGGATCGAGCGAGCTGTCCTCGTCGACCATCAGGTCAGCCTCGGCCTCGAGCCCGCAGCGCGACGAGATCTTGGAGGCGCCGAACCGGGTATCGAGCCGCGGCTTGAGGAGGAGCACCCGCTTGCCCTGCTTGCGGTAGTTGTGGGCGACCGCGAGCAGGTTCATCGACTTCGCCGAGTCCATCGTGCCGTACCGGAAGTAGAGCTTCGCCACGGCCGGCACTCTACGAGGGGGATCTGACGCGCTCTCCGGCGGCCGGGAACCTCGCGCCATTAACCGGAAATCGGAGCGGTCAGATCGAACAAGATCGTTCGTAGTTTGCAGGGCTTGCGAATCGAGTAGATTGCGCCGGCCCCGATGCTCGCGCTGCAGACGACGCCGTTTCATCCCCGCACGGAGGCCCTGATGCAGGGCAACCAGTGGCGCCGGTGGGCCGGCCACACGGTGGCGAGTGCGTACGAGCTGACCACCGATCGCGAGACCGCCGCGATCCGCAACGCCTGCGTGGTGATCGACGTCTCGGCGCTGTTCAAGTACGAGATCACCGGGCGCGACGCGCTCCGCTTCCTCGATCGCCTGGTCACCCGCCGCCTCTCGAAGATGGAGGTCGGTCACATGGTCTACACGCCGTGGTGCAACGCGCGCGGCAAGCTGGTCGACGACGGCACGATCGCGCGGCTCGGCGACACGACCTTCCGGCTGACCTCGGCGGAGAGCAACCTGCGGTGGCTGACCGATCACGCCGCTGGCTTCGACGTCGCGATCGTCGACGTGTCTCGCCGGCTCGGCACGCTCGCGGTGCAGGGGCCATCGTCGCGCGCGCTGCTCGAAGCGGCGACCGGCATGGAGCTGGGCCGGCTCGAGTACCACCGCTTCACCCACGCGACGCTCGCCGGCGAGCCGATCATGATCTCGCGCACCGGCTACACCGGCGACCTCGGCTACGAGCTGTGGATCCCGGAGGACCACGCGCTCGCGGCGTGGGATCGCTTGACCGAGATCGGGCGCGGCTTCGCGCTGCAGCCCGCCGGCATCTGGGCGATGGATGTCGCGCGCATCGAGGCCGGGTTGATCATGCTCGACGTCGATTACCTGCCGGTCACCAAGGCGATGGCGGACATCCAGACCAGCTCGCCGTACGAGCTCGGGCTCGGCTGGGCGGTCCACCTCGCGAAGCCGAGCTTCGTCGGCAAGCGAGCACTCGCCGAGGAGAAGGCGCGCGGGCCGTCGCTGGTGCTCGTCGGGATCGAGATCGATCACGTCGCGTTCGAGCGCGCGCACGAGGAGCTCGGGCTGACGGTGCCGCTGCCGGCGATCCCGTGGCGCGAGGTGATCCCGCTGTTCCACGGTGCGCAGGTCGGTCACGCGACGTGCGGTACGTGGTCGCCGACACTCAAGAAGTACATCGCGCTCGCGCAGGTCGCGCCGGCGGCAGCCGCACCGGGCACGCAACTGACGATCGATCTGATGGTCGATCGCAAGCGGCTCTCGTTCGCGGCGAGGGTGGTCGCGCTGCCGTTCCTCAAGCTCGCGCGGAAGACCGCATGAAGCACGACGCGATCGTCATCGGCGCCGGTCACAACGGCCTCGTGCACGCCGCGTATCTCGCGCGCGCCGGCTACAAGGTCGTCGTGCTCGAGCGCCGCCACATCGTCGGCGGCGCCGGCGTCACCGAGGAGATCTATCCGGGCTTCAAGTACCTGCCCGGTGCGTATCTGATCTCGCTGCTGCGCGCGGAGGTGATCCGCGAGCTCGAGCTGCCGAAGTACGGCGCCGAGCTGATCCCGCTCGAATCGACGTTCGCGCCGCAGCCCGACGGCAACTACCTGGCCGACTGGCCCGATCACGACCTGACGCGCGCCGAGATCCTGCGCCACTCCGCGCGCGATGCCGACGCCTACGCCGAGTACGCGGCGGCGATGCGCCGGCTCGCCCTCGCGATCAAGCCGCTCCTCGATCTGACGCCGCCCAACCCGGCGTCGCCGCGCGATCGCGAGACCATGGCGCAGATCGCGGCGCGGTTGCGGGCGATGCCGCGCGAGGACTTCGATCTCCTCGGTCGGCTGCTGACGATGAGCGCGGGCGATTTTCTCGACGATTGGTTCGAGAGCGACGCGCTCAAGGGAACCAAGTGCACGAGCTCGATCATCGGCACCTTCCTCGGGCCGCGCTCGCCGGGCAGTGGCTACGTGCTGCTGCACCACTACGT
>JAEYYY010000105.1 GCA_023430775.1 Pseudomonadota bacterium
TACAGCGGCTCCTGCTGGAGCTCATCGGCTGGTGTCCGCTGTGTACGAGACCGTTTCGACGTTCACGTTCGCCGCAAGCAGAGCCGCGATCTGAACACCGCAAGAAGAAAAAAACGATCAGGTAGTACTAAGTGTTGTCCCGCATCTCGAGTCGTAGGTTGTGCAGCACGCAGACAGCCCGTACCGAGTGATCGAGATGATGGCCTCGGCGCCTGTGATCTCGAAGGATTCGCCAGTCTTTGAGGCGTGCGATGGCGTGCTCGACGCGAGCCCTTCGACGACGATGCACCCGCCAGGCACGATCTCGCACGATGCGGTTCTTGCGGAAGCGAGGCGTTCGTAACTCGGCGATTCCGCCGTACCCGCCATCGGCCAGGACACCACGATGTGTCTTGCAGAGGCGCTCGATCGTGGAGCCTCGATAGTGAACGACGTCATTCCGATTCCCTGGACCGCCGGCGACGGATGCGATCACGGCGAGGTCGCGTCGACGAATCAGGATCTGCGCATTGCACGACCATCGATAGTTCTTCGACTTGGCCGCGTAGCAGTGATCGCGTGTCGCGATCAGGGTTCCGTCCACCACCCACGCGAACCGTCGATCCGGCGGTTGGCAAGGAACGCATGCGGCGAGCTGCGGCGTGACGGCGGCGATGATTCGATGGACCGTGGACTTCGAGATGCGAGTCACGGCGGCAAGCTCGCGCACGGTCAGGTTGGTACGAAGCGCGATGCAGGTGAGCAGGACGCGATGCTCGAGCGACCACGCCGGTCGGCGCCCTCGCGACCTGACGAATGGCAGACGGTTGACGAGCTGAGCGAGCTCGACGCGACGGATGCCCGCCAACTCGAACCACGATGAATCGATCACGATAGGATCGTAGGATCGTGAGTGTCAGATCGCGGGCGTAGGATCGATCCATGGCACCGGCATCCGAGCGACGGACTCGAGGTCCGAACAAGCAGACGCCGTGGTCGAGGAGCTCCGACGACGGCGTGTCGGTGATTCGCCTCGCGCTCGATACCAGCGATCCGGTGCAGCGCCGGCGTCTGGAAGACATGTATCGGTCCGCATACCAGCTGCGGCGCGCGCTCCAACGCCAGGCGCGTCAGGCGAGCCGGGCGTACTGGGCCGCCGGCCACGCGCGAGCGCTCGATCCCGAGCGGGTCCGCGAACGCCTCGGGCTGTCGCGCTCGGGGCTCGAGCGCGCCGCCAAGCAGCACCTCGATGCGGCGCCTCACCTTCGTCGCCACGTCACCAAGGCGCTGGCGATGCATCTCGCCGACAGCGTCTGGGTCGGAGTCGAGCGCCACCTGTTTCGCGACGCCTCGGGCCGTCGACACGGCGGTCCGCGCGTCGGGCGATTCGAAGCGTTCACACGGTTGCCGGGCCGCGCTCGCTCCCACACCAAGCCCAACAAGTGGGAGACCGCTCGGCTTCACGGCACGCTCGATGGCCATCGGGCCGCCTACCTCGATGACGAGGGCCGCTTCGTCCAACCACGGCGACTCCGCGCGATCACGAGCGAGGCGTGGTGGCGCCACACCGGTCCGCTGGTGGTCGTGTTCAGCGGTCTCGCCGGCGGCGAGCTCGTCTTGCCGGTCCGGTTGCCCACGGCGCCGTCGAACCAGGCGCACCTCGCCCATCACCTGTCAGATCCGAGCACGTGGCACAAGATCGATCTCGTTCGTCGACGCTGCCCCGGCGCGCCCGGCGGCTGGAGCTACGAGGCGCATCTGATGGTGCTGGTGCACCCCTACGCCTCGCCTGCCACCGCGCGGCGCAGGGCGCAGGCGGCGATTGCCACGGCGGATCGCTCCGCCGGCATCGACGCCAACGTCAGCAACGTCACCATCGCCTCTCACGAAGCCGGTCACGCCGTGAAGCTCACGCGGATCGAGCACGATCGCGCAGCCCGCGAGCGCGATCGCGGTCGCGCCAAGCGCGAGCGGCGCCGACAACGTGCCCTCGAGCGCTCGCGCCGCGCGATGAATCGCGCGCAGTACCAGCTCTCCAAGCGCCAGGCCAAGCGCGCCCGCCGCCGCGCCGAGGCGGGCCTGCGGCAGCTCGATGTCGTGCCTGCCGGCCCGCGCGTGGCGACCTCCGCCGGCCGACCGCTCCAGGCGTTTCGCCGCGATCGCCTGTCACGCAGCTATCGTCGCCTCGATCGTGCGAGGGCGTGGGACGCGCGATCGGAGATCCAGGCCCGGCACGATCGCGCCCGGAGGATCGCGGCCGAGGTGGTCGCGATCCATGGCTATCGCCTCGTGGTCGAGGACGTCCGGATCACGTCGTGGTCGGCGTCGTGGGGGCGCGCCGTCGCGGCGTTCTCACCTGGCACCTTGATCGCTGCCATCGAACGCGAAGCGACGGCGGTCGGGGCGCTGGCTGGCGGGATCGGTGGAGTCGTTCGCGCGTCGACCGCGACCACGGCGCTGTCACAACACTGCCCGTGTGGTGCACGGGTCGCCAAGCGTTTGCGTGATCGCGTCCACGACTGCACGGTTTGTGGTCTGCGAGGAGATCGCGACGCGGTCTCCGCCGTGCTCGCCTCGTTCGTCGAGGTCTCTGGCGCTTCGGCAGGAGTCGACTACGCGGCGTCGCGCGACGCGCTCGACGAGCTTCGCGATGCGCTCTCTGATTCATCGTACGCGGGGTGGCAAGACACCCTGTCCGAGTCAACCGGCCTCTCCGCACGCGATGGCTCCTGCATCGCATGGCGGATGCCCACACCCGACCTCGTCGTGGTGGCTCGGCGAATCGCTGGCATGGCCGCGTGTTCAACCCGGAATGAGATCGGCACCCGCCGGACCACGTCCGACCGAATGCGATGGCGAACCGGCAGTCTTTTCAGGTCCAGTTCCACGAGAACGGGCTTGTGGGACTACTCTTAGCGCTTCATCGATACCGGCGGCGTGACGCCGAGCCAGCGCGCGAGGATGGTCGAGATCCGGATCATCCGCACGGTGGTCTCGCTGGGCTTCGCGAGCGGAGCGTGCGGCGTTCGGTTCGGCGGCAGCACGATCACCGGCACCTCGCGGTCGTAATCGTTCAGCGAGCCGTGCGCGGTCGCGTGCGGCGTGCTGTAGAGGATCCAGCCGCGCTTCGGCAGGAACAGCACCTCGCCGCTGCGCTCGACATCGAGCATCTGGCACAGCAGGAACGCATCGCCCGTGCGGGCACCGCAGTTGCCGGCGAAGGCATCGGTGCGCTCGACCCGCGCGAGCCCGGGGAACGAGCGCAGCGCGTAGACGATCTTCTTGATCGCGATGTTGCGCTCGCGATCCGGCTGCGCGAGCGCGGCCTTCGACAGGTACACCCCGCCCGCGAACTTCGCGGCCGCGATCCATTCGCCGGGGCCGAGCTCCGCGATCGCCGCGTTGTTCGCGGCCGTCTTGATCGATTCGTACGACAACCGCCCGCCGTCGGGGAACATCTCCGGCAACGGCGCCGCGCCGTGATCGCTGGTCGCGATCATCGCCCACCGGCCCTTGCCCGCCTTGGCGTCGAGCGCGTCGAGAAACGTCGCGAGCCGGGCGTCGAGCCGCAGCATCTCGTCCCACGCTTCCTGTGATTCGTGGCCCCAGGCGTGGCCGATGTAGTCGTTGGACGACAGGCTGACGACGAGCAGATCCGGCTTGTCGTCGGCGCCGAGCTGTTCGCCGTCGAGCGCGGCGGTGGCGACATCGAGCACGAGATCGTTGCCGAGCGGGGTCGCGATCAGCGCGCTCGCCGGATGCGGGTTGGCACCCAGATCGTGCGGGAACGTCGGTCCGAAGCCCTCGTCGCCGACCTCGCCACGCTGATCGTCGGGGACGCCCGACGCGGTCTTCGCTGCCTCGAGCGGCGTCCACACGTACTGCAGGCGCGGCGTGATCGGATGGGCGCGGTTGTACGCGTCGAGCCACGGCACCGTGGTGTTGCTGCGGAACGCGACGAGCTTGTTGTCGTACCAGATCGACGTCCCTGCATGACCGAGCGGCAAGATCGCCGACCGGTCCTTGAGGCTGATCCCGATCGCCTTGCCACCGCCGCCGGCTGCCATCGCATCGCCGAGGCCGGGCACGCGCAACCGATGCGCCGATGGTCCGGCGGTGTCTTGCACCGAGCCGACCATTGCCTCGGTCTCGCGGTCCCACCACTCGTTCGAGATGATGCCCGAGCCCGATGGCGGCTCGCCCGTGCCGAGCAGCGCGTGACCGACGGCGGTCATCGTCGCCGGTGATGGATGCTCGCCCGTGTGCCACTCGCCCTCGCGCAGTAACCGATCGAAGCCGGCGGTGAAGGCCGGCCGCTTGGCGATGAACGACCACTGCGGCCACTGATCGATCACCAGCAACACGACGAGCCGTGGCGGTTGGTCGACAGCCGGCTTCGGTGTCGCTCGCGGACACGCGCACAGCAGCGCGAGCAACGCGAGGCGACGCATCACTCGAGCGTGGTGAAGAACAGGTCGAAGTCGTCGCCGCCCACGGCCTGGGTGCTGGCGAAGTAGAGGTGACAGCCGTCCGCGGTGATGAACGGATCGGAGTCGTTGTCCGAGGTGTTGACCTCGGAGATCGCGATCGGCGTACCGAACGGCTGATCGCGCTCGGCGCGGGTCGCGTACCACAGGTTGCTGCCGCCCTCGGCGCCGCCGCGATTCGACGCGAAGATGATCACGCGCTCGTCGCCGGTCAGCGTGGGATCGGCGTCGCCCGACGGATCGCCGATGTTCTGGATCGCGATCGGGGTATCGAAGGGGATCGTCGCGTCCGTGCGCTCGGCGAGCATCAGTTGTTGCGGCGAGCCGTTCGCGAAGTAGAGCCGGCGACCGTCGCGAGACAGGTGCGGATCGAGCTGATCCTCGGCGGTGTTGACGTTGGCGAGGAACGACTGGTCGAGCGTCGGGAACGCTGCATTCGCGCTCGCACGCGTGCTCTGCCACAGGTCGGCGCCGCCCGCGCCGCCCGCGCGGTTGGAGGCGACGATCACGGTGAGGTCATCTCCGGTCATCCCGATCTTGCTGTCGTCCTGCTGGGTGTCGCTGAGCGACATGTTCGCGCTCGGGGTCGCGAAGTTACCGTCGAGGGTCTCCCGCGATGTCGAGAACACGTCGGCGTCGTTGGAGGCGGATTGCCTTGCGAAGAACAGCGTCAGCTCGTCGGAGGACAGGAATGGATCGCGCTCCTGCGCGAACGTGAACAGCGAGCCGTTAGCGGCCTTGAGGGTGGCGCTGTTGGTGAACGTCATCGTGCCGTCGAGCCACTTCTGGACGCACGGCGTGGGTGGAGGCGCGACCATGCTGTCGGGCGGCGCATCGCCGCTGTCGCTACCGGTGTCGGCATCGTCGGGCATGCCGTCGCTCGGCTGCTGGTCGGCGGGCGGCCGGTAGCTGCACGCGGCAAGACAACACAGAAGCAGCACCCGCACGCCGCGACCCTACCACTGGTCGAGCCCCGGACGGCAAGCGATGCAGCTCACACCTCGTGTGGCATCGGCCGCCTCGGGGCGCGGAAGTAACGCAGCGGCGAATAGGGTCCGAAGTTCGAGACGCGAGAGGTGTAGAGGTCGGCGTAGTCGTTGACCTGCTCGCCGAACCGGGAGTTCTCGTTGCCCTCGCGCAGGCACGAGCCCCAGTACGGATTGAAGGCGCGATCGATCCTCGCCTCGAGGGAGTCGACCTCGGTCACCATCAGGTTCGCGCGGTCGCGCAGCGAATCGATCGCGGAGCGCGCGATCTTGCGCTCCTCCTCGAGCCGCACCCGCAGCGATGCCGAGGCCGCGGGGTCGTCGAGCAGCCGCTGGATCTTCTTGAGGCGCAGCGACTGGAAATCGATCTCGGACTGGATGTTGCGATGGCGGCGGTCGAGCAGGTCGAGATCGCGAATCTGCGCCTCGAGCCGGTCGTTGACGCTGATCTCGCGCTCGAGCTCCTGGAGCACCATCGCCGTGCGCCACATGTGCTGCTTGCGCAGACGCAGGATGTCGCCGTAGATGTGATCGCCGATGTAGAGGACGCGCTCGCCGGAGATCCCCGTCATCTGCTCGAACGCGACGACGTTGCCACCCTGATAGACCTTGTCGCGCGACAGGTGCTTGATCTCGCCGTTGACGATCGGCTGGTTGGTCGCGGGATCGATCTGCTGGAACGGCCGCAGCTCGTTGAAGAACGCCGGCTTCGCACCGCCGACGATCACGATGTCGAAGTAGTTGCGCCACGACGGATACGCCTTGCGCTCGCCGTCGAGGAGATAGCTCATGACGACGCTCGTGTAGTCGTAGAGCGAGTTGGTGAGCACGAACAGCTTCTTGCCGGAGCTGCGGAACTTGTGGAGCGTCTCCGCGAGCAGCGGATCCTTGACGATGTACGAGGGCAAGTCGCTCTTGATCACGCTCTTCAGCGTGTCGTCGCGATGCGCCTCGTCGATCGCCATGCGGATGTCGCCGAACAGCTTGTCGTAGTCGACGTCGAGCTTCTGCTTGCCGTACCAGTCGACCAGCGTCGTGTACATCACCGCTTCGGGCAGACCGAACAGCGTGTCGATCCACTCCCAGCGATCGTTGGACAGGTTGATCTTCTCGTTGCGGTACGCGACGCGGCGCTCGTCGTGCGTCAGCTCGCGGAAGCCGTGGTAGCAGCGCCCGACGTAGCTGTGGCGATCGAGCTTGAAGACGTTGCCGAGCTGGCGATCGACCATGACCCCGCGGATCGCCCACCGCGGGTCGTAGTGGACCTCGCGCAGCGCCTCGGGATAGCCGTGCTTGCCGATCAGCTTGTCGAGCGTGAGCTGGATCGACAGCTTCTCCAGCCGGTCCTGGTGATACAGGGCCAGCGTGTAGTCCATGTCGAACCCGATCATCTCGATCGAGTCCATTCGCAGATTTCGGTTGCAGAACACCCGATTCTTGCGAGCGACGTCGATCTCCGTCGTCGATTCCCCCAGCAGTGCACCCAGCTGTGGATCGAGGTCGCCAATACCGACCATTCGAATGATTGTAGCGTGCTTGGGCGCGCCGCGGCGCCGGATCTAGCCACCGGCTGGGATACATTCGTTGTCATGGTTGCCCCGCCCTGGAACCGGCCCACGGAGCCGTTCGCCGAGCTGATCTCTGCTGAAGCCATCGAGAAGCGCTGTGCGGAGCTCGGGGCGCAGATCACCAAGGACTACACGGCGCGCGCCCAGTCGGCCGATGTCGTGGTGCTCGGTGTGCTCAAGGGCTCGGTGATTTTCCTGGCCGACCTGGCTCGCTACATCGCGCTGCCGATCTACATGGACTTCATCGGCATCTCCTCGTACGGCGACGCCACGGTGTCGAGCGGCGTCGTCCAGATCACGCAGGATCTGTCGCGGCCGATCGAGGGCAAGCACGTGATCGTGGTCGAGGACATCGTCGACACCGGCCACACCGTGCACTACCTGCTCGACAACCTGCGCACCCGGCGGCCCGCCTCGCTGGCGCTGTGCTCGCTGCTCCACAAGCCCGACCGGTCCGAGCAGGCGGTCGTGATCGATTATCTCGGCTTCACGATCCCCAACAAGTTCGTCGTCGGCTACGGCCTCGACGTCGCGCAGCAGTATCGGAACCTCCCGTTCATCGGCTACGTCCAGGGAGCATGACCGGACTCGACAAGCTCCCTGCGGCGCTGTTCGAGATCGGCAAGCTGATCGGCTCCGACCTCGATCCGGGAATCCTGTTGTCGCGGATCGCCGAGCTGATCTGCCAGCTGATCGATGCCAAGGCGTGCTCGGTGATGCTGCTCGATGCCAAGCGCGAGCGGCTGCTGGCCAAGGCCGCCTACGGGCTGCGCACCGAGCGCGTGCACTCGCTGTCGTTCCGGGTCGGCGAGGGTGTCGCGGGCTGGGTCGTCGAGAGGGGCGAGTCGGCGCTGATCAACGACGTCACCCAGGATCCTCGGTTCGTCCAGCTGCCCCTCAACCAGACGCCGATCGCGTCGCTGCTCTGCGTGCCGCTGATCGCGCGCGGCGAGCGCGTCGGTTGCGTGACCGCATCGAGCGAGCGCACCAACGCCTTCGATCATAACGACCTCGAGCTGGTGCGCTTCATCTCGATGACGATCGCGCTCGATATCGAGAATGTTCGCCTGCATCGGGTCGCGGTCACCGATCCGCTGACCGGCGCCTACAACCGCGAGTTCCTGGTCTCGCGGCTGCCGCAGGAGATCGACGCGGCGATCGAACGCGATCGCACGCTGTCGGTGGCGATGGTCGATGTCGACCACTTCAAGGCCGTCAACGATCAGTACGGCCACGGCATCGGCGATGTCGTGCTCGCCGAGGTCGCCCGCCGCCTTCGCGGTGCGATCCGTGCTGGCGATCTCCTCGTGCGCTACGGCGGCGAGGAGTTCCTCGTCGTCCTGCCCAAGGCCGATGCGGGCCGTGCGTGGGAAGTCGGCGAGCGGATGCGGCAGCGCGTCTGCGAACGCGCTTTCGATGTCGGCGATGGCCTCGCGCTGCTGCTGCGGATCTCCGTCGGCATCGCGCAGTGGCGGCTGAACGAGAAGATGCCGGACCTCATCGATCGCGCGGACGTCGCCCTCTACGGCGCGAAGGAGCGAGGTCGTAACCGCGTCGAGGTGGCTCCATGAGCACCGACGATCCGCCGAAGAAGCCACCCCGCGCGAGCTGGGAGCCGCCGGATCCCGACGACATCCCGGCTACGAAGCCGGTCGAAAAACCAGCCAAGACCGAGAAGCCGAAGACCGCGTGGACGCCTCCACCGCTCGAGCCGCTGCCGCCGAAGAAGCCGCGCACGCAGACCAAGCCGCCCCGCGCCAGCTGGGAAGGGCCGGACCCCGACGAAGCGGCGCCGACCAAACCCGCGTCCGGCACGGTGTCCGGCAGCTGGACGACAGAGCCGTCCGGCGCTGCTGGCACGGAGAAACCGCCGGACTTCGGAAACACCGACGCGTACGCCACGTCCGGCTCCCGCCGCGCGACCACGAGCACGTCCGGTTCCATCCCGCCCGTCCCCAAAGCGTCCGGTCCGTCCGGTTCGCGGCCACCGTCCAGCACGCCCGGTTCGGCGCCGTCCGGTCCGGCGCCGTCCGGTCCCACGACGTC
>JAEYYY010000114.1 GCA_023430775.1 Pseudomonadota bacterium
GATCCGCAGCGAGGCCGAGCGAGCCGCGATGGAGCTGGCAGGAAAAGACGCGCACGTGGTGACGATCGTCGAGCGCGTGACGCGCGAGCTCGAGCTGCGGATCGAGCACGCGCGGTTCCTGCTCGACGCCCACGACGGCGACGACTCGCAGTTCGAGCACCTCGTGGTCGCGGCGACCAGCGCCGTCGATGCGCTGTATCGCGCGATCGGCGAGCGCGTGAAGGAGCCGGCGCGCGCGCGACTGGATCGCGTGATCGTGTCGCTCGTCGGGATGCGCGTGGCGCGGGCGGCGGCCTAGCCCCTGGCTTCGGCGACGGAAAACGCGATCAGCTTCTCGAGCGCCGGCGTCGGCGTGAGCGTGTCTTTAGCGCCAGCCGACCTCGAGGCCGATCGAGTAGCGCGCGGTCAGCGGGTCCGGCTTGTAGGCGCCGGTGTCGAGCATCAGCGTGTCGCGCTGCAGCGGCACCGCGAATTCGAGGTTGCCGACGAGTCGCGCCTGATCGGACATCGGCCAGGCGACGCCGAGCCCGGCACCGACGGCGGTCCACCGGCGTGCGGCCGGCGTGTCGCCGGTGACCATGCGCGTGACGACGCCGGGCATCTGCTTCGCGCCGGAGACGTCGCCGACCTCGGCGAGGATCCAGCCGCGCAGCGGCATCCGCATCGACGACCAGCCGCCGCGCGCCGTCCACACGTTCATCGCGAGCGGGATCGGCGCGCTGTTGCCGTCCTCGACCATGTGGCGGTCCTCGGGTTTCCAGCGACCGAGCGCCAGTTCGACGAAGTACTCGTCGCGGCGAACCTGACCGGCGACCTCGCCGCCGAAGTTGACGCCGGGCAGCACGCCGATGCCGGACAGGCCGGTGAGGCGAATGCCGCCGCCCCAGCGTTCGGTGGTGGCGATGCCGTTCTTGGTGTTGTCGATCTCCGCTGCTGCCGGTCCAGCTGCCGCGAGAACGAGTGCGAGCGCGAGCGGTCCCCTCATCGGTGCCTCCGTCGCGCTGGATACTAGCTCACACCTTCTTGAGTGCAGCTGCTCTTTGACGGAGCACGTACTGGAGGATGCCGCCGTGTGCCACGTACTCGACCTCCTGCGCGCTGTCGACGCGGGCGGTCACGGTGAACTTTTGCGCGTTCCCATCCGGACCCGTGGCGATCACATCGAGCTGCTTCTTCGGCGTGACGCCGCCGGCGATCCCCTCGATCGTGAAGGTCTCCTGGCCGGTGAAGCCGTAGGTCTTGGCATCGTGGCCGGGGAGGAACTGCAGGGGCAGCACGCCCATGCCGATCAGGTTCGAGCGGTGGATGCGCTCAAACGACTTCGCGATCACCGCGCGCACACCGAGGAGGAGCGTGCCCTTGGCAGCCCAGTCGCGCGAGCTCCCGGTGCCGTACTGCTCGCCGGCGATCACGATCAACGGGACCTTGTCGCCCGCGTACGCCATCGCGGCGTCGTAGATCGGTAGCTGCTCGGTACCGTTGCGGCCGAAGTACTTGGTGAAGCCGCCCTCGACGCCGTCGAGCATCAGGTTCTTGAGCCGGATGTTCGCGAACGTGCCGCGCACCATCACCTCGTGGTTGCCGCGGCGTGCGCCGTACTGGTTGTACTCGGACGGCTTCAGGCCATGCGAGTCCAGGTACTGCGCGGCGGGCGACCCCTTCGCGATGTTGCCGGCGGGCGAGATGTGATCGGTGGTAACCGAATCGCCGAGGATCGCGAGCACGCGCGCGTTGTTGATGTCGAGCAGCGGCTTCGGCGTCGGGCCGAGGTTGTCGAAGAACGTCGGCTTGCGGATGTACGTCGACTTGTGGTCCCACGCGAAGGTGTCGCCGGTGGGGGCCTCGAGCGTCTTCCAATCGGCATCGCCGTCGAGCACGTGCGCGTAGCGCTGCTCGAAGTGCTCGCGCTTGACCGCCTTGCGAACGAGATCCGCGACCTCCTGCGGCGACGGCCAGACATCGCGCAGGAACACCGGCTTGCCATCGCCATCGGTGCCGAGCGGCTCCGACTCGAGATCGATGTTCATCGTGCCGGCGAGCGCGTAGGCGACGACGAGCGGCGGCGACGCCAGGTAGTTCGCGCGAACCACCGGGTTGACGCGGCCCTCGAAGTTGCGATTGCCCGACAGCACCGAGCAGACGACGAGGTTCTCGTCCTTGACCGCCTGCGCGATCGCATCGTGCACCGGGCCGGAGTTGCCGATGCAGGTGGTGCAGCCGTAACCCGCGAGGTTGAAGCCGAGCGCCTCGAGATCCTTCATCACGCCGGCCTCGATCAGGTAGTCGGTGACCACCTGCGAGCCGGGCGCGAGCGACGTCTTGACCCACGGCTTGCTCGTGAGCCCCTTCGCGACCGCCTTCTGTGCGAGCAGGCCGGCGGCCATCAGCACCGACGGGTTCGACGTGTTGGTGCAGCTCGTGATCGCCGCGATCACGACCGAGCCATGACCGAGCGTGAACGGCTGCGAATCGATCGTGACGTTGCGCGTGGCGCCGAGCTTGCCCGGCGGCACCCGGCCACCTTCGCCGGCCCAGGTATCGATCGCGGTGGCTTCGCAGCCGGCCTTGTCACCGAGGATGGCGGCGACCGACTTGCGCCAGGCGCGGCGCGAGTCCTTGAGCGGCACGCGATCCTGTGGCCGCGCCGGACCGGCGATCGATGGCTCGACCGTCGACAGATCGAGCGACAGCGTGTCGGTGAAGCGGAACTTCTGCTTGTCCTGCCGCCACAGCAGGTTCTCCTTGCAGTAGCGCTCGACCAGCTTGACGTGATCGTCGGAGCGGCCGGTGAACCGGAGGTACTTGATGGTCTCGTCGTCGACGGGGAAGAACCCCATGGTGGCGCCGTACTCGGGCGCCATGTTCGCGATCGTGGCGCGGTCGGGGAGCGACAGCGCGGCGATGCCGGCGCCGTGGAACTCGACGAACTTGTCGACCACGCCCTTCTTGCGCAGCATCTGCGTGACGGTGAGGACGAGATCGGTCGCGGTGGCGCCGGCGGGCAGCTGGCCGGTGAGCTCGAAGCCGACGACCTCGGGGATCAGCATCGCCATCGGCTGACCGAGCATGACGGCCTCGGCCTCGATGCCACCGACGCCCCAGCCGAACACGCCGAGGCCGTTGATCATCG
>JAEYYY010000119.1 GCA_023430775.1 Pseudomonadota bacterium
CACCTTCATGAGGCCGCGGATCAGCTTCGTGGCGTCGAAGCCGGCCGCGTGCCGCGTCAGGTAGCGCGACAGCGCGGTCGCGAATTCCCCGGCGGACTCGTAGCGATCTTCGATCCGCGGCGCCAGCGCCATCATCACGATCTCGTCGAGCGCCTCGTTGCACTGCGCGCCGGCGAGCGAGGGCGTCGCGAGCAGCGGGTTCGCGACCTGGCGGAGCAGCGCGGCATCGCTGTCGGCGTCGAACGCGGCCTTGCCGGTCAATAGCTGCCACAGCACGATGCCGAGCGAGTAGATGTCGGCGCGGCGATCCACCGGCTGGCCGCGCGCCTGCTCGGGCGCCATGTACGAGAACTTTCCCTTGATGACACCGGCGCCGGTGGCATCGAGCTTGGTCGCGACCTTGGCGATGCCGAAGTCGAGCAGCTTCACCATGCCGTCGAACGACAGCAGGATGTTCGACGGACTGACATCGCGATGGACGAGCTCGAGCCGCACGCCCTCGAGGTTGGTCAGCGTGTGGGCGTACTCGAGCGCGCTCGCGATGTCGCGGCAGATCGCGACCGCGAGCTCGACGGGGAACCGCCCGCTCGACTCGATCACGGCGCGCGCGAACCGGCCGAGCGTCTCGCCGTGGACGAACTCCATCGCGAGGAACAGCCGCTCGCCGAGCTGATCGGCATCGAACGTCTGGACGATGTTCGGATGGTTGAGGAGCGCCGCGGTGCGCACCTCCTCGAGGAACATGTCGCGAAACGCGGAGCTGTCGCCGACGTCGCGCAAGAACTTCAGCGCCACGATCTTGTCGAAGCCGCCCATGCCCTGCTGGCGAGCGACATAGATGTCCGCCATCCCGCCGCTCGCCCACCTCGCGAGCAGCCGGTACCGAGATGCTGTGTTCATGAGCGCACGCCCATGGAGCACTGGCCGTGCCGCGGCTAACTGGTGGCTAACCCGAGCGCCGTGATGGCTGCCGCTGCGCGGCTGTCTCGACGGCCGCAGCGCCGCGGTCGCAAGCGCAGGCGATCACGATGAAACCGCGATGCTGCGAAACTGCAGCATCGTGCTGCGGTTTCGTTGCTCAGAAGATCTTGGCTTCGATCCCGAGCCGCTTCATCCGCCGCGCCAGCGTCACCGGATGGAGCTGGAGCTCGCGCGCCGCTCGCCGGAGCACGCCGTTGTTGCGCTCGAGCGCGCCGAGGATCAGGCGGCGTTCGACATCGGCGATCTGGTCGTCGAGGCTGCCGCCGTGATCACCGCGCGCGGGCTCGAGGCGGCGGAGCGCATCCGGCAGCACCTCGAGCCGCAGCGGATCGCCTGGACGGGTCAGCAGCAGCGCGCGCTCGATCGTGTTGCGCAGCTCGCGGATGTTGCCGGGCCACGCGTACGCGAGCAGCGCGGCCTCGGCGCGCGGGGCGAGCCGCGGCGTCGGGCAGCCGAGCGACGCGCTCGTCGATGCGAGGAACGCCTGGACGAGCGGCAGCAGATCGGCCGGTCGGTCGCGCAACGCGGGCAGCTTGATCGGGAACCGATCGAGCCGGTAGTAGAGGTCCGCGCGAAACTGGCCGCGCGCGACCGCCGCCGCGAGGTCGGCGTTGCACGCCGCGATCAGCCGGACATCGACGCGCCTGGCGCGCGCACCACCGACGGGGCGGACCTCGCCGAGCTCGATCACGCGCAGCAGCTTCGCCTGCAGCGCCGGCGACGTGTTCTGGATCTCGTCGAGGAAGATCGTGCCGCGATCGGCGAGCTGGAACAGGCCGGGGTGATCGCCGGTCGCGCCGGTGAACGCGCCGCGCACGTGACCGAACAGCTCGCTCTCGAGCAGCGTCTCGATCAGCGCACCGCAGTCCTGCGCGATGAACGGCTTGTCGCTGCGCCGGCTGAGCGCGTGGATCTCTCGCGCCGCCAGCTCCTTGCCCGTACCGGTCTCGCCCGACAGCAACACCGGCACGTCGTGGACGGCCACGGTCTCGATCAGCTCGTAGACGCGGCGCATCTGATCGCTGATCCGGACGATGTGCGTGCTCCCCGGCGCGGGATGGCGCAGCGGCGGCATCTGCTGGGTGCCGCGCGCGAGCGCCGAGCTCTCGAGCTGCAGCGACGCCCAGCGCAGCTCGAACTCGAGCGCCCACCGCTCGCAGCTGCGCTCGGCAGCGCGGATCAGCATCCGCTCGTCGAGCGGCGGTCGCAGCACGTCGTAGACCTTCCCGGTCGCGAGCAACGGACCGAGGCGCTCGGCATCGATGCGCGTGATGATCGTGATCGTCGCGAGTGGCAGCGAGACCGGTGCCTCGCCGACGGTGGTCAGCACGTCGAGCACGGTGCCGAGCCGGGCGATGCAATCGGCGAACACGAAGATCGATGCGCTGGTGCGCAGCAGCTCGGCGTCGAGCTGGTCGGCGCGGTCGACGATCTCGAGCTCGAGATCGGCGAGACAGCTCGCCACCAGCGCGCGCTCCTCCGCGGTCGCGAACGCGACCACCACGCGCAGCCGATGCTCGGAGAGATAGTGCGCGAGCACCGCGCGATCGTGCGGCGTCAGCTCGCGAAACTGGACGCCGAAGCCGAGCCGGCCGTCGTCCTGCACGCGGCCCGTCCACGCGACCCGCGCGGTCGCGCGAAACTCCGCGTCGCCGAGCCGCAGCTCGAGCTCGAGCTCGTCACCCTGCTGCGGAATCGCGCCGTCGCCGAGCGTGGTCAGCCCCATGCCGCTCGCGCTGACGTTGGTCATCCAGCAATGCGGCAAGCCGGTCGCGATCACCGGCGAGAAGCACGGCAAGCGCGGCGCGATGCGGTGGCGCTTCAGCAGCCTCGTCGACAACGTCCGTCATCGTGACCAACTCGCGACGCTTTTGGAAGCATCTCCGTCGACGACGAAAAGTTACGGTCGCGATCGCGACAACAACCCGCAGGCGCCGTGTCGGCTACACTGGCCGTCTCCGTGAAACCCATTACCAACGTTGTCGGGTTCGATGATGCGCCGTTCGTCCACGAGCATCGTGGCGACGTTCGCGTGGTCGGCGCCGTGTGTTGCCGCACACGTCTCGACGGCGTGCTGTCGAGCAAGGTGCGCCGCGATGGTGCGAACTCGACCGATGTGCTCGTCGAGATGGTGAGCAGCGGAAAGTTTCGCGAGCACATCCGCGCCGTGTTGCTCCAGGGCATCGCGCTCGCCGGCTTCAACGTCGTCGACATTCATCGGCTGTCGAAGGAGCTCGACGTGCCGGTGGTGGTCACGGTTCGCAGGCAGCCGCGCATCGCGATGGTCAAGGACGCGCTGTTCGATCGCACGCCGGGCGCGACGCGCAAGTGGTCGCTGGTCGAGCGAGCAGGGCCGCTCGAGAAGATCGGTGCGATGTGGGTGCAGCGTATCGGCCTGACCGCCGAGGAGACCACGGGATTACTGAAGGCGACCACGCTGCACGGCAACCTGCCGGAGCCGCTGCGCCTCGCGCACCTGATCGCCGGCGGTGTCACCACCGGGCAGAGTCGCGGCAGGGCGTGAGATGAGGGGCTCGCCTCGCTAGTTCTCGATCCTAGTTCTCGATCGCTTCGAGCAGCTCGCCGATCGTCTCCTCGAGCTGCACGGCGATCTTCTTCGGCACCGGAGAATCCTCTTCCGCGATCAGCGCCGACAATCGGCGCGCGGCACCGGCGATCGCGGCGCGCGCCTTCTCGCGCTTGTCCTTCGCCGACACCGGGAACACGATCTCGCCGAACTTGCTCTTGAGCACCGGCGCCTCGGCTCCCTCCTCGAACGCGACGCGATGGATCGTCTGCAGCGTCTCCTCGTCGGCCTGGCCGTGCTCGGTGGCCTTCTGGACGAACTCGACGGTGGCGACGCTCGGGATCGGCGTATCGAACGCATCGTCGCGCGCGCGCTCGATCACGCGCGGCGCGCTCGACTCGAGGAAGCGGTAGCTGCCGAGCAGCTTGGCCACCGTGGAGCTGCGCAGGTGGAGCTCCTTGCGGCAGTACGCATCGAAGTCCGAGAAGCCCCACTTCTCCCACAGCCGCTTCTCGTTGCAGCGCGACAGCGCCTCGGCGAGCTCGAGCCACGTACGCTTGAAGGCGCGGGCCTTCGAGAGCGTGTCTGCACGCTCGGGATCGGCCTGGACGGCGAGCATGCGGTCTTCCATCTGGCGGTCGGTCTTGGTGATGATCTTCGAGCCCATCGCGAAGCGCACGCTACGAGATGGGTCTGATCACATCAGTTTTCCGAGACTAGTTCGCGGGATTCCAGCGGGTTATGCTCGGCACGACTACTGCTCCTTCCCGGGCACTCCATGCGCTTCGCTCTGCTCACCCTGCTCGTCGCCGGCTGCTTCAGCAGCGCGTCCGAGCTCAGCGGTACGCCGGGCGACGACGATGCCGATCCCGCGCCCGGGCAGACGTCCGGGTTCTGCAATGTCGCCGAGGATTGCGTGCTCGCCGGTGCCACCTGTTGCGACTGCCCGAGCTTCGCGCTGACGGTCGACGATCCGAAGGTGCAGGCCTGCGAGAACGTCGGCTGCGATAACGACACCTCCGTGTGCGCGACCAACGTCGAGGCGGCGTGCGTCGCCAACCAGTGCCAGATGGTGTGCGCACCGCTGGCGTGCTTGCCGTGTCCCAACGGCTACGCGCTCGAGGTCAACGGCTGTCTGTCGTGCAGCTGCGCGCCGGCGCCGTCGCTGGAGCCCGCGTGTGCCGGCGATCCCGATTGCACGCGCACGCGCGCCGATTGCTGCGGCTGCGAGGCCGGTGGCGAGGACACCGCGGTGCCGGTGACGGACGCGGCAGTGTTCGATCAAGCCTTGATGTGCCCGGCCAGTCCGCAGTGCCCGGGGCAAACCAACGCGCTCGAGCCGACGTGCGGAACCGACTACGAAGCGCGCTGTGTCAACGGCTCGTGCACGCTCGCCCCACCGGCGCCACCGGATCTCTGCGGTCCCGAGCCATGCCCGGCCGGGAAGACCTGCCAGATCAACGTCAACCCCGACGCCAATCCCTACGGACTGGGCGTCTGTCTGTAGAGACATCCCGGCCGGACCGGACCGGCATTCGCCGTCGCGCTGCGTTATACTCGCCGGCCAAAGGGGTCATGAGATGAGCAACGACGCGCCCACCGGACCGGCATCTGGATCGATGCCAATGCCGCAGGCCCCGTCGCTGGTGGGCGAGGTGCTCGATGGGCGCTATCGCATCCTTCGCAAGCTGGGCGAGGGCGGCATGGGCGAGGTCTACGCTGCCGAGCACATCCACATCGAGAAGAAGTTCGCGATCAAGCTGCTGCGCCAGGAGATCGTCTCGAACCCCGAGGCCGTCAGCCGGTTCCGCCAGGAGGCGCGGTCGAGCTCGTCGATCGGTCACCGCAACATCATCGCGATCGAAGACTTCGGCACGCTCAACGACGGCCGCATCTACATGTGCATGGAGCTGCTGAACGGCGCAGCTCTCAACGATCTGATCACCACGCCGCAGCCGCCGGATCGGCTGCTCAACATCCTGATCCAGACCGGCCACGGCCTCGCCGCCGCGCACGCGAAGAACATCGTCCACCGGGACATGAAGCCCGAGAACATCTTCGTGACGATCGGGCCCGGCAACGAGGATGTCCCCAAGCTGCTCTACTTCGGTATCGCCAAGGTCGCCGGCAACGACGGCAACAACAACCTGACGAAGACCGGCACGATCTTCGGCACGCCGTTCTACATGGCCCCCGAGCAGGCGCTCGGTAACACCGTCGACGCGCGGACCGATATCTACGCGATGGGCGTGATCATGTACGAGGTGTTCGCGGGCGAGCTCCCCTTCAAGGGCGAGTCGTTCATGGGCATCCTCACGCAGCACATCACCACGCAGCCGCAGCCGGTGCAGAACATCGCCGCGAAGAACGGCCGCCAGCTGCCGCCGGGCCTCGCCGAGATCATCACCAGGTGCATGGCCAAGGATCCGGCGCAGCGGTTCTCGACGATGGACGAGCTCGTCAACGCGCTGATCGGCATCTATCGCTCGATCGCCGGCGCCGGCATGAGCACGTACATGGAGGCGTTCACCGGCGGCATTCCCGGCCAGCCGACGAGCGGCCGCATGCCGGTTCCGACGCCGCCGCCGATGACCGGCAACTACGCGCCGACGCCCGGCGTCGCGCCGACGATGCACGTCACGCCGGGTGCGATGCCGCAGGTCCCGCATCCGGGCTCGGCCGGTCATCCCCCGACGCAACCGCCGCCGATCGGTGGCGTCGCGCCGTCGGGCGGTCACGCGATCACCGGGCCGACGCCCGGGCTCTACGATTCCGGATCGTCGGTCGTCCAGGTCCCGAAGAAGAGCAAGGCGCCGCTGTTCATCGCGATCATCGCGCTGCTCGCGATCGGTGGTGGCGTGGCCGCGTTCGTGATCATCTCGCAGGGCGAAGAAGAGAAGAAGGTCACGGCCGATGCCGGGGTCGTGGCCGACAACAAGGACGCCGGCAGCGACAAGAAGGAGCCGGACGCCGTGGTGGTTGCCGACAATCCCGATGCGGGCGCGGCCGGCAACGATGTGAAGGACGCCGACACCAAGCCGGAGCCCGATGCCGGCAAGGCCAACGTCGAGCCCGATGCCGCGATCGTGGCGCCCGAGCCCGACGCCGGCGTGACGCCGCCACCGCCCGATGCCGCGGTGGTCGTCGCCACGGTGAAGGTGAAGATCTTCCTCAAGAGCCCGGCGGTGCCATTCGAGGTCTACGAGGGCGACACCAAGCTGTTCGACGGTCCGGACTCGATCGAGATCACGCCGGGCACGCCGCGCAAGCTGACGCTCAAGGTGAAGGGCTACAAGCCGGCCACCGTCACCGTCACCGGCAAGGAGAAGGACGGCATCCTGCGCGCGGGACCGCTGCGCGCCGAGCCGCTCGATTGCACGTCATCGCTGCTCGATGCGAAGAACGGCGCGTGTCTGCGGCAGTTCTGCAAGACGCACGCGTCCGACAATCGCTGCCCGCAGACGCCGCCGCCCGGTCTCGACTGCACGGCGACGATCAAAGACCCGAAGAACAAGGCCTGCGTGAAGCAGTACTGCCGGCTGCACTCGTCCGAACCCCGGTGTGACGCCGAGTGACACTCCCCTCGGGGCAGTGTTCACACGACATGTTCGTCCGGGACTGAACGCTCGAATCCGGGCAACAGCCCCACGGTTTCCTGCCGTCAAACCGGTGTGCTTCCACACCGATGCGTCGAAAATTCATGGGTTAGGCCGGCCTTGGCTCGTGCTACGAACCGCTAGCCCGGGCACGGACCTGTGGCATGGATCCTGGAGGCCTTGCCCTGCCTCCTCTCTCTCGAAGGAAACCTCAACATGCGTCACCTCCGCCAACTGCTGCTCGGAATCGGCCTCGCGACCGCGGTTGCCGCCCCCGTCCTGTCCTCGCAGGATGCCGTGGCAGATGCCCGTAGCGATGCGCGGGCTCACTACCTCGCGGGCGTGAAGGCCTACAACGCCGGTGACTACCGGACGGCGATCCGCGAGTTCTCGTCCGCGCAGTCGCTCGCGCCGGCGGACCTCAACAACTACAACCTCGCGCTCTGCTACGACAAGCTCGGCGAGGCGGAGCCCGCGGTCCAGTACTACAAGGCCTATCTCGACAAGGTGCCGAACACGGACAAGCGCGCCGAGATCGAGGCCAGCATGCAGCGCCTCGATGCCGCGCTGAAGAGCGCGAATGCCAAGAAGGCCGAGGAGGCGAAGCGGCAGGAAGAAGCGCAGAAGGCGATCGAGGCGAAGCGGCTCGAGGATCAGCGCAAGGCCGAGGAAGAGGCGAAGCGCAAGGCCGAGGAAGAGGCGGCGGCGAAGAAGAAGCTCGACGAGGAAACCAACGATCCGTACTCGGCGCCCGGTCCGGTCGGCGTCGGTTCGACCGGCACGCCGAGCACGGGGCAGGTCCGGCCCACCGGTGACTCGCAGCTCGATCGCGTGAACGGCATCAACATCGACGAGATCCGCGATCAGCGCGTCGGTGGCTCGGCGAGCGGCATCCCGTCGCGGCAGCGGCCGCCGGCGAACGTCGAGGGGAACGCGAGCGTCGGCATGGGCGATCCGAACACCGCGGCCGCCACCGATCCGGCGGTCGCGAACAACCAGCCGCGCGGCGCAGCGCAGCCGAACACCGAGCCGGCCGCACCGCAGGACAAGCCGAAGGCCACGCCGGTCTACAAGAAGTGGTGGTTCTGGGCGGTCGTCGGCGTCAGCGCGTACGTGCTGTACTCGATCGCGAGCGAGGACTCGCGCGATTCGCAGGCGCGCACGCTGTTGCCGCAGGGCACGTCGGGCGCGGCGCCGACCGGCGGCGGCATGACGCTGATGCGGTTCTGAAAAACCGCGGCGAGTCAGTTAGACTGCCGCGGTGACGACGGCCGATGAGTTGAAGCGCGCGACGCGGCGCGAATCGCGCGCTGGTTCAGCGTGCATGCTCCTTCTCGCCGTCGCGAGCTGCGTCGACACCGGCCCCGGACCGACGGGCAAGAAGGTCGATCCGACGTACATCCAGTCGCACCTGCTCTCGACGGTGCCCACCGACATCGAGCGCCTCGACATCGCGCTCGACGGCATCACCTATCTCGGCAACAAGGTCGACAAGACGCGCGTGCCGCCCGGCCAGCCGGTGACGGTGACGCACTACTGGAAGGTCGATGCCGACAACTGGGCCACGGCCGGCAGCCGGTGGCGCATCTTCTCGCAGCTGCGCGGCGCGCCGAACACCGCCGACTTCATGAACCTGACGCCGACGGACATGCAGCGCGGTCACGGGCCGACGACGTGGCACGCGGGCGAGATCATCGAGGACGTCCAGGTGATCAACATCCGCCCCGACTGGCGCTCGCACGAGGCCACGCTGCTCGTCGGGCTGATCGAGGTCGGCAAGCACGGCACGCTCGATCGGATGGAGGCGCGTGGCGCGCGCGTCGTCGATCGCGCGATCGTCGCGACCAAGCTCGAGATCGATCTGGCGCGGGCACCGGCACCCAAGGGCAGCGTCTACATCCAGCAGGCGAACGGCGCGATCACCGTCGACGGGCTCACCACCGATCCGGGATGGCTCGGCATCCCGATGACCGAGCTGGTTCCCGCCGAGGGTGCGACCGGCGAGCCGGTCGGCAAGGCGACCGCGAAGATGACGTGGGACGACCAGTTCCTCTACGTGTTCGTCACCGTCGTCGACTCCGACATCACGTCGCCGTACAAGCAGCACGACGATCCGCTGTGGAAGGCCGACTGCGTCGAGCTGTTCATCGATGCCGACGGCAACCGCCAGGGCTACGTCGAGCTCCAGGTCAATCCGAACAACGCGACGTTCGATTCGTGGTTCGCGACGACGCGCGCGAAGCCGGGCGACGAGAAGTGGGACAGCGGGATGGTGACGGCGATCAAGCTGCGCGGCAGCACCGAGGCCGGTGACTCCGGCGATATCGGCTGGGATGCCGAGATCGCGATCCCGTGGGCGGCGGTGAAGGGCCGCAACGAGGACATGAAGGTCCGGCTACCGCCCGAGGTCGGCGATCGCTGGCGCCTCAACGTGGTGCGCGTCGATCGCAAGACCGGCGACGACAAGGGGGTGTGGGCGTCGTCGTGGAATCGGATCACGATGGCGGACTTCCACGCGCTCGATCGGATGCTGGTCGCGGTGTTCGCGGATCGCAGTGGATCGATCGTGCCGCAAGCGAAGGCGGCGGATGAGGATGCGGATGCCGATGCGGATGCCGGATCCGGATCCGGATCAGGCGGCGGATCAGGATCAGGCACCGGCACCGGATCAGGATCAGGCACCGGATCAGGACCCGGGCCCGGACCCGGATCCGGCACCGGATCAGGACCCGGACCCGGACCCGGATCAGGCACGGGCACGGGCACGGGATTCGGCTCTGGCTCCGGCTCTGGCTCCAACGCCGCAGGTTCCGCTTCGCCCGGAGGGCAAGGGCGGAGCACGTTGGTTGCGCCGACTGGAGCTGGCAGCGCGCGACCGATCGCGCCGGGTGCTGGATCTGCGCGACCGATCGCGCCGACTGGATCTGGCGGTGCGCGACCGATCGCGCCGACTGGATCTGGCAGCGCGCGATCGATCGCGCCGAGTGCAGGATCTGGGAGCGCGCTGACTCCCGCACCGCGCCCGAACGCGCCAGGGCAGGCGCCTGTTCGCACGGGATCGGGCTCCGCGACGAATCCGTGACCGGGGTTTCCCCGAGGGGGATGCGGGTCGAGCGACTACGGCCGGCGTGTTAGCATTTCGGCCGTGACTCGCTGGCTCGTCGTGATCGCGTTGATGCTGGCGGCGTGCTCCGGCCGTGGTCCACAGAAGGTCGGCGCCCAACCGAGCTGGCGCACCGGTTCCGACAGCGGCACGGTGCGCGTGCCGACGCCGACCGGGCCGGTGACGTTCGCGCCGTCGAGTCAGCCGGTCAGCCGCTACAACGAGCCGCTGCAGGCGCCACCGAAGACCACGCTGGGTGATGCCACGATCGCCGCGGTCAAGGAAGCCGCGCAGAAGGCCGGCACCCAGGTCCCGGTGCCCGACGCGCGGCTGTTTCGCGCCTGCGCCGAGCTCGCCGAGATCGTGCCGGAGGAGGGCGTGATCGCGTACAGCTTCGTCGAGTTCGCGATGCAGCGAAACGGCATCATCGAGCCGTCGCCGCACATGCTGCTGGTGTGGGGCGACATCGATTCGCCCGAGGTCATCGTCGAGCAGCTCAAGCCGCGGCTCGTCGACTTCCTGCTCGACGGGGCGACCGCGCGGATGGGCATCGGCACCGCGAAGCGGCTCCCCGATGGCACCGGCGTCGTCGTGCTCGCGCTGCAGGGCTCGGGCGTCGCGACGTCGCCGATCCCGCGCTCGGTCAAGGCCGGCGGCAGCTTCACCGTCGATGCAGTCGTCGACGCGAAGTACAAGGATCCGGAGGTGTTCGTGACCCGCGATACCGGCGTCACCGAGCGTCTCGATCTCAAGCTCGGTCACTCGGGCGGCTTCACCACCCAGGTGACGTGCGGCTCGAAGCCCGGTCGCCAGCAGGTCGAGATCACGGCGACCGGCGCGCAGGGCTCGACGGTGCTCGCCAACTTCCCGGTGTGGTGTGGCAGCGAGCCGCCGCTGTCGATCACCGTCGATCCATCGCACGACGACGCGCCGATCACCGATCCGCTCGAGGCCGAGAAGCGCCTGCTCGCGATGGTCAATCGCGATCGCGCCTCCGCCGGACTGCCGCCGCTGTTGTGGGACGACCGCGTCGCCGAGGTCTCGCGCCTGTACTCGACGGAGATGCGGCGCACCAAGGTGGTCGCCCACCTGTCGCCGACCTCGGGCTCCGCCGCGGATCGCGTGCGCGCCGCCAAGATCAAGACCGCGCTCGTACTCGAGAATGTCGCGCGCGCGTACGGGATCAACGAAGCGCACCTCGGCCTGATGAACAGCCCGGGGCATCGCGCGAACCTGATGTCGGTCAGCGCCACGCACATCGGCATCGGCGTGGTGTTCGGCGACGAGGTCTCGGGGCGCCGCGAGATCTTCATCACCCAGGTGTTCACGCGGGTGCCGCCGAAGATCGATCCCGCGAAGGCGGTCGAGCAGATCCGCAACAAGCTGCTCGCCGTCAAGAAGATGGACTCGGACATCCGGCTGGTCGCGATCGCGCAGCAGCTCGCCGATCAACTCGCGCAGGGCAAGACCCGCGAGCAGGCGTATCCGACGGTGCGCAAGCAGGTCGACGCGCTCGGCAACGTCTACGCGAAGGTCGGCTCGGTGATCACCGCCGCCGCGGACATCGACACGCTCGACGGTCCGTCGATCCTCGGCGATTCGCGCCCCGATCAGATCGGCATCGCGGTCGCGCAGGGGCCGCATCCCGAGATCGGCGACAAGGCGATCTGGATCGTCGTGCTCCTCGCCCACAAGCGCTAGCGAGAGCCGAGCGCGGAGAGCAGCGCGATGTCGAGCGTGTCGGCGGCCTCGTAGAGACTCTCGCCGTCGGCCGGCGGCTCGAGCGAGGCGAGCGCCGCCGGCAGCGGCGTATCGCCCTCGTCGCACAGCTTCTTCGCGAGCGAGCCGAACGACGGCTCGACACCCGGCACCACGGCGACGCCGGCGATCGACGACAGCAAGGCGACGATCGCTTTGACATCGTCCGCCGGCGTGGCATCGGTGACGACGCCGAGCCCGGCGGCCATGATCGTGGGCACGCCACTGTCGTCGATCACCACGGTCCGCGGCCCGATCGCGCCGTGCGCGCCACCGACCTCGTGGATCGCGGCGGTCGCGCGCGCGAGCCGCTTCAGGATCCGCACGATCTCGGCGGCGGGCAGCACCGGTGGGGCATCCGCGAGCGAGGCGCCCGACGGTGCCTCGAAGATGATCGAGCGCGCCGCGCGATCGTAGGACAGCGCGCGCTGCACGAACGGACTGCCCGCGCGGGCGAGGGTGCGCGCGCGATCGAGGGCGGGCGTGGCCTCGTCCTCCGGACCGAAGCGCTCGATGATCACGCTGCGATCGAGGACGGTGTCGACCGCGCGCGACAGCTGGCTGACGGCGGTGGTCCCGAGCGGCGTCTCGAACTGGTAGCGCGGCTTGTCGTCGTCCTCCTCGGGCTTGACCGCCGGGCGCTCCATCGAGACGCGGCGAGGTAGCGACGTCAGCGCGACCTTGGTGCCGAGATCGAGGTTCTCGAGCTGGCGGCGCAGATCGGCGAGCGTCTGCGTCCGATCCTGCGGGTTCTTGATCAGCAGGTTGCTGAGGATCGGATCCCAGCCCGGGTTGACGCCTTCCGAGACCGAGGTCGCGACCGGCGCCGGTTCGCCGAGGTGCTGGGCGACGAAGTCCGGACCGAGGAACGGCATCCGGCCGGTGACCGCCTCGAACAGCGTGACGCCGACGGAGTAGAGGTCGGCGGCGATCGAGATCGGGGCGCCGGTGATCTGCTCCGGCGACATGTACGCGAGCGTGCCGATCAGACCGCCGGTCTGGGTCTGGCCCAGATCGACGAGGTGGGCGACGCCGAAATCGCCGAGCTTCGCGGTGCCGCGCGCGTCGAAGAACACGTTCGCCGGTTTGACGTCGCGATGGACGACGCCGCGGTGATGCGCGGCCTCGAGGCCGCCGATGATGTCGAGCGCCATCCGGCGGACCTGCGTCGGCGACAGCCGCTCTCCCGCGGCGAGCCGCTGCGCGAGCGAGCCACCCGGCAGGTACTCCATGACCAGGAAGCCGCGCTCGACGGAGACGTCGTAGACCTCGACCAGCGACGGGTGGCGCAGCGTCGACGCGAGGCGGGCTTCGCGCACGAACCGCCCGTACGCGGTGCCACCGCGCGCGCCGGCCGCGAAGAACATCTTGATCGCGACCGAGCGACCGGCGACCTCATCTGTTGCCAGGAACACGCGGCCAGACGCACCGGCGCCGAGCAACCGATCGATGCGATAGCGCCCGGCGATCACTTCCTTGTCGCGGCCGCCGCCCTTGCGCTCGGTGACCTCGTCGCGCCAGCTGCGCAGATAGGTGTCGAGATCCGCGGGCATCTCGGGATCCGACTTGCGGAGCTCGAGCAGCGCGTCGCGCGCGCCGTCGCGCAGCCCCATCGCGGCCAGCGTGGCGATCAGGTGGCGCGTGGCCTCGCGGCGCACGGTGGCGTTCGCGCGCTCCTGTGCCGACATCGCCTCGTCCGGAAGCGCCTTGCTGTCCCCGAGCATCGACGACGCTCGCTTGCGCGCCTCCTGGAGCAGCCGCGTCGCCTCGGCGTACGCGCCGCGCCGCGCGAGGATGCGGCCGAGCGCGAGCTGGAGCTTTCCCTTCTCGGGCTCGGCGGCCAGATCGAGCGCGCGCTCGAGGAGCCGACCCGCCTCGCGATCGCGCCCGACCGATTCGAGCAGTCGCGCGGCGTTGATCTCGTCGTGCGCGCGGGTGAACAGATCGATCGCGCGATCGACATCGCCGAGCTGCTCGGCGAGCGGCGCGGCCTCGGCGTGGCGGCGCAACCGCACCAGCACGTCGAGCGCGGCGCGCGCGCCCTCCTCGGTACCGGTCATCACCGCGAGCAGGTCGCGGACCGCCTGCGCATCGTCGACCTCGAGCGCATAGCGCAGGGCGCGCGGCTGATCGCCGGCGGCGCGCGACGCATCGAGGGCACCGCGAAAGTCCCAAAGCTTCTCGTACAGATCGGCGGCGCGGCCGTGCTCGCCGACCTGCATGGCGAGCTTCGCCGCATCCTCGTGACGACCGGCGGCGATCAGCCCGTCGATCGTTTCGCCGCCTTCATTGCTTGGCACCGCCGCGCGATGGTACCAAACGCGCACCCATGCACCAGCGCAGCGCACACCGGTCTCTCCTCGTCATCGGCTCGGTGGCACTCGACGACATCGACGGTCCGTTCGGTCTCCACAAGGATCTGCTCGGCGGCTCGGCCTCGTTCATCGCGCGCGCGGCGTCGTACTTCACGAAGCAGGTCGCGGTCGTCGCGGTGGTCGGCGACGACTTCCCGAAGAAGCACGTCGACGAGCTGACCGCGCTCGGCGTCGACACCTCGGGCATCGAGGTCAAGCAGGGCGAGACGTTCCACTGGGTCGGCAAGTACGCCGACGATCTGGCCACCCGCCAGACGCTCGACACCCGGCTCGGCGTGTTCGGAGATTTCCAGCCCAAGGTCAGCGAGCAGCACCGCGATGCTCAGCTCGTGTTGCTCGGCAACATCGATCCGACGCTGCAGCTCGACGTGCTCGAGCAGGTGCGCAAGCCCGCGCTGGTCGCGATCGACACCATGAACCTGTGGATCGACATCAAGCGCGACGCGCTGGTCAAGGTGCTCGGTCGCTCGCACACCGTGATGCTCAACGACGAGGAAGCGCGCCAGCTCGCCGGCACGCACAACCTTCGCCAGGCCGCCGCGAAGATCCTCAAGCTCGGCCCGAGCTCGGTGATCATCAAGCGCGGCGATGCCGGCGCGCTGCTGTTCCACGGCGGGGGCGTGTTCGCGGCTCCCGCGATGCCGCTGGCCGACGTCAAGGATCCCACCGGCGCCGGTGACAGCTTCGCCGGCGGCCTGATGGGCTACCTCGCGTACGCCGGTGATCTGTCGCCGTCGACGATCCGCACCGCGATGATCATGGGCAGCGTGATGGGCAGCTTCGCGGTCGAGAAGTTCTCGGTCGACGGCATTCGCGATCTCACCGCGAGCCGGATCCAGCAGCGCTTCGACGAGCTCGCCGAGCTCGCGCACTTCGAGCGCGTCCGCCTCGTGTGATCGCCGTCGCGGTCGCGTGCGCCGCTGACTCGGCCCCCGAAGGATTTTTCGCAGTCTTTGCCAGGCAACTAGCAGCGCTGGAAATCCGATCCAAGCTGCGATGATGCGAACCCAGCTCGCGCTCGTGGCGATGGCGCTGTCGGCGACCTACGCCACCGCGGAACCCGATCCGGCCCCCGCCGATCCGTACGCGGAACCCGCCGAACCTTCACCCGCGACGCCGCCGAAGCCGGCGCCCGACGTCAAGCCGGTCGCGATCGACCGCCAGGTCGAAGGTCCGCTCGGCATCGTGTCGTTCGACATCAGTCCGGACCTGCGCCGCCACCTCGGTGCGCCTCGCGATCGCGGCGTGCTGGTCGATGCGGTGGCGCCGGGCTCGTTCGCCGCCAGGGCCGGCCTCAAGGTCGGTGACCTGGTGCTCGACATCGACAACGCGCCGGTCACCGGCGCGAACGTGCTCGCGGCCGCGGCCGGCAAGCACAAGAAGGGAGAGCAGGTGGTGCTCGACATCATGCGCACCGGCATCCCGGCCACGCTGCGCGCGACCCTCGATCGCGATCCACCGCGCGTCGAGGTCGATGGTGCCGCGACCGAGCGCCAGCTGCGCCAGCAACTCGACGAGATGCGCCGCCGGCTCGACGCGATCGAGCGCCGCGTCGAGTCGCAGGGCAAGCCCGCGGACGGTACCTAGTCGGTCTGCGGCAGGCTGGCGCCCGAGACTTCGGGTGCCGGCGTCGCATCGTCGAGCGGGATGCCCGACTCGCGCTTGCCCGCGTAGAACTCGGCGATCAGCTGGTCATCGAACTGATCGGCAAACTTGCCGACCGCCGCGATCATCGTGCCGAGCTCCTGCGCGTCGAGCCCCTTGAGCGCGCGACCCGCGTGCAGCACGACCCAGCCATCGGGCTGGAGCGCGAACGACGCGATGCCACCCATGTGAGCGTTGTGCTCGAGCAGCTTCTGGAAGAACGCGAGCTCCTTGCCGGCAGGCAGCTGCTTGAACATCGGCGCGATCGCGACCACCGCCGAGCCGGAGACTCCGGAGATCACGAACGCCGAGCCCCACTGGAGGCGGACCAGGCGATCGTCCAGCTTCTCGGCTTTCTCGGCCAGGCCGGCCTCGGCGAGCAGCTTGTGGAAGTCCGCCATTAGAACAGGCCGCCCAGCTTGTCACCCAGGCCGCCCGGCAGCTTGCTGGCGAGGCCGGACTTCGAGAGCAGCGCGACCGCGTCGTCGGCGTGGTCCTTGAGGAACTCGATGACCTTGTTCGCGGTGGCCTTATCGATCCCGACCTTCTCGGACATTTTTTCAGCGAATTCTTCCATGGCGTCTCTCCCTGTAACTTGCCTGTGCGGCCGCCATGCTACGACGACTCCGTGGCGCACGGTACGCGTGAGCGCAGCATCTGGGCCTGGGGGTATCGCGACCGGTTTCCGGATGAGGCTGCACGAACCGGGCTCGCCCAGATGATCCGGGTGCTCCTGCCGAGGGCAGCCCCCGCGGTTCGTGCCGCACCGTCAGACGATCCCGCCGTTCCGGCAAGTCCGATCGCGGTGCCCGACGCGCTCGCTGCGTTTTCCTCGCAAGCGCCGCGCGATCGTGCGATGCGCAGCCGCGGCCGCGCCTATCCCGATCTGCTCGCCGGGTTCGCGGGCGACTATCGCGGAGCACCCGACGTCGTCGCCCGGCCGCGCGATGCCGCCGAGGTCTCGCGCGTCCTCGAGATCTGCGAGGCGAACGACTGGGCGTGCGTGCCGTTCGGCGGCGGCACCAGCGTCGTCGGCGGTGTCGATAGCTCGCTCGCGCGCGGCGATCGCGGCGCCGTCGTCGCGCTCGATC
>JAEYYY010000168.1 GCA_023430775.1 Pseudomonadota bacterium
GGCCGAGCCCGAGCCACTGCCGGCCGGCGGCGGCGTCGGCGTGGTCGCCGATCCGCTGCCCGCATCGGCCGAGCCGCTACCCGCATCGGCCGAGCCGGAACCGGATCCGACGGGCGGCCGCGGCGGCGGCGCGACGATGACCTGCACCGCGAGCCGCTCGTTGAGCGACGTGGTCATCCGCGTCGCATCCTCGTCGAGCTTGCCGAGATCGACCATCTTCTCGACCGGGCGGTAACCCTGCTTGCGCAGGCCGACGCGGACGCTCTTCCTCGCGGACTGCGCCTTGTTGAGCTCGACGTCGAACGGCGTGACGTGATTGACGGGGACACCGTCGATCATGATCAGCGCACCGGCCGGCTCGCTGGTCACCGTGATCACCTTCGGCTTGGCGACCAGCTTCGCCGCCCACTTGTCGGTGCCGCCCTTGACCTCTTGCTCGAGCGTGGCGAAGCCCGGCGCGGAGACGCGGACCGTGTACGGCTTGTCCTTCTCGAGCTTGGCCTTGAGCGGTGCCGGACCCTTGATGTCGGTGTCGACCACCTCGATCTCCGCCTTGGGCGTGGTCGACGTGATCTCGATATCGATCATCGGCCCCTTCGGCGCTTCGGGCGTGGCGCTTCCCGCGCTGCCGTTGCTGCCGACGTCGGCGACGGTGCTACCCGCCTTGTCGGAGCCCGAGCCCGACTTGTCCGAACCGCTCGAGCCGACATCGACGATCGGCTTGTTGTCCTCGACGGCCTTCTCGCGCAGCACGAAGAACCACACGCCGGCGGCACCGGCCGCGACGATCAGGAGCAGCAGGATGAACAGCGGAGCCTTGCTGCCCTTGGCCTTCGGCGGGCTCGCGGGAGCGAGCGCTTCGGCATCGGCGATCGGGTTGCCCGACGGCCGCGTCACCGCATCGCGCGCGACCACCGGCGTGGCCGCCGGCGTCGGCGCGCTGGCGCGCGTGGCGACGTGTGCCGGCTCCATGCCGATCTTCGTCTTCGCCAGCTTCTCCATCCGATCGTTCTGGGCGACCAGCGCGGCCTTGGCTGCGGCGCGATCCTCGACCGGACCGGACTCCTCGGTGCGCGGCGACGGCGAGGTGTCGAGCAGCCGCGGCTGCTTCGGTGCCTCGGGCGGGCTCGGCAGCACCGGCGCGGAGTCGCGATCGACGACGGGCTGACTGCCGCGTCCGCTCGCGAACCCCGGCGACGTCCCCGACGGATCGAGCGTGGCGGGCACCTCGGAGGCCGGCGGATCGGCGAGCGTCGAGTCGGCACGGATGCCACCGCTGCGCCGCGCGGCGAGCTCGTCGGCAGGCAGCTTGACGGCGGGGATGCCGCTGCCCGGTGGCCGGCCGGAGAACAGCTCGTTGGCCGAGGCCTGGCTGCCGGAATCCTCGGCGGTCTGCGCGATCAGATCGTCGAGCGCACGAACCTTGGTCGCCTCCTCGAACGCCTCGTCCGGAAACTCGTCGGCGTCGGAGTGGAACGGCATCGGCTTGGGCAGCGGCGTGTGCGACTCGAACTCGCCGCCGGTCGGGCGCTTGAGATCGTGACGGCCGCTCTTGCTCTCGTTGCCCAGCAGCTGATCCTGCACCGGAGCCGGCGCGACGCGCGTGGGCGTATCGGTGAACAGCGGCGGCTTGGTCGCGGCCTCGCCGCGCTGCGGAGCCTGCTTCGCCTTCTCCGAAAGAATCTTCTCGAGCACGGTCTGGCTGCCGTCGGCCAGGCGATCGAAGCGAACGCCCATGCCGGGCGCGATCGCCGGCCTCGACGGATCGTTCTCGCGCGTCCACACCACCGTGCCTTCACCTGCGATCAGCGGAGACGCATCGCGAAGCTGGAACTCGAAGCGCATCTGCGTTCCGACCGCCAGCGGTTCCTTGGTGCGGATGAAGATGCCGCCCTGGCTGACGTCGACCGCGTAGCGCTCGATGAACTGTTCGAGCGTCTCGCTCTTGAACTTGATCTTGAGCGTGACCGGCGTGCGTTTGCCCTGTCGGGTGTTTGGATCGGCCAAGTCGTTCTCCCAACCCCGGATCTCGCCTCTGTACGAGCAGCGCAAGACGCGGAATTGGCTCGATTCTATGCCCAGGGCTCGGCGTGCGCAACGCCACCCGCAGTCATGCGGGTTTGTGTATCTTCCGCGCCCATGGCGATCCGTCGAGTACTCGTCGCAAATCGCGGCGAAATTGCCGTTCGTGTGATGCGGACATGTCGGGAACGCGGCCTGTCGACGGTCGCGGTCTACAGCGACGTCGACCGCCTCGCGCCGCACGTGCAGATCGCCGACCATGCCGTCGCGATCGGCCCGGCGCAGGCCTCGCAAAGTTACCTGGTGATCGAAAAAATCATCGACGCCTGCAAGGCCAGCGGGGCCGATGCGGTGCACCCGGGCTACGGCTTTCTCTCGGAGAACGAGGACTTCGCCGACGCCTGCACCGCCGCCGGGATCACCTTCATCGGGCCGTCGGCGGAGGCGATGCGCCGCATGGGCAGCAAGACCGAGGCCCGCAAGACGGTGATGGCCGCCGGGACGCCGGTCGTGCCGGGCGACAACGGCCCCGACGGTAACGGGTTCCCGAACGGCGAGGCGGCGCTGGCCGCGGCCAAGAAGATCGGGTTTCCGGTGCTGTGCAAGGCGGCCGCCGGCGGTGGCGGCAAGGGCATGCGCCTGGTCGCCAGCGAGGCCGATCTCGTCAACGCGTTCGACGGCGCGCGCCGCGAGGCGCAGGCCGCGTTCGGTGACGGCACGGTCTATCTCGAGAAGGCGATCCTCCAGCCGCGCCACATCGAGATCCAGATCTTCGGGGACACCCACGGCAACCTCGTGCACCTGGGCGAGCGCGACTGCTCGATCCAGCGCCGCCACCAGAAGGTGATCGAGGAGGCGCCGTCACCGGTGGTGAGCGCGGAGCTGCGCGCGCGGATGGGCGCCGCCGCGGTCGCCGCCGCGAAGGCCGTCGATTACGTCGGCGCCGGCACCTGCGAGTTCCTGCTCGGTAGCGACGGCGGCTTCTACTTCCTCGAGATGAACACGCGCCTCCAGGTCGAGCACCCGGTCACCGAGATGATCTACGGCCTCGATCTGGTGTCGTGGCAGCTCGATGTCGCCGAGGGCAGACCGCTGCCGATGACGCAAGCGGAGCTCGATGCGCGCCGCCGCGGTCACGCGATCGAGTGCCGCGTCTACGCCGAGGATCCGGTGAAGTTCCTGCCGTCGCCCGGCAAGATCACGCACCTGCGGATCCCCGACGGGCCGTACGTCCGCAACGACAGCGGTTGCTACGAGGGCGCCGAGATCCCCGTCCACTACGATCCGATGATCAGCAAGCTCGTGGTGTGGGGCGAGGATCGGCCGCGCGCGCTCGCCCGCATGAGGCGCGCGCTCGACGAGTATCAGGTGCGCGGCATCGAGACCAACCTCGCGTTCCATCGCCGCTGCTTCCGTCAGGCGCAGTTCGTCGCGGGCGAGTACGACACCGGGTTCATCGGCCGCAACGCCGCCGAGCTCGCGCCGCGTGCCGACGACGCCGAGCTCGAGGCCGCGATGATCGCCGCCGCGCTCGAGGCGAGCATGGCGTCGCCGGCCAGGGCCGTCGCCCAGACGGCGCACGCCACCAACGGCCACTCGACCGTCGAGATTTCGGGCTGGCGCCGCCAGCTGCGGTGATCCGCGCCACGATAGGCTGTCGGCGATGGTCGTGCGTTGGTAGGGCCGGCCGTCTGCAAGGGGATCGAATGACCACTGCGAAACTGATGCTGGTCGTGCTCGCGGGATGCTCGACTTCGACCGCCGACTCCACCACACCGTCGACGAAGAGCTCGCGCCCGCGGATCCCCGCCTCCGGTTGCCTCGATCCGAAGAGCCCGACGATCGCGAACGTCCAGGCGTCCGCCGCGAAGAAGACGTCCGAGGCGCGCACCAAGGCGCTGCAGGCGATCAAGCCGCTGGTCCTGAAGACGCACGAACGAAAGGTCGGTCAGGGCATCAACCAGGATCCCGGACGCGTGTTGCAGGGCCCGGTGGCGACCACGACGATCGGCGGCGTGACCGGGCGCTTCGTCGTCGGGACCACGCGCTGGTCGCTCGCTGGGGGGCAGCCCGAGCCGGCGTGGCAGTTCGGCATCGTCAATGGCAAGGCGGTCCGTCTCGTCGCGCAGGCGAAGGTCACCTCCGAGACCACGCTCGCGATCTGCGGATGTCAGCCGCACACCTGTGGTCCGGTTGGCAGCGGGTGCCCCGGTTGCGGGGAGACGACGCAGATCGTCTATGGCCCGTTGCCCGACGGCATGGACTATGGCGGCGATCACACCGTGCCGCACGACGCCCATCTCGTGAACCTCGTGCGCGAGGCAGCGAAGAATTGCCCGGCGCCGCGGCCGTGTCCGATGCCGCCGTGATCCGCGATCCGGGCCAGGCAACGTCTTCCCATTACACGGTTCTGGAGCCGCACGCCGCGGTCTCTTGTCGACGAGCAACGACTCGCACTAGAACCGCGGCGTGCTGACGCCGCTCGATCAGATCCTCGCGAAGTTCGACCCCACGCTGCCACTCGATCGCGCGTGGACCATCCCCGGCGAGTGGTACACCGATCGCCGCATCGAGGCGCTCGAAGCGCGCACCGTGTGGAGCCGCAGCTGGCAGCTGGTCGCGCGCGTCGATCAGCTCCGCGAGCCGGGACAGTTCGTCACCGCGACGGTGGCGAACGAGCCGATCGTCGTCGTCCGCGGCAGCGATGGCGAGCTGCGCGCGTTCTTCAACGTCTGCCGCCATCACGCGGCCGCCGTGATGACCGCGCCGTGCGGCAAGGTCGATCGGCTGCGCTGCCCGTATCACGGCTGGACCTACGATCTCGCCGGCAAGCTGCGCGGGCTGCCGGAGATGGACGGCGTCTGCGATCTCGACAAGTCGACGATGGGCCTGGTGCCGGTCGGCGGCGTCGCGACGTGGGAGCACTTCGTGCTCGTTCACCTCGATCGCGATCCGATGCCGCTGACCGACTATCTCGGTCCGCTCGTCGAGCAGGTCGCGCCGCTCGGCCTGACCGAGCTGTCGTTCTGCGAGCGCCGCGAGTACGAGCTCGCGTGCAACTGGAAGGTGTTCGTCGATAACTACCTCGACGGCGGATATCACGTGCCGCACCTGCACGCGGGGCTCGATTCGATCCTCGAGTACACCGACTACACGATCGAGAACTTCGAGCGCTTCTGCCTGCAGAGCTCGCCGATCGATGCGTCGGTGCAATCGATGACCGCGAACGTGCGCAAGGGCAGGGCGCGCTACTACTGGCTGTACCCGAACCTGATGTTGAACTGGTACGAGGGCTACCTCGACACCAACCTCGTGATCCCGCTCGGCGTCGATCGGACGAAGGTCGTCTTCGAGTTCTACTTCGCCGACGTCTCCGACCAGACCGCCGAGCGCAACCGCCAGAGCATGGCCGTCAGCGAGCAGATCCAGGACGAGGACCACGCGATCTGCGAGAGCGTGCAGCGCGGCCTGTCATCGCGCGCGTACGGCGCCGGCCGGCTCAGCGTGCGGCGCGAGGCCGGCGAGAACCTATTTCACAAGCTGCTCGCGCGCGATCTACGCGCGGGCTAGCACGCGGCGAGGCACCGACGATCGCAGCATCAGGTAGGTGACGAGCGGGCCGTAGCCGAAATCGCCGAGCAGCGGAGCGAGGGCGGCCGCATCGCCGTGGCCGCTGCCGACCAGCACCGTCACGAGCAGCGGCTCGATCGCGAGCTTGGCACCACCGGCGGCGGCGATCGCGAAACCGACGCGCGCGAGCATCTGGATCTCCGCCTGACCGCGACCGAGCGTCTCGCGCTCGGCGAGCAGCGTGTCGCGCAGCATGTACCGCGAGTAACCGACGTAGAGGATCGGCAGTGACACCGCGAGGCGCAGCATGGTCGCGCCATGCGGCGACGCGCCGGCGACCAGCGCGCACGCGAACACGGCGGTCGACAGCGCGACGGCGACCGTGCCCGTGATCGCGAACGCGACCCGCGCGCGATGCAGGCGATGGCGAAGCCAGGTCTTCATCACGCGGCCTGCTGGGCCAGGGCGGTGAGATCGAAGTAGCCGACGAGGTACGACTCGAGCTGGAGCGCGGCGGGGAACACCATGCCGAACGCCGCGAACGTCCGGCGGACGCGGCGATCAGGCGTGATCACGAACAACCGTTCGTGACCGGCGACGCGCGCCTTGTGCGCGATCGCGAGGAACATCGTCTTCTCGAGATCGATCGCGCGCGGCGTATCGAGGATCGAGGTCTCGAACGCCAGACCGGTGCGGTCACCGAGCGTGCGATAACCGAACAGACCGATCGGCTCGAATGCCGCCGGCCCACCGGCGTCCTGCCAGTTCGCGGCGACCTTCTGGAAGCCGAGCGTGAACAGCGTCGTGTCGCCGGCGTCGTGGTGAGCGCCGAGCTGGCGCAGAAACATCGCGGCGCGGTCAGCGGGGAGGCTCGCGAGAGGGCGTTCGATGAACATGCCCGCAGACCGAGCAATGGTCGGACCACTGCTCGGAGCGCCGTGGAATCAACCAGATACGCGAATCTACCGCGTCAGGTCTGTTGGCGATTCGTCACTCTGCTTCGAACAGCTGCGCCGCCTGGTCCTCGGTACCGTCATCGCGGGTCTTCTCGACCAGGAGCACGAGACCGGTGATGAGGATGACCAGCAGAAACGCCGTCTTTCGCATGCTCGTCGTCGAGTGCAACGAATGTGACAGCGCGCGAGGTGCAAATCCGGCGTGCAACTGTCGAGGGTTGCGCGGCTCGTGCAGCGCGAGCGGGAACCATCGTCCCCAGGCAAAGTCTCCCCATCAGAAAGTCGACAAGCCACCGCACCGTTACTCGCTGGCCCTGGTGAACTTCCCCCCGATCACGAGGTTGGCCTCGAAGATCGGCTGCGTGGTCGGGGACAACGTCGCGCCGCCGGCGATCTCGACGCCGAGCCCGGCGGTGTTGCGCGCGGGATCGCGGGCGAAGCCGACGAAGCCGGCGCTGCGAACCAGCACCGCCGCGTTCTGATGACGCCGATCATCGGTCAACGCGCCGCGGAACCGCGCGCCGATCCGCGCCACCGGGCCGACCTCCTCGTCATTCTGGAACAGGTCGACGCTGTACCCGGTCACCATGCGGGCGCCATCGGCGTCGGCCTCGACACCCAGGTCTCCAGCGGCGGTGACGCCGTGGCGCTTGCCGAACGCCGATGGCCCGATCTCGATCGACGCTTGAAACGCAGGGCGACCGCCGATCACGACGATGCCCGACCGGGCCGTCATGCTCGTGCAGCCGCTCGCTGCGAGAAGCAGCAGCAGCACACGCATCGCCTTCACAACGCGCGAACCGGCGTGCGCTAACACGTGAGATGCTGCGTCCGGACCATCATGCTTCGCGACACGTTCTTCAGCTGCCCGCGCTGCCAGTGCGGCCTCGACCCGAGCGGGACCACGCGACTGTCGTGCGGCCAGTGTCACGGCACGCTGATCCCCGAGCGCGAGTTTCTCGATCAGATCAGCGGCGAGCAGGCGAGGGCGCTGCTCGCACCCGACGCCCGCTCGAACGGCGAGCTCACGCAGTTCGTCCACGATGTCGGCCCGGCGATCGAGAGCTCGGAAGCGTTCTCGTGTCCGCGCTGCACCACCAGGATGACCAGGCACCAGCTGTTCGCGGTGCCGCTCGATCGCTGTCGCGCGCACGGCGTGTGGCTCGACGGTCGCGAGGGGCTGCAGACCATTCTCACCCTTGCGATCGCCGGCGTCGGCGTGAAGTGAGCCACCCTCCCGGCGCGACGATTTCGCAGCTGGGATCAGCGAGAATACGCAAAGTCGCGCCCCGATCAATGACCAATCGTCGGCGGTGATCGGCAGCTCGCGATGCCAGCGGCTCCCGATTGCGTGATCGCGATCCAGTCGGTAGAAAGCTCCGGGCGCGACGCTCTCTGCGCCCAGGAAGACATATGGCGCAGCAGACCAAGTTCGTGTTCGTCACCGGTGGTGTGGTGTCGTCCCTCGGCAAGGGCATGGTCTCGGCGTCGATCGGCGCCTTGATGGAGAACCGCGGCCTCAAGGTCGCGAACATGAAGCTCGATCCGTACATCAACCTCGACCCCGGCACGATGAACCCCACGCAGCACGGCGAGGTGTTCGTCACCGACGACGGCGCCGAGACCGATCTCGATCTCGGTCACTACGAGCGCTTCGTCTCCACCAAGATGTCGCGGCTCAACAACATCACGACCGGGCAGGTGTACTCGAGCGTGATCGGCAAGGAGCGTCGCGGCGAGTACCTCGGCTCGACCGTCCAGGTGATTCCGCACATCACCGACGAGATCAAGGCGCGGATCGTCAAGGCGGCCGAAGGGCTCGACGTCCTCGTCGTCGAGGTCGGCGGCACGGTCGGCGATATCGAATCGCTGCCGTTCCTCGAGGCCGTCCGCCAGCTGCGCGTCGAGCTCGGCACGCAGAACTCGGTCAGCGTGCACCTGACGCTGGTGCCGCACATCCGCGCGGCCGGCGAGTTCAAGACCAAGCCCACCCAGCACTCGGTGCAGAAGCTGCGCGAGATCGGCATCCAGTGCGACGTGCTGGTCGTCCGCTGCGAGCAGAAGCTGTCCGACGACGCGATCAAGAAGATGGCGATGTTCTGCAGCGTCGCCTCCGATGCGGTGTTCCAGTCGGTCGACGTCGACACCGTGTACCGGCTGCCGGTGATGCTGTGCGAGCAAGGGCTCGATCAGAAGCTGGCCTCGCTGCTCAACATCTGGTCGCGTGCGTCGCGGCTCTCCGCCTGGGAAGAGGTCGTCAAGCGCGTCACCGAGCCCAAGCGCAAGGTCACGGTCGGCTTCATCGGCAAGTACGTGTCGCTCGTCGAGGCCTACAAGAGCCTCAACGAGGCGCTGCTGCACGGCGGCATCGCCAACGATTGCCGCGTCGAGATCAAGCACATCGACAGCGAGGATCTCGAGAAGCAGTCGCCGGAGCAGCTGGCCGCCACGCTGCGGGTCTACGACGGCATCGTCGTCGCGCCCGGCTTCGGTGCGCGCGGCACCGAGGGCAAGATCGCGGCGGTCCGCTACGCGCGCGAGAGCAAGGTGCCGTACTTCGGCATCTGCTTCGGCATGCAGATGGCCTGCATCGAGTTCGCGCGCCACGTCTGCGGGCTCGAGCGAGCGAACTCCACCGAGATCGATCCGGCCACGCCGCATCCGGTGGTCGACCTGATGCCCGATCAGCGCGGCGTCACCGACAAGGGCGCGACGATGCGCCTCGGTGCGTACGCCTGCACGCTGAAGCCGGGCACGCGTGCCCACGACGCGTACGGCACCACCGAGATCAGCGAGCGCCATCGCCATCGCTGGGAGATCAACAACAACTATCGCGACGCCCTCGAGCGCAACGGCATGGTGCTGTCGGGGCTGTCGCCCGATGGCCGGCTCGTCGAGATGATCGAGCTCCCGCAGCACCCGTACTTCGTCGCCTGCCAGTTCCACCCCGAGTTCAAGAGCCGGCCGATGACGCCGCACCCGCTGTTCGTCCGCTTCGTGCAGGCGGCGATGGAGCGGCAACAGGAGCGTGTCCGGGGAGAGAGGGTGCGGGGTGAGCAGCCGGGCGAGAAGGCGCCCGAGGCGGTCGCCTCCAGCCCGGGCGCCAGCGCCTCCAGCCTCAGCAACTGAAGGTG
>JAEYYY010000195.1 GCA_023430775.1 Pseudomonadota bacterium
GTTCGCTCCAGTAACGGTCGCCACTCCGTGCGTCGCATGGCGCCAGTGTGCCGCATCGTCGCGACGCGTACCGGTACAGATCGAACTGGTCAGGGGGCCGACAGCCGCACCCGCGTGTTCGCGCGCACCACGTCCTCGCTCACGCTGACCGTGCCGATCGTCAGCCGCGGTGCCACGCGGACGAGCGTCACCTCGCCGCCGCGGAGTGGCTCGTCGGAGTCGCCGCGCAGCAGCGTGGCTCGCCAGCGCTTCGACACGCCGTCGTGCTCGCCGGCCGCGATCGTGATGAAGCGGCCGCGGTCGGAGCTCTCGACCTTGATGATGCGCGCGACCGTCGAGGTCTGCGGACAGTGCGGGTTGCCGGGATCCTGGCAGCTCGGAAACTGCGTGAAGCACGCGCGGACCCGCCGGTCGGGTGGGTTCGGGCACGCCATCACCGCCCAGCAGCTCGGGTTGTCGACGTCGGGCGGGCTCGGGCACTTGCAGTCGGCGTGGCGACAATCGGTGCGGCACGCCGGGTTCGTCGGATCGTACGGCTCGCAGGCGTCGGTCGTGAGAGGTTCTTCGAACGCGACATCGGGAGTCGCGGCATCGACGACAACCGGCTCGGCGATCGGCGGGCGCTCCGGCGGTGGCGCGGTGCGCGTGCACGCGAACATCAGCACGATCCACGGGCGCATGTTCGCGATCCTACACGGCCAGCTACCCGGCGCTTGCGGGCACGGTACCCACCTACACGTTTCGTGGCGCCGGCCGATCCAGCTGGCATGACACCGAATCATCCGCGTGTCGTGACCCGCGGCCGCCCCAGACCACCCGAGGCAATCACGCAGGTGATCTCGCGTGTGATCCACGTGCTCGTCTACGCGCCGGTCGCGGAGCGCAAGGCGTGGATCGATCGCGAGCTGATGGTCGACACCACCATCCAGGTCGCTCACGACGTCGGCGATGTCGTGCGTGCGCTGGTCGAGGATTCGCGGTCTCGCCCGCAGTTCCTCGTCATCGATCTCGACGCGCTGTCGGCGGGCGAGCTGTTCCATCTCCACGAGATTCGCGAGCGCGGCTGGTGCGGCGAGATCATCGCGCTCGGTCAGGTGCCGCCGTCGTTGCGCAGCTCGCTCCAGGTCGGTCGCGTGTTGCGATCGCTGACCGACAACGCGCTGGCCGGCGAGCTCGCGAAGTACCGGTGCGCGACCGAAGAGCGCACGATGCCGCTGCCCATCTTTCCGGAAGCGCTGGATCACAAGACCTTCGGCTGACCTCGCTCCGCTCGTGCTAGCTTTTCTCCTCTCGAGGAAGCGATGACGGACAAGCACGCTGAAGCGAAAGCCATGTATCAGGACTACCTCGCGCGGTCGGCGGGTCTCGAACGCCTGCGCGAGTACGCGTCCTCGGTCGCGAGCGCGACATCGGGCTCCGGCCAGACGCCGGTCGAGCCGCTGGCGACGATGGGCAAGAACGGCGGGCCGCTGCTGTGCGACGTCTGCAAGAAGCCGATGATCCTCGAGGGCGGAGCGTTCAACGGCGTCTACGCGGACCAGGCGTGGAAGCGCAATCCGAAGAAGGGCTGGACGTCGTGGATCTCGGGCGGCATGGTCGTGCGCATCGAGACCAACGGCACGCTGCGCGTGTTCCACGGCTATCCCGGGCGCTCCGGCTGCGTGCAGCAAGCCGATCGCGAAGAGGACAAGCGCCGCGACCAGTTCAAGGCGAAGCGCAAGGGCATCGACGTGTCCGAGAAGCTCGAGCTGCTCGCGGCTTACTTCAAGGCCGAGATGCCCGAGAACAACAACGACGCCGTGCTGAGCGACATCTACAAGGTGTTGTTCGTCTACGACCCGGGCACCGGGATCAACGAACCCGACTGAGCGTAGAGTAGGGCCGTGCGCATGCTCGTCCTCGCCGCCGTGTTGCTGAGCTCGACGACGGCACGCGCGGACGACGCAGACCTTCGAGTCCATCTCGAGATCGATCCGCAGCCGTTCATCCTCGGCGGCTACGGCGTGCAGCCGGGCCTTCGCTACCACCATCTGCGCGCGGCGCTCGGCAACTTTCGCCTCGACGTGCCCGATGTCATCACCGAGCTCGGCGGCAACGAGGGCTTCCATCAACAGCTTCGCCACTCGAACGCCCTCTACATCCTGTACTTCCTCGACGATCGCAGCGGCTTCGCGTTCGGCGGCTCGCTGCGCCTGCTGCGGCTGACCTTCACGCGCGACGGCGAGACCGCTGCCGCGAAGATCTGGGAATTCGGACCCGAGGCGATCGCCGGCTACAAGTGGCACCCCACGTCGCACGGCTTCTACGTCATGCCGTGGGTCGCCGCCGGCGTCACGCTGCACCGCAATCGCGACGCGGTGGTCGCCGGCCAGACCTACGATCCGCTGCCGGTGAACCTGTTCGCGACCGTCAACATCGGCTGGGAGCTTCGCCTGTGATCACGCTGTACGGATTCAAGCAGATCTTCGTCGAGGGCATCGGCGAGACCAAGGACCTGCGCGCGCAGTGGGCGCTCGAGGAGACCGGGCTGCCGTATCGCGTGCACGGGCTCGAGCACTCGAAGGGCGATCTCGAGAGTGAGGCCTACGGCCGCATCAGTCCGTTCCATCAGGTGCCGGTGATCGAGGACGACGGCTTCGCGATCTCGGAGTCCGCGGCGATCGTGCTCTACCTCGCCGAGAAGGCCGGCAAGCTGATCCCGCACGACTTCCAGGGCCGCACGCGCGTCGTGCAGTGGTGCTTCGCCGCCGCGAGCACCGTCGCGCCGACGCTTCAGGATCTCGATCTGCTCGGCATCTTCGATCCCGAGAACAAGGCGCCGAAGCTGCACGACGGTGTCACCCAGCTCGCCCATCGCTGGCTCGCCGACGTCGAGCGCCAGCTGGTCGGCCGCACCTTCATCGCCACCGACGAATTCACGGCCGCCGACATCATGATGGCCGGCGTGCTGCGCACCATCCGCAAGACCGAGCTGATGGCGCCGTATCCGGCGATCACGGCGTACTACCAGCGCTGTTTCGCGCGTCCGGCCTGGGCGCGCACGCTCGCGATGTACGCCGAGCGGCTCGGCGTCGAGGTCGAGGCGATCCGCTGATCAGCTCGTCGCCAGCCGCGCCCATGTGGATCGTTCCTAGGGAAGGAGCTGCGATGGCCGGCCCGCGATTTGCTCCTCCTCACCACATGAGCAATCAGAGCAAACGTGGCGAAGGTGTCGCCGAGGAGATCGGCGGCAAGATCAAGCAGGGCATCGGCAAGGTCATCGGCAACGAGCAGATGCAAGCCGAGGGCGTGGTGAAGGAGAAGAAGGGCGAGGCGAAGCAGGAAGCTGCGAAGTCCGCCGAACGGACGAAGGGCAAGGTCGAGGAGATCGTCGGCGCGGTGAAGAACCGCGTCGGTGCGGTGATCGACAACGAGGAGATGCAGGCCGAGGGCAAGGCGGAGGAGCTGAAGGGCGAGGCCCGCCAGAAGGCCAACGACTGATCACCGCGGTGATCGTCAGCGGCCGCGGATGACGTCGACGAGACCGTGCACCAGCCCGAGCGGCTCGACCTCGAGGCCGACGAGCGCGGACCAGTCGCGCGGATCGTCGAGCGAACGGTTCATCGACACCACGACGCGGCCACCGACGGCGTGCCGCGCCCACGACACCCACGGGCGCGAGCGCGGTCGGGCACCGACATAGCCGAAGCCGATCGCGCCGGTCATCACGCTGGCACTGCCGCCCGCGCGCAGCACCAGGCTGCCGCCGCCGTAGATGCGGTGCTCGAGCGAATCGGGCGGCAAGCCGTAGACGACGAGCTCGCCGCCGGCGACCGGATCGGAGGACGTGCGCACCTCGGCGAACGCTCCGAGCCGGACGGTACCGCGCCGCGCGACGCCGAACGTGATGTCGGCGAGCGCCGCGAGCTCCGCCATCGAGTCCGACTCGACCATCGGCGACTCCGACGTCGCGCGGCGAGCGACCAGATCGCTTCGCGGTGACGTCATCCCGCTGCCGAGCCGGCCCCACACCGACCATTCGACGAGGGGCCGGGGCGCGGGCTCGTATTCGTACGGCTCCGCGCTGATGCCGCCCATCACGACGGTGATCGGCTGCACGGTCAGCGGTTGGACGAACGTCGGATCGAACGCCGCCGGATCCGCTGCTGCGTCGGTCGGTGTCTTGCTCGAGGTCTCGCAGGGATCCTCGTCGACCGGAGCGTCATCCGCCATCACGGGGGTCGCGGAACCGGCGACGGCGAGCGAGCTCGCGACCACGGCGAGCTTGCGTGACGGCGGCCGTTCGCTTTTCGGGCAATCGGCCGTCATCACGGTGCCGTCGGGCCGCAGGTACATGCGGATGCACGGCGTCAGCCCACGCGTCGCCAGCACGGCCTCGGCCTCGGCCCGCGTCATCTCCGACAGGTTGAAGACCGGCCGCTCGCAACCCGCGCACGCGCGCACGCGATCGTCGCCGACCATGTCTTCCCAGCGCTCCTTGCACGGAAAGCCGATGCGGACGTTGGCGAGCCGAAGCTTGCCATCCCCGCTCCCGAGGCTCGAGCGCACCGTCGCGAGCTCGCTGGCCGCGGCGCCGCCGAGCCGCTGCTCCAGCCGGGTGATCTCCTGCTCCAGATCCTCGCGCATGCCGCATCAACGCACGAACGCGCCGATCGACCCACTGGCAACACGTGACCGGTGAGGCGCGGTGCCGTCGTCGCTGTCCCACCCTTCTGTTGTAGGGTCGCCGCGATGGTCTCCAGCAAAGCCACGACTCCCGCCGCCTATCTCGCCGGTCTTCCCGCCGACAAGCGCGCCGTGATCTCTGCGGTGCGCGACATCGTCAACGCGAACCTGCCCGCCGGGTACGCCGAGGGCATCTTCTTCGGCATGTTGTGCTGGTACGTCCCGCTCGAGCGCTATCCCGACACCTACAACGGCCAGCCGATCGGGATCGCGGGTCTCGCGGCGCAGAAGAACTACAACGCCCTCTACCTGATGAGCGTCTATGCCGATCGCGACAGCGAGACCTGGCTGCGGAGCGCGTTCGCGAAGGCGGGCAAGAAGCTCGACATGGGCAAGTCGTGCGTGCGGTTCAAGAAGCTCGACGATCTGCCGCTCGACGTCATCGGCGAGGCGATCGCGCGGGTGCCCGTCGACAAGCTGATCGCCGCGCACGACAGCGTCCACGGCGGATCGGTCCGCAAGATCCGCAACAAGAATCAGGCGAAGAAGAAGCCGGTGGCGAAGAAGAAGCCGGCTGCGAAGAACAAGCCGGCGGCGAAGAAGAAGCCGGCGAAGAAGCGCTGAGCACGCGTCGCGCGTCACGCCGGTTCGGGCTAGGTTCGACGCCTGTGACGAAATCGATGGACGCGATCATGGCGCTCTGCAAGCGCCGCGGCTTCATCTACCAGGCCTCCGAGATCTACGGCGGCATCAACGGCTTCTGGGACTACGGTCCACTCGGCGCGCAGATGAAGAAGAACCTGCGCGACGCGTGGTGGCAGGACATGATCCTCCGCCCGTGCTGGGGCCGACCGGGACCGAACGGGCAGACCGTGCGGTGCGTGCCCGTCGAGACGCGCATCATCCAGCACCCCAAGGCGTGGGAAGCGAGCGGCCACGTCGCCGGCTTCAACGATCCGATGGTCGACTGCAAGGAGACCAAGGGGCGCTATCGCTACGACCACGTGATGGTCTACGTCCCGGCGGAAGGCGACCCCGGCGACAAGCCGGTGTTCGCGTACGTCGGCGATCAGCCGAGCGAGGCGAAGCAGAAGAAGAAGGCCGAGAAGACGTTCGGCGCGATCAAGAGCGTGGCGCTGTCGACGCTGCCGCAGCCATGGGCGCGCGTGATCGCCCCCGATGCCGAGAAGCCGGGCTCGTTGACCGAGCCGCGGCAGTTCAACCTGATGTTCAAGACGTTCATCGGTGCCACGGCGAGCGCCGACGACGCCGCGTTCCTCCGCCCCGAGACGGCGCAGGGCGTGTTCATCCAGTTCAAGAACGTCGTCGACACCACGCGCGTCCGCATGCCGTTCGGCATCGGCAACACCGGCACCAGCTTTCGCAACGAGGTGACGCCGCGCAACTTCACGTTCCGCAGCCGCGAGTTCGAGCAGGCCGAGCTCGAGTTCTTCTGCCACCCCGACGATTCGCTGGCCTGGTACCAGTTCTGGCGGGACTTCCGCATGGAGTGGTGGAAGTCGCTCGGGCTCGCCGGCGAGAACCTGATCCTTCGCGAGCACGACAAGGACGAGCTCTCGCACTACTCGCAGGGCACGAGCGACGTCGAGTATCGGTTCCCGTTCACCGCGCCCGGCTTCGGCGAGCTCGAGGGCATCGCGCATCGCGGCAACTACGATCTGACGCAACACCAGAAGGTGTCCGGCACCAAGCTCGAGTTCTTCGATCCCGATCGTGGCGAGCTACTCTCCAACGGCGGGCGCAAGGGCGAGAAGTACCTCCCGCACTGCATCGAACCGGCGGCCGGCCTCGATCGCGGCGTGCTCGCGCTGCTCTGCGAGGCGTACACCAAGGACGAATCGCGCCCGAGCCCCGAGATCATGAAGCTCCATCCGCGGCTGGCGCCGATCAAGGCGGGCGTGTTCCCGCTCGTCAACAAGCCGGAGATGCGCGAGCCCGCCGAGGCGCTGCACCGCGAGCTGGTGGCCAAGTTCTGGCGCGTCGGTGCGATCGAATTCGACGAGAAGCAGACGATCGGCAAGCGCTACGCCCGGATGGACGAAGCGGGATGCCCGTACTGCTTCACGATCGACGGCCAGACGGTGACCGACCAGACCGTCACGGTGCGCGATCGCGATACCGGTCACCAGGAGCGGATCGCGATCGGCAGCGTCAGCGCGTACCTCGATAACGCCGGGATCGGCTGACTACGACGTCACTTGATCGGGCGTCGTGCGGGCGTGCCGGATGCGTTCGAGCGCGCTGCCGGCCAGCCCCTGGGCGCGGATGATGCCGTCGGCCGCGCTCTTGTCGACGCGGTCGAGCCGGCCGCGCAGCGAACCGATCGCGGCCTCGAGGCGATCGAGTCCGCCGTCGAGGCGCTCGCGAACGCGGTTGCGGAGCGTGTGGAGCCGATCCGCGGCGCGTGCGTGACCGCGATCGATGCTGTCGAGAATGCGGGTGAGGGGAGTGGGCTTGGAAAGCGAGTCGTTCATATGCCTCAAGCTTTTCAACCATTGCGATCGACGCAAGGGGTCAAGAAACCTGAACGGGAGATCGTGGCAGCGCGCCCCACGCGCACCGGTGCTGCGCTCTACCGCACTCCGAAGTCACCGCAAACCGATCCATCAGCCGAAGGCGTCGAGGTCGACGATCACGTTCTTCCTGTGCTCGAGCAGGATGAAGTCCTCACCCTCGTCGTCCGGCGGATACTCGATCTGGATCTCCGCATCGTCGTCGTCGTCGAGCGCGGCGAGCATGCGGTCGAGCTCCTCGATCGACTCGATCGGGTGCCGGAGCTCGCGCGCTCTGGTCACCACCTCGGCCGCCGTCGGACGAAGCGTCGGATCGGACGACAGCATCTGCGACAGCAGCTGCTTCAAGGCCGCCGGGATCGAGGTCGGTAGCGCCGACGCGATCGTCTTGCCGAGATCGAACACGTCCTGGCGGCCGTCGATCGCCTCGCTCATAAGCTCGGTGTCGTGCAGGCGGGCGTTCTCCCACCTCTGGAGCCCGAGCACGGGCGCGCGAGTGATCGCCGCCGGCGTGATGTTCCCGTGGAGCACACCGCGCGCGTGGGCGTGCGACAAAAACGCCGCAAGCTCCTCGAGCAAGGTGAGGGCCTCGCGCACCTCGAGGTGCCGATCCCGGAGCTCGTCCTCGAGCGTCGGGCCGTCGCTCGCCGAGGTCGCGATCCACGGCCGGCCATGGAGGCGGCCGCATTCGAAGACGCGCGGCACCGCCGGGTGGTGCAACGCTTCGAGAATGCACGCGCGCCGCATCAGCTTCATCGCCTCCGCGCGCGGTGCATCGGCGTCGACGAGCTCGATGACGGCTCGCCGGGGCAACACGACGTGTGTCGCCGTGTAGCGCACAACGGCTCCGGCGCGATCGACGGCGCGGACCTGGTAGTCGCCGATGGTGGTGAGCTCGTCCATGCGCGGCGAACCCGGTGCAGTGCGTATGCCCGGCTCGAGACCCACCTCGCCCGACTTCCTACCCGTCGCGGCTCGGAATCGGGATACACTCGGGTCGTGCGTCGGGCGCTGATCCTCTGCCTCGCCGGTTGCAGCAACCTGCTCGGCATCGATGACCTCCAGGGGCCGCCCGATACCTCGATGCCACCGACCGGCGATGGTCCCGTGGACCCCGTCGTCGACTGCAAGGCCCAGCGCGTCGTTCACCTCGTCGGCGGCACCGCGGGCCTGGCGTGGTTCACGCTGATCTGGCCGGTGCCCGGCGTCATCAACTCCTTCACCCCTGACTTCGCGTACGACAATCCGTCGTTCGCCACGAACCTGACCACCGATCCCTCGCACCAGCTGTTCGTCCGCACGAACGGGGTCGCAGCGGTCTGGGCAGGCAAGGGCGCCGACCCGCAGCCGAGCGTGTTCATCGCC
>JAEYYY010000263.1 GCA_023430775.1 Pseudomonadota bacterium
CGAGAGAGGTTGGTCGGGAGCTCTCTAACCAACTTCGTTCGAACGTTCGTTGGAACGACGCCGTGCCGAGACAGGCCGGTCGAGAGCTGACGAGAGAGGTTGGTCGGGAGCTCTCTAACCAACTTCGTTCGAACGTTTGTTGGAACCAGGCCCACACGAGACAGGCCGGTCGAAAGCTCACGAGAGAGGTTGGTCGGGATCTCTCGCGGCGAGTCCGGCCAGCGGACGCGCGGCTCGCTCATACGGCACCGTCGATGACGATGGTCGAGCCGTTCATGTAGCTTGAGCGGTTGGAGGCGAGGAACGCGACCACCTCGGAGGCTTCATCGAGCGTACCCATGCGGCGCATCGAGCAGTGCCGCAGGTACTCCTCGAGGCGGGCCGGCGGCAGGTGCGCGGAGACGCCCTCGTCGAGGATGCCCGGCGCGATCGCGTTGACCGTGATCCCGTAGCGACCGACCTCCTTCGCGAGTGACTCGGTGAAGCCGCGCAAGGCGGCCTTCGCGGTGGCGTAGTGCACCGGGGCCTGCATCATCTTGATGCCGGCGAGCGACGACACGTTGATGACGCGCCCGAACTTCTCGCGCACCATCGTGCGGAGCACGGCCTGCGTGGTGTTGAAGGCGCCCTTGACGTGGGTGTCGAGCATGTTGTCCCAGTCGGCTTCTTCCATCAGCGCGAGCGGAACGACCTGACCGAAGCCGGCGTTGTTGACGAGGACGTCGACCTTGCCGTGCTCCTGGTCGAGCTGCTTGACGAGTTGCTGCAGGCCAGGGCGATCGAGGACCGAGACCTTGTGCGCGGAGATCCGGGCACCGGTGGCGCGCAGCGTCGACACGGTGGCCTCCGCGTCGGCGTCGTTGGAGGCGTAGGTGAACGCGACGCGCGCACCTTCACGCGCGAGCACCTTGCAGATCGAGCGGCCCAGACCGCGCGAGCCACCGGTGACGATCGCGACGCGACCTTCACACAGCATCGAGCACCGCCCGGATCCGCGGTTCGTTCACTGGATCACCGGCAACGAGAACGGCGCACGACCGAACTTCGCGCGCGGCGTGTCGGGACCCTTCGCGGCACCGCGATGGAACATGTTGAAGCCGCAGGCCGGCATGATGCGGCCATCGATCTGCGGGTAGTGGTGGCAGCACTTGCGGAGCCGCTCGAGATCGAAGTCGTGGCGGTCCATGTAGTGGTGGAGGAAGATCGACTTGGACTGGCGCTCGCTGACGCGGAAGGTCTCCTTCGCGGGGAGCGGCTTCTTGGGGAACATCTCGTCGAGCGAGCGTCGCAGCGCCTTGAGGATCTCGGGGCCATGCTCGATCTCGTCGGCGCGCGCGAACACGTCGTGGATCAGATCGACGAGCGCGTCCTCGACCTCGGGGATCGCGGGGAGCGTGGCGGAGCTGCGGAGCAGCGTGCCGTACTTCTCGAAGTCGGTGAAACGCGCGAACGGCACGGCGGTGCCATCCGCGAGCGTGAGCAGATAGGTGAGCGACACGCACTGCGGGTGGCTGCAGGGGAGCGGAAAGAAGTCGGTGTACTTGAGGCGACCGTTGGTCTGCTCCTCGACGCGGCGAACGATGCCCGGGATGGTGAGGCGATCGTTGGGGTCGTGATCGAACTTGCCGCCGCCGTGGCCCGTGTAGGCGACCGGCTGGAAGTTGAGAGAGAGCATCTGCGGCATCGACAGGAACAGGTCGACGGCCTGACCGATCTGGTGATCGTTGATGCCCTTGGTCGCGACGAAGATCATCTGCGTCGGCAGATCGAGCTCGCGAATGGCGGCGAGCGCGGCGGCCTTCTCCTCGCACAGGTCGCGGCCGCGGATCTTGGTGTGGACGTCGGCGGAGAAGCCATCGAGCTGGAGGCCGATGTACGCGCCGGCATCCTTGAGCTTCTGCGCGAACGCGCGGTCCTTGCCAAGGCGAATGCCATTGGTGATGACGACGACACGCCCGATCTCGGGGCGCGACGCGATGCGCACGAGCTCGAGGATCTCCGGGTGACTCGTCGGTTCGCCGCCGGAGATCGCGATCGATTCGCAGGCGCCCTCGGCCTCGATCAGGCCGTCGACGATCTTCGAGAACGTCGCGGTGTCCATGTGCGTCGAGTACTGGTTGTCGACGATGCAGATCGGGCACTCGAGGTTGCAGTGATCGGTGACCTCGACGATCGGCAGGCAGGTGTGCTGCTCGTGATCGTCACAGGTCCCGCAGTCGGTGGGGCAGCCGTGCTCGACGTTGCTGCGGAACTTGAGCGGCTCGGTGCCTTCACGCGCGAACGCGTAGGCGCGCACGTAGTAGCTGGCGTCCTCGGAGACCAGCGCTTCGGACGGGCCGCACCGCGTGCAGTCCTTGAGGAAGAACACGCGCTTCTCGTCGGCGCCGTTGACCTTGACCGTGCGGATCACGACCTGTGCCTCGACGAGCGCCAGGCAGCCGGGGCACGTCGACGTCGTGGTCTTGAACAGATGATCGCCGACCAACCCGTCGGGCACCTTGCCGCGCTCGAGGAACGCCTGGATGTACGACTTGCTGTCGATGTCGAGCGCGCGCTCCTGCGGACCGCATGCCGTGCAATGCAGCAGGTGGACGACCTTGCCGTCGCGGAACACGACACGCGCCTCGATCTTCGTCTCGCACTTCGGACAGCTGTCGAACTGGTGAGCGAAGAACAGGTGCGGCCGGTCCGCACGCTTCACCGGGGAGTCACACGTGGTGCATTCCATCGCGTCGGGCGTACCGTGCCGGAGGCAAGTCGCGCAAGGCGCCTGCCGCGTTCTGCCCGAACGATCTTGTCGTCGGAAAATGCCGGTTCCGACCGCGCTAGATCCGCGTGACAGACCTGCTGCCACTCCGGAACCCGGTGCTATCGTGCGCGCCGCGTGCGTTACATCCTGCTCGACCGCATCACCACGCTGCAGCCACCCGAGCTCGCCCGCGGTGTGAAGTGCGTGTCGCTGTCGGACGATTGCATGGCCGACCATTTTCCCGGTCATCCGATCATGCCGGGCGCGCTGATCCTCGAGTCCCTCGCGCAGCTCGCCGGCGTGCTCCTCGAGCAGACGATGCGCGAGCGCAAGCCGACGACGACGCCGGCCGGCACCGAGCTCCATGCGCTGCTGACGATGATCGATCGCGCGAAGTTCCGGCACATCGTCCGCCCCGGTGACAAGCTCGAGCTCGAGGCTCGCGGCCTGCGCGCCACCGAGGACGGCGGCCAGGCCAGCGGCGTCGCCACCGTCGACGGCCAGCGCGTCGCCGAGGCCCAGCTGTCCTTCGCGTTCGCCCCGGTGTCGAATCCGAAGATGCTCGCGAAGCGCCGCGAGTTCCTCGACGTCTGGCTCACCGGCTCGGCCGGCGATCCGATGTCGAACCAGGCACCGGAGCCACCGTGACGAAGGTGCTCCGACGCCGTGTGTTCGTTCGCGGCGTTGGTGCGTACTCGCCGCTCGGCACGTCGTGGGTGCAGACCGCCGCGCGGCTGGCCGCGGGTGACAGCGGCATCGCGCGGATCACCGCGTTCGACCCGACGGGATTTCCGTGCACCCACGCCGCCGCGATTCCCGACGATCGCTCGCACGAGGATCGCCGCCTCGACTTCGCGCGCCACGCCGCGCGCGAAGCCTGGGCGATGGCCGCACTCGATGCGCCCGCCCCTGCGCGACTCGGCGTGGTGCTCGGCGCGGAGTCGGGACGCGCACGCTTCGCCACCGTGCTCGGTCTGTCGCGTGCCGCCCGAGCGCCTGGCACGGGGAAGTTCGATCACGCACGTTTCGGACGCGAAGCGCGCGCCTTCGCGGAGCGCATCGATGCCTCGGTGATCTCGCCGTCGGCGGTCGCGGCCGCGCTGGCCGGTGACTACCAGGCCGGTGGTCCTGTCGAGACCATCTCGCTGGCGTGTGCCTCGGGAAGCGCCGCGATCGTCGAGGCCGCGCGGGCGATCCGGCTCGGGCAGATCGATGTGGCGTTGTGCGGTGGCGTCGGCGCGGATGTCGATCCGCTGATGCTGGCTGGTTTCGGTTTGCTCGGCGTGCTGTCCCCGCGCGGCGTCTCGTGTCCGTTCGATGCGCAACGCGATGGCTTCATCATCGGCGAGGGCGCCGCGATGCTCGTGCTGTCGGCGGATCCTGGCACCGGTGCGTATGCCGATGGCAGACCCATCGTCGAGCTCGCCGGCCTCGGCCGTAGCCTCGACGCGCACCACCTCACCGCACCCGATCCCGAAGGCGACGGTGCCTATCGGGCGATGACCGCGGCACTCCGCGATGCCGGCTTGCCGCTCGTCGATGGCGCGCTCGCCGCCGACGCCACGGTCGATTACGTGCAGGCGCACGGCACGTCGACGCCCCTCAACGACGCCATCGAGGTCGCCGCCATCAAGCGCGCCCTCGGCCCCGCCATCGCTCGCGCGCACGTGTCATCGAGCAAGGGCGCACTCGGCCACTGGGTCGCGGGTGCCGGTGCGCTCGGCGCGCTGTACGCGTGGGAGGCGATCACGCGCGGTCGCGTGTTGCCCACCGCGGGCCTTCGCGACCCCGATCCGCGCTGCGACGTACCCCATGTCATCGGCCAGGCGCTCGCGAAGCCGGTGCGCGTCGCGCTCGCCAACGCGTTCGCGTTCGGTGGCGCGAACTCGTGTCTGGTCATGAGAGGTGTCGCGTGACCGAACCGCAGCGCGATCCATCGCGTGCTGTCACGCGCGTGGTCGTCGCCGGCTGTGCCGCGATCTCGCAGTTCGGCGTGGGATGGCGCGGCATCGCCGCCGCGCTGATTGCCGCCAGCGACTCGGACGGCTCGAACACTTCTCTCGCAGGCATTCCGGCCGAGGCGCCGCTGTCGAACCCGAAAGCGCGCAACGCCCGCAAGATGATGTCGCGCGGCGCGTACCTCGCCGCCGCGACGCTCGCGGACCTGATGCGCCAGGTGCAATGGACCGACGCGCAGCGCGAGGGCGCCGGCTATTTCCTCGGGGTCGGCGCCTCGGGCGGTTCGCTCGATGACGTCACTGCGCTACTCGATGCCTCGCTGATCCCCGACACGTCGTCAGAAGACGCGGCATCGCCAGTCCCGTCCTCCCGTGGCAATCCGGTGTTCTCGTTGCCCGCCTTCGGCGAGCACGGCCTCGCTGCCTGCAATCCGCTCCTCGCCTTCCAGCTGATGAACAACTTCACGCTGGCCCATGGCGCGATCTTCGAGGGCCTCGGCGGTCCCAACGGCGCGCTGTTCTCGCGCGGCAGCGGCACCACCGCGGCGCTGCTCGAGGCGGTGCACGCGATCCGCTCCGGCGACTGCGCTCATGCGGTGGCCGGCGGCGCCGACTCCGCGACTCATCCGGTGACCGTCGCAGAGCTCAGCCGCGAAGGTTTCGTGGCGGCCGGCGCGCATCCCTCCGAGGCCGCCGCGGTGCTGGCCCTGAGAGAGGCCAACGCCAACGCCAACGCGGCGATCGCCGGCTGCGCGATCGCCGGCTGCGCGATCGCCAACGGCCACAACCGTTCTGTCTCCGCGACCATCGCCGATGCCGCCGAGCGCACCGTCGCAGAATCCGGCGTCGCCACGATCGACGCCATCGTCGTGGCAGCGTGGGGCCCTCCCGCCGTCGACACCGCGACCCTGTGGGCCCGCGCGCGCTTTCCTTCGGCGAAGCTCGTCGACACGTCCCCACTGGGCCTGACCCTCGCCGCCGGTCCCGCACTCGGCTGGGCCACTGCCCTGGACCTGATCTCCAGCGGACTCGTGCGCGTTCTCGCGATCGACGTCGGGGTCGACGGTGACGCCGGTGCCGTCATGTTCACGCGCGTCGACGAGGCGCAGGCCACGGAGGTGATGCGATGACCGCGGTGATCACCGGCGTCGGGGTGGTGTCGGCATTCGGTGTTGGAGCGCCGGCCTTGTTCGGGGCCCTCAGCGAGGGGCGCTCCGCGATCGGACCGATTCACTCGTTCGACGCCTCGACGTTCCCGACGCGCGTCGCCGGCGAGGTTCCCGTCACCGCGATCGATGCGACCTGGCTCGGCACGCGTCTCGACAGTCACCTCGGCGACATCGGTGGTTCGACCGCGCGCGATCGTCGCAAGCGCCTCGTCACCCAGCTCGCGCGCGTGAAGGCGCTCCGCGACCGCAAGGTCGGCTTCGCGCTGCTCGCAGCCGCCGAGGCATGGCACTCCGCGCGCTGCGGCGAGCGCGAGACAGAGGCGAGCTTTTCGATCGCACTCGGCCTCGAACAGGCCTTCCTCGAAGACTTCGCCCCGATCTTTGCCGCTGACGAGACGGCGCCCGGCGGCCCGCGACGCATCCGCTGGGACCGCGGTTCACTCGCTCGCGCCGAAGAGGGAGGGTTCGCCGGCGTTCGGTTTCGCTCGCGCGTCGATCTGGCGGCGCGCGCGGTCGTCGAGCTGCTCGCGTTGCGCGGCCCGGTCGTCGTTAACTCGTCGGCGTGTGCCGCGGGCGCACTCGCGGTCGCGCAGGCCGCGTCGCTGATCGAGCGTGGTGCGGCGTCGGTGGTGGTCTGCGGCGCAGCCGACTCGATGGTCAATCCGCTCGGTCTCGGTGGCATGTGCCGGCTCGGCGCGCCGTCGCCGCGCAACGAGGTCGATGCGTGCAGGCCCTTCGATCGCGCTCGCGACGGCCTCGTCATCGGCGAGGGCGCCGCGATGTTCGTCGTCGAGAGGGAAGACCGCGCCCGCGCTCGCAACGCGCGCATCCTGGCGCGCATCCTCGGCTGGGGCAGCACGCAGGATGCCTATCGCGTCACGGCACCGCGTCCCGATGGCAGCGCCGCGCGGCGAGCAATGGAACGGGCGCTCACGCGTGCGCAGCTAGCGCCCGACGCGATCGGCTACATCAACGCGCACGGCACCGGCACGCCGCTCAACGACCCCGCCGAGTCGAAGGCGATCCACGGCGCGCTCGGCACTCACGCGGAGCGGGTCCCGGTCAGCTCGATCAAGGGAGCCGTCGGTCACCTGATGGCAGCCGCGGGCGCGCTCGAGCTCGCAGCATCGCTCCTCGCCTTCGAGCGCGATTTGCTGCCCGGCACCGCACATCATCGCGATCGCGATCCCGAGTGTCCGCTGGAGGTCATCGGTCCATCGCCCCGCCCTGCTCGCGTCGATACGGTGCTGTCCAACTCGTTCGGTTTCGGCGGTCAGAACGCGAC
>JAEYYY010000272.1 GCA_023430775.1 Pseudomonadota bacterium
AGCAGTACGAGCGCGGACTCAAGTACACGCAGGGCAAGTTCGAGGGAATGCTCGAGCCGGGCCGCTACGCGTACTGGAACCACCCGGGTGCTCGCATCACGGTGGCCGTGCTCGACACGCGTGTCCAGCAGCTGAAGATCGAGGGCCAGGACATCATGACCCGTGACAAGGTCACGCTGCGCCTGACGCTCACCGTCGAGTACGCGCCCGCCGACGCGCCGACCACCGTGCATGCGGTGGCCGACGTCAAGGAGGCGCTGTACCTCGCGGCACAGCTGGCCACGCGCGAGTACGTCGCGGGCATCACGCTCGACGAGCTGCTCGAGGGACGCGACGCGCTGACGCGCTACCTCGAGGCCCAGGTGACTCCGCGTGCGGAGACGTTCGGTGTTCGGGTTCACCGCGTCGGTGTCAAGGACGTGATCCTGCCCGGCGAGATGAAGACGCTGCTCAACAAGGTCATCGAGGCCGAGAAGGCAGCGGCGGCGAACGTCATCCTCCGTCGCGAGGATGCGGCGGCGACGCGGAACATGGCGAACACCGCGAAGGCGATCGCCGAGAACCCGGTGCTGATGCGCCTCAAGGAGCTCGAGACCATGAAGGACATCGCCGAGAAGATCGACGAGATCAAGCTGGTCATGGGCGCCGAAGGTCTGAAGAGCCTCATGCCGTACGCCAACGGCAAGAGCGAGAACTGACACCGCGCTGCCAGGTGATTGCAGACGGTGTTGCTGGAGCGGGCGACTCCAAAAACAAAACGGCCGGTGCATCTCTGCACCGGCCGTTTTTCTATTCCGGATCGACTACTGGAGGACGCCGAGGCACAGCCCGGGCGGGCCACCCTGGCAGGTCACGCCGACATCGGCGCCGCAGCAGTCCGCGGTCTCGTCGCAGCCCTGGCCGTACTCGGAGCAGCCCTGCGGCTCGCTGCACAGCCCGTCGGTGCACGACGAACCGTTGCAGCAGTCGGCCGACGTGGTGCACGCGCCGCCCGGGTTGACGCAGGCGTTGCTGCAGATCAGCAGACCGGTCTCGCTCGTCGGATCGGGCACGCACGGCGCGAGATCGCAGCAGTCCGCGCTGGTCGCGCACTGGCCACCGGTCGGCACGCAGACATCGCCTTCGCCGACGCCGCAGCGCGGAACGCCGAGCGCGTCCTGATGGCAGGTGTCGAACTGGTTGACGTTACCCGCGCAGCAGTTCTGGTTCGCGTTGCACGACGTTCCGGTGCCGCCGTTCGGCAGCGTACAGATCGCGCCGGCCGGCGAGCACGAGTTGCCGTTATCGCAGCGGCCGACCGGGTTCGAGCCTTCCTTGCGACACATCACGTTCGACGGGACGTTGTCGGGCTGGCCCGGACCACCGCAGCAATCGCTGTCCTCGTAGCACAGCTCGCCGGTCGGCTTGCAACCGCTCGGCGGCTGGCAGATCAGCGCGGCGTTCGGACCGAACGGGAAGCACGCGCGGCTGCAGCACTCGCCACCGCACACGTCGAGCGGCTCGCCGGCGTAGTTCGCGCCCTGCGCACACAACTCACCGGCGACCGTGCACCCGGTGGCACCACTCGACGGCGTCACGATGCAGGTACCGAGCAGGGCGCCTTCGGTGATGTTGCAGAGACCACCGCAGCACTCGCCGTCGTTGGTGCAAACGTCGCCGGTCTGCACGCAGAACGAGATGGCTGGATTGCACAGCCCGTTCGAATCGCAGAAGCCGCCGCAACACTCGTCGTTGGCGGCGCACTCGTTGCCTGCCGTCTTGCAGCCATTGCCGAGCGGCGTACACGCGCCGTCCTGGCAGAGACCACCGCAGCACTCGCCATCGGCAGTACAAGCTCCGTTATCGCTCACGCACTGCGTGTCGCTGCACACGAAGTCGACACACGAGAACGTGCAGCAGTCGGGGCCGGAGCCACACTCTTCTCCGGCAGCGACGCACGAATCGGCGGTGCGCGCGCACAATCCGGTGAGGTCATCGCAATTGCCGACGCAGCACTCGGCGTCGTCGGTACAGGCGAGACCGGTCTCGACACACGTCGGACCGACCGGATTACCGTCGTCGTCGCCGCAGGCAGCGATCAACGCCAGGATGAAGACAAGTTTTTTCATGTGTGCCCCTCGGGTAGCCAGCCTCTCTAGTGGGCCCGGTTTCACGAGAGGTCGCAACAATTCACGAGACTCGTGCCATGCGGACATCAGGGCCGCTATCGCACATCCGTGCATACTGCACGGATGTGCTGCTTCACCGTCGCGACACCGCTCGGCTTCGTCGGGCGGCTATTCGCGCCGAAGGTCCACGTATCGCAAACCAACATCTTCGCGCGGATGGTCGCGCCAGGGCGGCAAGTGCTCGCGTACGGGATGAACCTGTCGAGCAAGGACGAGATCGCGATGGTGCTTCCTTTACCGGTGTCGCCGGGATCGGGTGAGGACGCGGTCAGGTTCATCGATCTGTCGGCACACGCGCACATGTTCAGCGAGCTGCGTCAGCTGTTCGCACTCGACCTGCTGGCCGCGCGCAAGGGCGGGCCGCGGCTGTCGCTGCCGCGCGCGAAGACGCTGGTCGTTCACGAGATCGGATCGTTCGTCGCGTCGTACGTGCCGACGCGCGCCGACTTCGAGCGGCTCGATCCGAGGTTCCGGATCCCCGACGTGCTGTTCGATGCGGTGCCGCACTATCGCGACTACGGCTTCGCGGTGTTCCAGCTGAAGCCGGGCACGGTGACGGTTCACCCGATGGGGCTCGAGTTTCCCAGTCGTGACGACCGGCTGTTCTTTCCCACCGTGCACCTCCACGACGGGCGGTTTCATCGCAAGGCGAAGTTCGATCACGCGCTCTACTACCAGCTGCCGCGCGCGACCGAGGTCGCAGCTGCGATCGTGCTCGGCGAGCCGGCGGGCGAGGTCGTCAGCTGGACGAAGCCGGGCAAGTCGTACGCGGAGCTCGTCGATGTCGAGCGACCGATGCTGCGCCAGCTGAGGCGCGGCCGGTTCGCGAACGACGATCTCTGGATCGCTTAGTCGACCTTGATCGTCGACAGCGCGCGCAGGTCGCCGGCGTACTGCCAACCCTCGCCTTGCTTCTTGAGCATGCGGAAGCGCAGCGAGCCCTGGCGGTTGAGCTTGATGAACGGGACCACCGTCTTGTCGTCGAAGTCCTTGCGGTCGAGCGACAGGCTGGTGCCGGCGGCATCGATCAACACCAGCTTCTGGAACTTGGTGACCTCGGCGGCGGCGAGCAGCTTGGTCAGCGGCCAGCCCTTGGTATCCGGGTTACCGGGCATCGCCTCGCGGTCGATCTTGAGGATCTGCTCGCCGGTCAGCGCACGCTCGCCACCCGGCGTCTGGATCTTGAGGACCAGCTTCATCGGATCTTCGCCGGTGCCGCCACCCTGGTGATCGCCACCGCGCTCGCCCTTGCTACGAACGATCCTGATCTCGCGCAGGCCATCCTGGCGCAGCGAGGGCTTCCCGTGCTTCGCGAGCTCGACGGGGTCGAACATCCCGAACGACGGCTTGCCATCGTCGCCGGGGAACAGCGCGCCGACCTGCTCGGGGTACGTCACCGACGGGCGGTTGAGCTCCGCCGGCTTGTCGGCGGCGCCGCGGACGTAGACCGTCTGCCAGGTGCCGAGGCGGCGGGCGTTCTCGGGGACCAGCGAATCGAGCCGTGGCCACTTCGCGATCTGATCGGCCGTCACCTTCGCGACACTACTGTCGTCGACGAAGATCTCCACCGTGCTCGGCGCGGGCGCGGCCGTCCCCGAGGCACTGCCCGTACCAGGGCCTCCTCCGGAGGTCCCGCCCGAACCGGAGTCTTTCGAGGAGCAGGCAACGGCGCACGAAACAATGAGGGCGATCAGCAGCAGGCAATACCGCATCCGCATATCGTTGCGACGGTAGCACGTAGTAACGTCCCCCTCCGATGTCGGCACGGTCGTCTGGCAAGCGTCGCGCGAAGACGCTCGCGTTCGTCCTGGTGCTCGAGCTGGTGGTGGGCGCCGCGATCTGGTTCTCCAGCATGCCGTCGTCGGCGGAAGCGCAGCCGCAACCGCCCACTTCGAGCGCGCCGGCGCCGGCGCCGGAAGCCAAGAAGAAGTGCGCGACGCCTCCCAAGTTCTGGAAGGTGAACAACTGTGTCACGCACGATCTGTTCGGGCGCGGCACCGTCACCAAGGTCAGCGGCAAGGGCGAGCAGCCCGAGGTCGTCGTCGATTTCGGTGATGGCGGCACGATCCACCTCAAGACCGGCAGCTCGCTCAAGGCGTGCAAGCGCAGTCTCTCCGACGATCTGCTCCCGATCGGGATCCTGATCATCGTCATCACGATCGTCGTGATCCGGCTCCCGAAGGTCGAGCTCGGCCACACCGATGCGTTCCGCAAGCGGCGCCTGCTCAACTGGTTGCCGCTCGGGCTGTCATACTCGTTCCTGTATTTCGGTCGCTACAACATCAAGATGTTCCAGGGCGAGTTCGAGGGAGGCCTCACCGCCACGCAGTACGGCACGGTGTTCGGCGTCGGCTCGCTGGTCTACGGCATCTCGTTCCTGCTCAACGGCCCGCTCACCGATCGCTGGGGCGGCCGCAAGACGATCCTGATCGCGACGGCCGGCTCCGGCGCCGCCAACGGGCTGATGGGCTACATGGCGCTGTCGGGCAACACGTTCGGGATGTCACCGACGGTGGCGTTCTCGGTCGCGTTCGCGCTCAACATGTACTTCCAGAGCTTCGGCGCGGTGTCGATCGTCAAGGTCAACGCCGCGTGGTTCCACCTCCGCGAGCGCGGCACGTTCGGCGGCATCTTCGGAATCCTGATCTCGCTCGGCCTCTACTTCGCGTACGACGTCGGCAAGCGGATCGTCGATCTCACCGTCACCGAGAAGGGCGACACCGCGCACTGGCTGTTCTGGATCCCCGCCGCGATCCTGTTCCTGTTCTTCTTCCTGTCCTACGTGTTCGTGCGCAACACGCCGTCGGATACCGGCCACCCGGACTTCGATCTCGGTGACGCCACCAACGCCGAGGAGAAGCTCAGCGTCAAGCAGGTGTTCATCAAGCTGCTGACGCACCCGGTGATCCTGATCATCTCGTTCGTCGAGCTGTGCTCCGGCTTCTTGCGGCAGGCGATCCTCCAGTGGGGCGTCGACTTCGGCAGAGCGCTCGGCCTCGGTGATGACAGTCGCGGCTGGTTCGACAGCTTCGTGTTCCAGAACTGGGGCATGGTGTCGTGCATCGCCGGCATCACCGGCGGCATCTTCGCGGGCGCGATCAGCGATCACATGTTCGGATCGCGCCGCAGTCCGGTCTCCGGCGTGCTCTACGGCATCATGCTCGTCGGTGCGATCGCGATCGTGCCGCTGCTCTCGGCGGAGCCAGGTGCGATCGGCTGGGTGGTCGCCATGATGTCGATGGCGATCATCGGCGTCCACGGCATGCTCACCGCCACCGCGTCGGCGGCCTTCGCCGGCAAGAAGAACACCGGCATGGCCGTCGGCATCATCGATGGCTTCGTCTATGTCGGCTCCACGATCCAGTCGTTCCTCTACGGCGCGATGCTGCCGTCGTCGAAGATCATCGGTCCCGATGGCTGCCCGATGGCGAACCCGGAGGCGGCCGATGCCTCGAACTGGATCGTGTGGCCGGCGGCGATGATCCCGGTGGCCTTGATCGGCTTCGCGCTGACGCTCAAGATCTGGAACGCCCGACCGACCCGCGGCGGTGGCGGCGGTCATTAGCGCACGATGTCAGGGCCACGAACCGGCAACATCACGGGCCTGCGTCGCGATCTCGTCGACGCCGTCGGCGTGCTTCTCGGTCAGGCGCGCAGCGCGCTGTTCATCACCGGGCCGTCGCTGAGCGCGGACTCGGGGCTGCCGAACTATCGCGGCATCCCGGGACTACAGAAGAAGAAGCCCACCGACGGCAAGCAGATCGAGGCGGCGCTGTCGGCCGACATGATGGCGACCAAGCCGGAGATCAGCTGGAAGTATCTGCTGGCGATCGACGAGGCCGTGCGCCACGCGAGGCCCAATCGCGGCCACGAGGTGCTGGTCCAGCTCGAGCGCATGCTGAGGCGGTCGTCGATCATGACGATCAACGTCGATCGCCTGCACCAGCGCGCCGGCTCGCGCAACGTCATCGAGATGCACGGCGCGCTGCACGACCTCGCGTGCCGCCGCTGCGAACTCAGCTCTCGCCACGAGCGCTACGACCAGCTGCCGATGCCGCCGCGCTGCGCGGTCTGCCATGGCGTGCTGCGTCCCGACATGCCGCTGTTCGGCGAGCCACTGCCGGCCGATCCGTTCACGCGTCTCCAGAGCGAGCTCGACGAGGGCTTCGACATGGTGTTCGCGATCGGCGTCGGTAAGATGTACTCGTATCTCGCAAGACCGCTCTTGCTCGCGAAGCAGGAGGGCATCCCGACCGTCGAGATCGGCGCCGAGCACACCGACCTCTCCGACGTCGTCGACTTCCGGTTCCGCGGCTCCCCGGCGCGCGTGCTCGACCTGATCGGCATGGTCTGCCAGCAGGTCGGTCGCTTGAGCCACGAAAAACTCCGAGCTGAATGACACTCTGGTCTGATAAATAATCGACGCGTCTCGGGACTCAGATCCGTAATCGAGATCGCGAGTCGACGGCTCCGTCAACGCGTCCCCCGTCGAGAAACCGCACTCGGAGGATTCCCGATCATCGCAACTGTGCCTGACTGTAGGACATGAACCACAGCGATTTGAACGCGCGAGTTTGATACTGCGTGCGCCGATGGCACTTCTCGACAAGCGTTCTGTCCTGTCGGCGCTGATGGGTGTGGTGATGATCGGGTGCGGCGCTGATGCGGTAACCGACGACCCGACAGGTCCCGATTTCGAAGGTCCCGGCCTCGACACCGATGGCGACGGCATCCCCGACGACCAGGATGACGATGACGACGGCGACGGCGTCGTCGCCCCGGATGCCGCCGACGCCTCTACGGTACCGACCTATCCGACGGCGCACCCGCGGATCTATCTGTCGCCGAATCGCGCACGCCTCGAAGCGGCGCTCGCGGCCAACACGCCGGCCGCCTCGCGGTTCAAGGCCAAGGTCGACCAGTGGATGAGCGGCTCGGACATCTGGGGCTTCCAGACCTGGAATGCAGCGCTACTCGGTCAGCTGACCGGCACCGCGAGCTACTGCGCGAAGGCGGTCGACGAGATCGACGATCAGGTCTCCGCCGCCGAAGCCAAGATCGCGAGTGGCGCCGCGCCGCTCGTCGCCGCCGACAGCTACCTCGAGATCGGCGAGATGATCGGCGATCTCGCACTCGTCTACGACTGGTGCTTCGACGACGTCACCTCCTCGCAGCGCGACCGCTGGTTTGCCTACGCGAACCAGGCGATCTGGAACGTCTGGCACCCGTCGCAGGCGAGGTGGGGCAGCAAGACGATCCCGTGGAGCGGCTGGTCCGTCGACAACCCGTCGAACAACTACTACTACTCGTTCCTCCGCGCGACGATGCTCGTCGGTCTGGCCAGCAAGGGTGAGAATGCGCAGGCCGACGAGTGGATCGCGCAGTTCCGCGACACCAAGGTGATGGGGCAGCTGGTGCCCACGTTCGAAGCCGACCTGGTGGGTGGCGGCTCGCGCGAGGGCACCGGCTACGGCGTGGCGATGCGGCGGCTGTTCGAGATCTACGACCTGTGGAAGTCGACGACCGGCGAATCACTCGCGAGCAAGACCACGCACACGCGGGCGTCGCTGCGAGCGTTCATCCATGGGATCGTGCCGACACTCGACAAGTTCGCGCCGACCGGTGATCAGTCGCGCGACTCGACCGCGACCTTCTTCGATTACCACCGCAACTACCTCCAGCAGCTGATCGCGCTGTATCCGAGCGACCCGGTCTCCGGCAGCGCGAAGACGCTGCTCGCGCAGTCGAACGTCGAGGAGATGGGGCAGGGCTTCATGCTCGCCTACGACTTCCTCTACGACTCGCCGATCGACGCCGCGCCGCTCGCGCAGCTGCCGACCGACTACTACGCGCCCGGTATCGGCGAGCTCTACGCGCGGTCCGGCTGGGACACCGGCGCGACCTGGGTCAACCTGATCGCCGGCCCGTACACCGAGTCGCACGCCCACCAGGATCAGGGCTCGCTGATGATCTACAAGGGCGGCTGGCTCGCGTACGACGCGGTCATCCACTCGAGGTCGGGCCTGCCGCAGGAGACCACCGCCCACAGCGTGGTGCGGATCTCGAACGGCGGCACCCCGATCAAGCAGATCGCGTCGACCGAGTCGTCGCTGGTCGCGCTCCACCAGGGCGATGACTACGTGCACGCGGCGGCCGACGTCACCGCGGCCTACAACGGCAATTCGTCGATCCAGCTGGTCCAGCGCGAGATGGTCTATCTCAAGCCGAACGTCGTCGTGGTCTACGATCGCGTGCGGTCGTCGTCGGGAACCACGCAGACCTGGCAGCTGCCGACGCCGGTGCAGCCGGCGATCTCCGGTGCCACCGCGACGATCAACGCGAACGGTCACTCGCTGAAGGTCACCCGCCTGCAGCCGGCGAGCGCGACGATGTCGACGTTCTCGTACGCGTCGGGCTCGGACTTCACCGGTGGCTACCGCCTCGACCAGCAGGTCGCGGGCGGCGATCAGCGCTACCTGCACGTGCTGTCGATCGACGGTGCGGCCACCTCGGTCACCGCGGTCGGCTCGACGGGCGTCCGCGTCGTCGCGGGCGGTCACACCGCCACGGTGACGTTCAACCGCGATACGGCCGGCGCGACGCTCGTGCTCGACGGCGCCACCACCGCGCTCGGTGCCACCGTCGACGCGCTCGCCGACTAGGCTCAGCTGATCGGCAGCTCGAAGCCGATCGTGATATCGAGCGTCAGCGGCTGGAGCGTGCCGCCGATCGACACCGCCGGTGCCGACGGCCGCGACTCGACGGTGTTCGCCACCTGCGGGAAGTACGCCGAGCCCCACATCACGCCGTTCGGCGCCTCTGCCACCGACAGCACGCGACCGACGTGGATGCCGAGCGCCTTCGCCGTCTGCGCGGCCTTGTCCTTCGCCGCGGCGAGCGCCATGTCGCGCACCTTCTTCTTGAGCTCCGGCATATCGGAGCGCCGGAACTGACTCGTCATCGAGCTCGCACCGGAGGTCGCGCCCGCTTCCATGATGTCGCCGATCAGCTCGAACTTCTTGGTGGTGACCGTGACGGTGATCTCCGAGCGATAGGTCGCCACGCGCAGCGTCGACACGCCATCGGCGTTGACCGCGTAGACCGGCGCGAGGTTCAGATACGACAGCTTGATGTCGCTCGCCTCGACGCCGAGCTTGCCGAGCGCCGCGATCAGCGCCACCTGCTTGTCCTTCACCGCCTTGGTCGCGATGCCGGGGCGCGCGCCGTCGGCACTGATCGTCATCGTCAGATCGGCGCAGTCGGGGCTGACCTCGAGGGTCGCCGTCCCCGTCACGGTCATCTGGCCGGGGCGCGCCGCCTCCGCGGGCATCGCCGTCGACACGGGCTGGGGTTCCTTGCAGGCGAGGAGTGCGGTCGCGATCGCCAGGCTACCGAGGGTGGTCTTCCACATGTTCATCCTTTCTGGGATGACAACGGGTGCCGCGCGCGAATCGATCATGTCCGCCGCGGCCTCTTACACATGCCTTACGGAGCGCGGATACTGCACCCGTGACGCCAAGGCTCGCCGCGCTCCGGGACCGCATCCAGCTCCTCGCCGCGATCGATCCGGATCTCCAGATCTTCGGCGCCTCGAAGCACCGCTATCGCCTCGCCACGCCGCTCGATGACGACGCGATCGCCGGCCTCGAAGCGCAGTTCGGTGCGTTGCCCGATGACTACCGTACGTTGATCCGGGCGTTCGGCGTGTGCTGCGCCGGTCCGTACTACGGCCTCGAAGAGCCGCGCGTGCCCGAGGATCCGCAGCACGCGTTGCAACCGGATCCGCAACGGGTGTTCCCCTGCGACGAGGCCGCGCCGTTCGATCGAAAGCTCGCGGATGGCAACCACGTGCTCGACGGCACGCTGCTCCTCGCCGATCAAGGTTGCGGCGGCCGCTCGCTGCTCGTGCTGCGCGGCCCCCACGCCGGCGAAGTCTGGAGCGACTGGACGGCAGAGCAGGGCACCATCGCCCCCGAAGCGAAGTCCGTGTTCGCCTGGTACGAGCAATGGATCGATCGCGCGCTACTCGACTGGATCGAGCGCGCCGCGCCGCGGATCGCGATCGATGGCGTCGCCCACGCGCAGGAGCTCGAGGCCGTCGCGCTCGCCTACGAGATCGTCGAGCGCCACCCGCAATACCCGCGCACGCTCGGCTATCTCCACCTGCGCGAGGAGCGCTGGGACGACGCGCTGTCGCGCTTCGAGGCTGCCGCAAAGCTCCCCGAGGCCGAGGAGCCCGATGCCCGGCTCGCCCTCGATCGCGCGCGTGTCGCGCTCAAGCGCGGCAACTTCGAGGACGCGATCGCGTCGGTTCGCCTCGGCCTGACCGGCAACAAGCTGTGGTACTCGACGCGCGACGAGCTCCGCGATGTCCTCGAGCGCGCGTTCCTCGGTGCCGGTCGCAAGGACGACGCGCTCGCCGTGCTCGACCTGCGCGCGCAGGAGCGCTCGTTCTCGCTCGATCTCCATCACCGCCTCGCGCGCGAGCGGCTGGCGCGTAACGATGTCGGCAATGCCGGTGCTGCGCTGGAACGCGCGGCGCGGATGGTCAACATCCTCGGGCTGCCGAAGACCCTCGAGGAGCGCGTGCCCGCGAGCTTCGATCCGATCATCGAGGAGCTGCGCGCCGCCGGCCGCAAGGTCGACGCCGATGCGCTCGCGGCCCGCGCCACCCTGATCCTCGAAGCGAACTGACATGGGACTCGAGCTGCTCGACTCGCTCGCCGGAGAGAAGTGCTGGCACGTCAGTGCAGGCGGGGCGAGCGCGCCCTCTTTCCTCCTCGTGCTTGGAGGAAAGATCCCGCGAGACAACGTCCTGCAAAACCCAGCGCAACCCGACGAGTTCCGTCGAAATCGTGGTTCGGTCGAGTTGCTGGTCTGGTGTTCATGGCGGCTTCAGGGCCCGAGCAGTGTGCTCGCGAGCAGCGATCAAGAGAACGGAACCGCTCTGCTCGGTGACCTGACGGGGCAGACGATCGGAGCGGTGACTTCGCTGCCGCCCGCATGGGATCTGTCCATTCAATTTTCAGATGGACGCCAGCTCGCAGTGTTTTGCGATCATCTGGAAGCTGGGTCCCCGATCGAAACCAACTGGGAGTTGTGGACGAACGGCAAGCACCTCATCGCGGGACCAGGCGCTCGGCTAATACAGAGTGATCGATGAGCATCTCGGCACTTCGTCACGGTGCCATCCGCGAGGCAGTCGCTCGGTCTCATTCGGGGGCCTTCGACACCTTGTCCCGATACATTGCGTGTCCGAACGACGGCGACCTCGGCGTCATCCACTTCGGCGATGGCACGTGCGACGGGATTGCGCGCGAACACGTATCAGACGTCCGAGGCACCCAAGCCGTTGAGTCGTCTTCCCTTGGCGAGCGGAGGCCTTCAGCCACGAAGTCCTCGAAGCTCGGTCCTGTTTCCGGACAACCACTCCAATCGCGCCGAGGCTATCTTGTCCCTGACAAACGGCGGAGCCTTATCATTGACTGAAGCGATCACATCGGTGAAGTCGACCAGAGAAGCGCCCGTGCTGTGGAAGTGGTTTCTGCAACACTGTCATCAGTTGAGCGGTCGCTCTGCTGATTCGGAGCTCGTCAAAGAGCTCGATCGACTGGTCCTCGCGGCCGCTGATGTGGGCTGGGAGATCGGGCACGACCACGGCACGCCCTACCTCGCCATCTCGCCGCGAGGCGAGTCGAACAACGAGGCCAAGAAGCTCCTCGCTTCCGCGCCAGTTGTTCCTGGGTGGACCATCAGGCTCTACAAGCCGCCCAAGGAGTGGAACATCAGATTCAGCGTGGCGCTCGATGGGAAGCAGGTAGAGATCGATGGCTCGCAGTGGGAGTGCGTCTGTTACAGGTTTCCAGATGGCAAGAGAGATCTCGTGTTCAAGGCTCCATCCAGCCTCGAGGGCGTCGAGGAGGAGAACTTGTGGAGCATCGCGCTGACGATCGTGGATGGAGAGCTAGGTGAAGAGGTGCGGCGTACGTGCGTGTCACAGGTGGACCTGACCACCACCTGGTCGGCTCGTGAAGCGCCGATGGCTCGAAGACTTGCTCCTGGGCTACTTCGAGAGCTGGTCGTGGACGAGAGCTGAACGATCGCCCTCACCAAGTCACCGGCATTCAGGATCGAATAGGTCGTGTGGGGCCATCCGAACGGCTGTGTCGAAGCTGACTTGCTCGGAGAGCCGCTCGTGCGTGACGCTCGACTTGCTGAGCTGGTGGTTGCTCTGCAGCGTGCGGTTCTCCTCGGGCATCTGCTCGAATAGACAGATCGGCGAAACCGTCACTGCCGCTTCAGGAACGCGATCACGCCCAGCGTTTCCGCCTTCTTGCTGCGGCGCATAGCCGGCGTGAGGCCGATGTGAATCGAAGACGCTGATCGCCACCGGCCATCGCGCGTAGCAATTCACATCAGGCGTAGCGACGCAGCTCTCGATGAAGGCAGCGATGAACCCGACAGGCCTTGCGCTGCACGTCCTGTCCCGAGAATGGATGTAGTGGCGGTGGATCTTGCGAGCGCCGAAAATAGAGCTGACCTCCTCGCAACCGAGGTCACGGGATACCGTGCCTCAACTCGTAACGGGTGTGGATCTCATCCTGAGCAGCGACGAGGAGATCCGGAACGCGGCGTAAGCGCGAGGGCGGCTTGAGAAGTGGGGCAGAGCCGTGCCATCGAGGGGTTGTCTAGATC
>JAEYYY010000335.1 GCA_023430775.1 Pseudomonadota bacterium
GGACAAGGGCGTGCCGCTCGCGATCGATCTGACGGGTGCGGTTCACTTCTCGCGCGACGGCCGGCGGTTCGTGATGAAGCTCGCGATCAAGGGTGCGATCACCAAGCTCGGCGCCACCGAGATCGTCGCCCCCGCCGAGGGCGAGGTGATCGCGACACCGACGAGGCGCGGCGAGGTCGACGAGCGCGACTACCTGCTGCACGGCATCGCGCCGCCGATCCGCAAGAGCGCGGATGGCACGGCACCGGTCAATCCGAGCCTGCCGAAGCCCCCCGAGCCGGGCCCGCGCCCATGACCACCGCTCTCGTCAGCCGGCGCGACTACCTCGACGATCACCGTCGCGCGATCATCGCGCGATCGATCGCCGGTGCCCTGGCGAGCGCGGTGCCGCTGCCGTTCCTCGACGACTGGGCCGTCACCGTCGCCCTCGGCGGTGGCTATCGCAGGATCGCGGCGAGCCATCAGATCGACATCGACAAGGATGCGATGTCGATGCTCGTCCACGGCACGTCGAAGCCGACGTCGGTGGTCGACATCGCCGCCGGCGGCATCCTGCTGCGGATCGCGAGCGCGGCCACCAAGCGCATGATGGTGCTGATCGCCACCGTCAATCGCGCGCGCGCTGCCGCCCGCACGTACGTGACGATGACGCTGTTCGATCACTACTGCGCGAAGCTCCACACCGGGATGGCGATCGACCGCGCCACCGCCCTCGCGCTGCGCGAGGAGATCGGCAAGGCGATCGACAACACGCCGGGTGCGCTGTCGTGGCGGCCGTTCCGCCGCGGGGTGATCGCCGCCGCGCGCGCCTCCCTCAAGGCACCGCTCGAGCTGGCCGATCTGGCGAGTCGCGGCGCGGTGCGCAGGTTGCTCGCGAAGCGGGCCGAGTCGACCGTCACCGAGGCCGAGGTCGTCGACGAGCTCGACCAGTCGATCGAGAATGCGCTCGCCACCAAGACCAACTTCCTGGCGCGCGCGACCACGGCGATCGAGCTCCAGCTGTCGTCGGAGACCAACCCGTTCCTCGACGCGGTGATCGACAACTTCGATCGCCGGTGGCGCGCTCGCACCGCCGTCAAGGCCGACCGATGACGAGCGAGCGTGGCGCGCTGGTGCAGGCCAGGCGCGTGGTGATCAAGATCGGTAGCCGGCTGGTCGCCGAGAGTCCGGCGAGCCGGCCGGCCGCGATCGCCGATCAGGTGCTCGCGCTGCGCGGCCGCGGCGTCGAGGTGGTGATCGTCAGCTCCGGTGCGATCGCCCTCGGCATGCGCAAGCTGCGGATGACAAGTCGCCCGCACGAGCTGCCCGCGTTGCAGGCGTGCGCCGCCGTCGGCCAGAGCCAGCTGATGCAGCACTGGGAGCACGGCTTCGCGGCGCACGCGATCGCGATCGGCCAGGTGCTGCTGACCCACGACGACCTCGGCGATCGCGCGCGGTTCTTGTCGGCGCGGATGACGCTGCGCGCGCTGCTCGATCACGAGGTCGTGCCGATCATCAACGAGAACGACACGGTCGCCACCGACGAGATCAAGTTCGGCGACAACGATCAGCTCGCCGCGCTGGTCTGCAACCTGGTCTCCGCCGACGTGCTCGTGATCCTGACCGACGTCGAGGGTGTCCGCGATGCCACCGGCGTGCGGATGCCGATCGTGCGCGACATCGACAAGGAAGCCGCTCCGGTCGCCGGCGGCAGCGTCAGCGGGGTCGGCTCGGGCGGCATGGCGAGCAAGGTCGGCTCGGCGCGGATCGTCACGCGCACCGGCATCCCGGCGATCGTGGCGCCCGGTCGCGAGCCCGATGTGGTGGCGCGGGTGCTCGCCGGGGAGGATCTCGGGACGCTGTTCTTGCCCGCCGGGAAGCGCGATCAGGTGTCGGCGCGCAAGCACTGGATCGCCTACGGCGCGAAGCCGGCCGGATCGCTGGTGATCGACGACGGCGCCCGCCGCGCGCTGCTCGAGGGTGGCAAGAGCCTGCTCCCCGCCGGCATCGTCGAGGTTCGTGGCGAGTTCGCACTCGGAGATACCGTGAGCGTGGTGGCAGCCTCCGGCGCCGAGCTCGCACGTGGGCTCGCCGCCTACCCGGCCGACGAGCTACGAAGGATCGTGGGCTTGCAATCGTCACAGATCGAGGCCAGGCTCGGATACAAGACCATCGACGAAGCAATCCACCGAGATGACCTCGTGATTTTGTGAGCTTGTACCAGCGGGCCAACAACGACCCGGGCGATCGCGCCGCGATCATCCGCCAGGTTGCCGAGGCAGCGCGGACCGCCTCACGCGCGGTGGCGAAGGCGTCGGCGGAGAAGCGTCGCGACGCGTTGCTCGCGATCGCCGATGCGATCGAGGGCCGCCGCACCGAGATCCTGGCAGCCAACGCGCGTGACGTCGGCGCGGCCAGGCAGGCCGAGCTGACGCCGGCCCTGATCGATCGGCTGCGCCTCGACGAGGGCCGCGTCGCCGCGCTGGCTCGCGCCGTTCGCGAGATCGCCGCGGCCCCCGAGCTGGTCGGCAGGGTCGAGCGCACCGAGACGCGCCCGAACGGGCTCGTCGTCGAGCGCGTGCGCATCCCGCTCGGCGTGATCGCGATGATCTACGAGGCGCGCCCGAACGTCACCGTCGATGCGGCGGCGCTCTGCCTCAAGGCCGGCAACGCGTGCATCCTGCGCGGCGGCCGCGAGGCACTCGAGAGCAATCGCGCGCTGCTGTCGTCGGTGCACGCCGGGCTGATCGCGGGCGGCCTGCCGTCGGAGGCAGTCCAGCTCGTGCCGGTGGTGGATCGCGAGGCGATCGCCGAGCTGGTGCAGCTCGACGACTTGATCGATCTCGCGATCCCGCGCGGCGGCGAGGGCCTGATCCGCTACGTCGCCGAGCACGCGCGCGTGCCGGTGATCAAGCACTACAAGGGCGTCTGCCACATCTACATCCACTCCGGCGACCTCGACCGCGCCGTCGACATCGTACGCAACGCGAAGGTCTCGCGCCCCGGCGTGTGCAACGCGCTCGAGACGCTGCTCGTCGATCGCTCGATCGCCAGCGAGCTGATCCCGCGGCTGGTCGCGGCGCTCCCCGAGGTCCAGCTGCGCGGTGACGTCACCACCCAGAAGCTCGGTGGAGCGTCGGTCGTCGCGGCCGTCGAGGAAGACTGGTACGCCGAGTACCTCGATCTGATCCTCGCGGTGCGAGTGGTCGATGGCCTCGATCAGGCGATCCGCCACATCGAGCACTACGGCTCGTCGCACACCGAGTCGATCTTGACCTCCGACGACGCGATCGCCGAGCGCTTCGTCCGCGAGGTCGACTCCTCCACCGTGATGGTCAACGCCTCGACCCGGTTCGCCGATG
>JAEYYY010000345.1 GCA_023430775.1 Pseudomonadota bacterium
GAACACCTCGTCGAGCGAGTCGTCGACGGCGCGCATCGATGCCGGGCGCGCCTCGGGCTCCTTGGCGAGCATCCGCACGATCAGCTCGTCGAGCGCGGCGGGGATCGACGGCACGATCTCGCGCGGCGGTGTGATCGGCGCGGTCTGATGCGAGACCAGCACCTCGCCGATGTCGCCACCGAACGGCGGCTTGCCGCACACCAGCTCGTAGAGCAGACAGCCGAGCGCGTAGATATCGGTGCGGTGGTCGACCTTCGCCGCGGCGCGCGCCTGCTCGGGCGACATGTAGCGCGGCGTGCCGAGCATCATCTGCGAGTGCGTGTTCGGATCCTCGTCGGGCTCCGGATCGGTGAGCTTGGCGACCCCGAAGTCGAGGATCTTGACGCGCTCGCCGCCGACGACCGCCGCGTCCTTGACCAGATAGACGTTGTCGGGCTTGAGGTCGCGATGGATGATCCCCGCGTCGTGCGCGACGTGCAGTGCGGCGGCGAGCTGGCGCGCGATGCCGATCGCGGCGAGCGCGGGCATCCGACCGCGATGCTGGAGCCGATCGCCGAGGCTCTCGCCGCGCAACCGCTCCATCACCAGATACGCGGTGCCATCGAGCCGCTGCCCCGAGCCCTCGACGAGACCGCACTCGAACACGGTGACGATGCCGGGATGGCCGATCTTCGCGCACGCGCGCGCCTCCTGGAGGAACCGCTGCACCACCTGCCTGCGCGTCATGTACTCGGGGCGCAGGAACTTGATCGCGACCTCGCGACCGAGCTCGACGTCGCGCGCGAGATGGACGACGCCAAAGCCGCCCTTGCCGAGTCGCTCGCCGACCTCGTAACGGCCGATGCGTATCCCGGCAGTCGTCATCCTACGACCGCATCGGCACTCCGCCGATGTAGTCGCGCTTGCCGAGCTCGACGCCGTTGTGACGCAGGATCGAGTACGCGGTGGTCAGGTGGAAGTACAGGTTCGGTAGCGCGAACTGCGCCGCGTACTCGTCGCCGCGCATCCACTTACCCTCCATCCACGGCAGCGAGATCCTGCGCTCCTCGGCGCCGACGAAGTCGTCGGGCGTGAACGAGTTGAGATATCCGGTCACGTTCGCGATCCGCGCGCGCAGCTGCTCGAACGTGGTCTCGGTGTCGGGGTGCTGCGGCCAGCTGTCTTTACCCGCGAGCCGTGCCGCCAAGAACTTCGCGTTGTCGCACACGGTCTGGACCTGCTTGTCGAGCGTGTACTGATCGGGCGCCAGCCGCGCCTTCATCATGTTGGCGACATCGAACTTCCTGCGATCGGCGTACGCGATCGCAGCGGCGAGCCAGCGATCGAGGTTGCCGAGCATCTTGACGGGCTGCGGGACAGCGACGTCGTACAGGCGCATTGCGTGATCGTACTACTGGCCGCGGCAGGGCTGGTAGTCGGCGGTGTGGTCTCTCTACAGGGCCCGCAACGCGATACCGGCATCGCCGGCCTGGAACACCGTGATCTCGTCGAGCTGTCTGCCGTCGACGAGCCCGGCGGCGAGCTCGCCGAGGCCGGGCACCTCGGGAGTGATCATCGCCAGGGCGGCGAGATCATCGTCGAGCGTGCACGGCGCGAGCGCGTTGATGTGGGTGCCGCGGCGGAGCTTGGTCGCGGTCAGCGCGAGCGGCACGTGGATGCAGACGATGTCGCTCGCGAGCGCGTCGGTGATGGTGGCCGGCGCTCCCAGCTCCGAGATCTTCGTACCGTCGATCGCGGCGCAGCGCAGCTCGCGCGGCGCGAACCACGTGCGATGCGCCTCGAGCGAGAGCTGCGCGTCGGGCAGCTGTGCGGCGGACGCGATGATCAAGCCCATCGTGCGCGGCGTGCCGACCGCGAGGTAGCGCGACGCCACCGCACCGATCGCGGCGAGTGCGCGCGGCCGGTCAGGCTTGTCTGGCAGCGTCGACTGGCGAGCCGGATGATGACGGGTCGCCTCGGCGACGTAGGCACGCTCGACCGCGAGCACCCAGTCGGCCACTAGAACTCCGCTTGCCGGGGAGCGCGCGGGAACGGGATGACATCGCGGATGTTCTCGATGCCGGTGGCGTAGATGATCGCGCGCTCGAAGCCGAGGCCGAAGCCGGCGTGCGGCACCGTGCCGTAGCGGCGGAGATCGCGATACCACCAGTAGTCCTTCGCGTGCAGGCCCATCGACTCGATCCGCTGATCGAGCACGTCGAGCCGCTCCTCGCGCTGGCTGCCGCCGATGATCTCGCCGATGCCGGGTGCCAGGACGTCCATCGCGGCGACGGTGTTTCCGTCGTCGTTCATCCGCATGTAGAACGCCTTGATGTCCTTCGGGTAGTTGATCACCGCGACCGGACCCTTGATCACCTTGTCGGTCAGATACTTCTCGTGCTCGCTCTGGAGATCGATGCCCCACTTCACTTCGAACTCGAACTTCTCCCCGCGCTTCTGAGCCTGCTCGAGCTCCTTGATCGCATCGCCGTATTCGAGCCGCGCGAACTTGCTCTCGATCATCTTCGACAGCCGCGTCACGCAGTCCTTGTCGACGAACTTCTCGAAGAACGCCATGTCGTCGGCGCGCTCGGCGAGCAGGGCCTTGAAGATGTACTTGAGAAAGTCCTCGGCGAGCTGGGCGTCGGCGGCGAGATCCGCGAACGCGATCTCGGGCTCGATCATCCAGAACTCGGAGAGGTGGCGCCGCGTGTTCGAGTTCTCGGCGCGGAACGTCGGGCCGAACGTGTAGACCTTCGACAGCGCGAGACAGTAGGTCTCGACGTTGAGCTGGCCCGACACGGTGAGCCGTGCCTCCTTGCCGAAGAAGTCCTTGTCCCAGTCGACCTTGCCATCGGGCAACCGCGGCGGGTTCGCGGCATCGAGCGTCGACACCCGGAACATCTGGCCGGCGCCCTCGGCGTCGCTCGCCGTGATGATCGGCGTGTGGATCCAGAAGAAGCCCTGCTCGTGGAAGAACCGGTGCACGGCCTGCGCGAGCGTGTGGCGCACGCGGGTGACCGCGCCGATCACGTTGGTTCGCACGCGGAGGTGCGCGACCTCACGCAGGTACTCCATCGTGTGCCGCTTGGGCTGCATCGGATAGTGGTCCGGGTCGTCGACCCAGCCGACCACCTCGATGGTGTCCGCCCGCACCTCGACCGACTGACCCTTACCCTGCGACGCGACCAGCTCGCCGGTGCAGCGCACCGAGCAGCCGGTGGTGATCTTGAGCACCTCGGACTGGTAGTTCGCGAGCTCCTGTGGCGCGACGACCTGGATCGGGTCGTGGCAACTGCCGTCGTGGACGGCGAGAAACGACAACCCGGCCTTCGAATCGCGACGCGTCCGGATCCAGCCTTCGACCGTGACCTTGGTCCCGACCTCGACCTTCCCCGCCAGCAGCTGACTCACGCGGTTCGACATGGATCAGCGCTCGGCGTCCTTGCTGCCGACCACGGTGAAGTTGGCGCCGATCTGGACCGACACCGGCTTACCGTCGACCTGGACGACGATCTTGCTGTTCAGGTACCAGCCGAAGCTACCGGTCGAGAACGTCTTCACTTCCGCGATCTGCTCCTGGCCGTTGATGGTGATCTTGAGCGGCTCCGCCTTCTCGGTGAACTGGGTGAGGGAGACGGGGCACGAAGTCTTGGGAGGCATCGGCGGCATTCTCACCACAAACCCGGGAGGCCCGCTACACTGGGGCTCGTGCGGATTGCGCCGATTCTCTCGATCGTGCTCGTCGCCTGCGGATCGAAGCCCAAGCCCTTCACCGACGGCGGCGGCGATACCGACGGCCAGACCGACGACGGCCAGGTGCCCGGTGACGGCACCCCGCAGCAATGCGGCTCGCTGACCGCGATCCTGCGCGACTTCAAGATCGACCATCCCGACTTCGAGGGCGCGCTCGGCAACGATCGCGGCCTGGTCGAGGACGACCTCGGCGCCGACAACAAGCCGGTCTACGCGCCGGGCGGTGCCACCAGCACGGTCTCGGGCAGTGCGTCCTTCGATCAGTGGTACCGCGACGTCCCGGGCGTCAACATGCACTTCGAGGTGCCGCTACCGCTGACGGAGAACCCGCCCGGGACGTTCTCGTTCGAGAACAACGCGTTCTTCCCGCTCGACAACATGGGCTTCGGCAACGAAGGCAACCCGCACAACTTCCACTTCACCACCGAGATCCACGGCACGTTCCAGTATCGCGGCGGTGAGATCTTCACGTTCATCGGCGACGACGACGTGTTCGTGTTCGTCAACAAGCGGCTCGGACTCGATCTCGGCGGCGTCCACGGCGCGCAGTCGCAGACGATCGACTTCGATGACAAGGCCGACGAGCTACAGATCACCGTCGGCAACGTCTATCAGCTGGACGTGTTTCACGCCGAGCGTCACACCACGGAGTCGAACTTCCGCATGGAGACGACGATCGACTGCTTCATCATCCAGTGATCAGTGGATCTCGATCTCCTCGTCGTCGCGGACCTGACCCTCCTTGTCGAGGGGGCGCACGACGGGCTGGACGCGCGCGGCCGTCTCCTTGAGCTCGGTGCAGCGGCTCGCGCGGTTGTTGCCGAAGCTGGCGGAGTACCAGTACACGATCGCCGTCACGAGCAGCGGGCCCGCGTAGTAGAGCGTGAAGTTGTCGTAGCGCGCTTTCTCGGTGGTGCCCTCGAGGATGATGCCGCCGCCCATCACGCTGATCGCTGCGGCGCCACCGAGCGCGTCGAGCGACGGCAACAGCGTCGACTCGTTACACTTGATCTGCTCGGGCCGCATCGTCGCGGGATCGATCGATTTGCTGGGCGCACGCACACCGACGAACGAACAGCCGGTCAGCGCGAACGCTGCGGCGAGAGCCACATACCGCATGGCGACAATTGTCCCGCGCATGGCCGCCTGGCGCCAATTCGACGTCGTGAGACGGCGCTAAGTGCCCGTGCGCGCGATCACGGGCCAGATCGCGACCGACCGCGGCTGTCCCGGGCCAAGATGCACCATGAGCTTCGACCGCTGGCTCGCTGCACGCGACGGCAGGACGCTGGCTCGCGAGTGGGCCAAGCTCGGAGCGAACAAGATCGAGTTCGGTACCAGTGCGGTATCGATCGCGACCGAGGGCGTCGTGCTCCTCGCGGCGCGCTACCTCGGCCATCCGCCGGAGAGCCTCGCGTGGCTCTGCGAGTGGAGCGGGAGGCACGATCGTCAACCGACGTTTCGCAACGAACGCACGGTCACCCGCTGCTTCCTCGACGGCACGCTCGATCTCGAGGGCGAGCGGATCGAGACCTGGGAGGTCCGCGAGGTGAACGAGGGGACGCGAGGGCTCCAGCACCAGCAGATCTACTATTCGTTCGACATGAGGGACGATCGAGGAAGCAGCGCCTCGGTCCTGCGGCTCTTCGATCGCGAGACCAGGAGCGCGATCTCGATCCCCGTGCTGTCGAATACCGTGTGGATGATCGGCGAGCCGATCGACCTGTCCCCGCTGCTGTTCAAGTATCGAGTCTCGTTCTCGCTGCCGTGGAACGGGTACGATCTCGATTCGATGCGCGGTTTTCTCGCTCGTGTGGCCACCGACCTCGACGCGCACTTCGACACCTGCGCGACCTGGCCGGGCGGGCTCGTCGACGACAAGCGCCGCGAGGGCAACCTCTACAACGCGCCGTCACGCACGCGGCGCTTCCGCTTCGAGATCGGGGACTACGCGATCGACGCGCAGGAGGAAGTGATCGACTACAGCACCGGGCAGCACCGTTCGCTCGCAGGCTCGGTCGCGGGACTGCCGTGGGGACACCAGGTGGGAGTCACGATGCGGAACGCCGAACGCGGCCTCGAGGGATGGTTGGACTTCACGCTGCCCCGCACGCAGGTCGACGCGATCCTCGCGCGGCTCGCCACCATTCCGGATATCTCCGTCGACACACCACCGGGGAGCGCGCGATGAGCTTCGATGGCTGGCTCGATGCGCGCGACAGCGCGACGGTGGAGCGCGAGTGGGCGACGCTCGGCGCGAAGCGCGTCCGGATCGAATCGGGGAAGACGGAGCGAGGTGTGCGACCCGAAGGCGCCGCGGTGCTGGCCGCGAAGTTCCTCGGCTGCTCCCCCGATCGGTTCGCCTGGTGGACGCGAGAACGCTATCTCGACGAGTCGAAGTGGCCCGAGCCGACCTACAAGCACGGCAACGACGTGTCGCGTAGCGTGCTCGACGGCGACTTCGCGCTCGATCAACCGGAGTGCTCCGAGGCCTGGTACATCCGCGAGATCGTCGAGGGGACGCGCGGTGTCCAGCACATCACCGTCGAGTGCCAGTGGGGCGAGATGACGCGCGAGGGCGGCAACGGGCGAACCACGACGGTGATCCGCGTCTTCGATCGCAGCACCAGGTGTGCGGTGTCGATTCCTCTGTACGCGTCGGCCGTGTGGACGATCGGTGACATCGATGTGACGCCGCTGGATCTGTTCGAGCAGCGCGCTCAGTTCAAGCTGGCGTGGAAGACCTACGACATCGACTCGCTGCGTGGCTTGTTCGCCCAGCTGTCCGCCGATCTCGACGCCCACTTCGACACCAGCACGACGTGGCCCGGCGGCAAGACACGCGACGAGATCATCGACAACCGCGAGTACAACTTCCGCGTCCGCAAGCGCACCTATCGGTATTCCTCCGGCGCGTACGCGATCGAGCTCGACGAGCTGATCGGTCCGGAGGCCAAGGACGGCACCGGCTGGTTGACGGTCGACATCCAGGGCCTGCCGTGGGGACACGACGTCAGCGGCCGCATCGACAGCACCAAGCATCCGGTGTGGGGCGTCGAGGGCTGGATCGATCTGACGCTGCCGCACGCACAGCTCGAGGCCACGCTCGCACGGCTCGCCGCGATTCCCGGGATCCGGCTCACGTAGGGACGCGCAGCGCACCCTGCGAGAACGCGAGGTGCGCGAACGCGTCGACGACGAGCGCGTGATCGATGCGGCCATCGCGCAGCATCGCGTGGACCTCGACGAGTGGCACGACATCGATCGCGATCACCTCGGAGGTGTCGAGGCGCTGCGATGCGGTGAGCTCGGCACCGAGCGCGAGGAACGAGTGCAGGCGATTGCCCTGGATCGCGGGATTCGGCAGCACCTTGCCGAGCGGCCTCCACGTCTTCGCGGTGTAGCCGGTCTCCTCCTCGAGCTCGCGCGCCGCGGCCTCGAGCGGCGATTCGCCCTCATCGACCATGCCGCCCGGGATCTCGAGACAGATCGAATCACTACCTGCCCGATACTGGCGCACCAGCACGACGCGCTCGTCGGGGGTCAGCGCGATCACGTTGACCCAGTCGACGGCCTCGATGATCGAGAATCGCTTCGACTTCCCCGTCGGCGGATGCGTCGCGTCGATGAAGTGGGTGGTGAAGATCCTGTAGTCGGAACCCGGATGCCGGGTGCCGCGGCGCCAGCGCAAGTCGTCGTCGGAGCTCACGTCCCGTGTCTACCAGGTAGATAGGTTCTGCCACGCCGCGGCATGGCAGGAAGTGTCGATGGTCTCGTCGGATCCGGTGGGGGAGAGTGGGTTCACCGACATGCAGATTCCTCACACCGGACGGTCTCCCGAAGCAGTACTCGCCGAGCTCCGCGCGAAGGGCGAACGCGACACCGACTGGCGCGGCGGCAAGGTGTTCTCGCTCGTCTATCACGCGGGCGAAGCACACGAGAAGCTGCTGCTCGATGCGCATGCGCTCTATGCGAGCACCAATCTGCTGAACCCGATGGCGTTCAAGAGCCTCAAGGAGATGGAGAACGACCTCGTCGAGATGGCCGGTCGGTTGTTCCACTGCAGCGGCGCGGTCGGCGCGGTGACCTCCGGCGGCACCGAGTCGCTGCTGGTGATGGTCGCCGCGTACCGCGATCGCGCGCGCCGCGAGAAGCCGTGGATCCTGCGGCCGCAGCTGGTGGTGCCGAGCACGATCCATCCGGCGTTCGACAAGGCGGCTCACTACTTCGGAGTCGAGCTCAAGAAGGTCCCGGTCGGTGATGACCTGCGCGCGAACGTGCGGGCCATGGAGAAGGCGATCGGCTGGCGCACGATCGGCATCGCGGCGAGCGCGCCGCAGTATCCGCACGGCGTGATCGATCCGATCGCCGAGCTCGGCGAGATCGCGCAGGCGAAGAACCTCCCGATGCACGTCGATGCCTGCGTCGGTGGCTTCATGCTGCCGTGGATCGAGAAGCTCGGGCGGCCGCTGCCGAAGTGGGACTTCCGCGTGCCCGGCGTGACCTCGATCAGCGCCGACCTCCACAAGTACGGCTACTGCGCGAAGGGCGCGTCGCTGTTGCTGTGGCGCTCGATCGATCAGATGCGCCACCAGTTCTTCGTCGCCACGGACTTCCCGGGTGGCATCTACGCCTCGCCCACGCTCCTCGGAACACGGCCGGGTGGACCGGTCGCCGCGGCGTGGGCCGCGATGCAGACGCTGGGCGTCGACGGCTATCTCGCGCTGACCAAGCGCGCGCTCGACGCGGCGGATGCGCTGCGCCAGGGCATCGCCAGGATCCCGGGGCTGGTGCTGCTCGGTCATGGCCAGGCCACGATCGTGTCGTTCGCGGCGACCAAGCTCGACATCTACGCGATCGCGGATCGCCTCGAGGCGCGCGGCTGGACCGCGGATCGCCAGCACCGCCCGGCCTCGCTGCACCTCACCGTGACCGCGAACCACGGCCCGATCGTCGACGACTACCTGAAGGATCTCGCCGCCGCCGTCGACGACGTCCGCAAGGATCCGTCGCTCGCGAAGACCGGGAGCGCGCCGATGTACGGCATGGCGGGCAGGCTTCCGGTGCGCCGGCTCGTCGCCTCGCAGGTCCGCAAGGTGTTCGCGAACATGTACGCCGGCACCGGAGCGCGGCCGTGAAGCGCATCGCGTTCGCGCGCATCATGCAGGAGACCAACGCGCTGTCTCCGGTGCCGACGGAGCTGGTCGATTTCCAGACCGCGCACTATCTCGAGGGTGACGAGCTGATGTCAGCCGTCACCACCGGCTCGGAGGTCCCCGGCTTCTTCAAGAAGGCGGAGCTCGCGGGCTTCATGACGGCGGCCAAGGATCGCGGCGGCGAGATCGAGGCGGTGCCGATCCTGTCGGCGTGGGCGTCGTCGGGCGGACCGCTGTCGGTCGAGTGCTTCGAGACGCTCGAGGCGCGGCTCGTCGAGCTGCTCGAGGCGGCCGGTCCGATCGACGGCATGTTCTTCGCGCTGCACGGTGCGATGGGTGCGCAGGGCATCCGCGATCCCGAGACCCGGTTGCTGCACGCGATCAAGCGCGTGATCGGCGATGTCCCGCTCGTGATCTCGCACGACCTGCACGGCAACCTCACCAGGGCACGTGTCGAGGCGTGCGACGCGATCGTCGCGTATCAGACCAACCCGCATCGCGATCACGCGGCGATCGGTGCGAAGGGTGGCCGGCTGGTGATCGGCACCGTCCTCGGCGAGATCAAGCCGACGATGGCGTGGCGCACGTTGCCGATGATCCTCGGCGGCGGCAAGACCCTCGACTTCCTCGCGCCGATGCGCGCCGTGTTCCGGCGCATGAAGCGCATGGAGGATCAGCAGGCGCTCGGCGCGTCGACGTTCATGGTCCATCCGTGGAACGACGACCCGGCGCTCGGCTGGTCCACCGTGGTGGTCACCGACAACGATCAGGCGGCGGCGGAGAAGCTCGCCGACGAGCTCGCCGAGATGTGCTGGGAGCGCCGGCACGAGCAGCCGCCCGAGTTCCCCTCGGCGCGGGAAGCGATCGCGAAGGCGCGCGCCGCCCGGATCCGCCGCAAGCTCGGTTGCGTGACGATCTCCGACGCCTCCGATGTGGTCACCGCCGGTGCGCCCGGCGACTCGACACACCTGATGGCCGCGCTGCTCGAGCACGGGCAGGGCCTGCTGTCCTACTGCGCGGTGCGCGATCCGCAGGCGATCGAGACGCTGTGGAACAACGAGCCCGGCGATCGCGTCGCGCTGTCGATCGGCGGCTCGCTCGATCCGGCGCGTAGCTCGCCGCTGCCCGTCGTCGGGAACGTGGTCAGCAAGCACGACCAGCACGGGTTCGGAAGGACCGTCGTGCTCGCCGTCGATCACCTGCGCATCGTCATCACCGAGGGGCCGTCGATGGTGATGCGGCCGACGTTCTACACCAACGTCGGGCTGTCGCCGTGGAAGGCCGACATCGTGGTGGTGAAGAACTTCTTCCCGTTCCTGATGTTCTTCTTCGCGTACAGCCGCAAGACGATCTTCGTGCGCACGCGGGGCACCACCGACTTCGATGCCGCCTTCGTGCTCGAGTTCGATGGCCCGATGCACCCGCGCGATCCGGTCGCCGACTGGCGCGGTCGCGATCGAGCCCGCCGCCTCGGCATCCCCGAGCTGTCCTTAGACGAGCGCGAGCCCGTTGCGGATGGCGAGCGCGGCGCCGGCGACCAGCAGCAGTATCCACACCACACGCTCGAATCGCGAGGCGTCGAGCGCGCGATGGATGCGTTCGCCGATCACTAGCCCCGGGATCACGGTGAGTGCGATCGCGGCGCCGGTGTCGACCGTGTCGCGGGTGTAGAGCCCGAGCGACACGAAGTTGACGAGCAGCGCGCAGTTGAGCGACAGCCACAACAGCGCGAGGGTGGCGCGGAACGCGCGCTTGTCATCGACGCGCCGCCGGGTGACGTAGACGATCATCGGCCCGCCGGTGCCGAACAGGCCGTGCGCGATGCCGCCGAGCCCGAGCAGCCCGAACCGCCAGCCGCTCGGCAGCGGGCGGGTCGCGGGGCGGAGCAACTGCAGCGCCGCGAGCCCGGTGACGAACACGCCGAACGCGAGCGCGAGCGCGGTCTTCGCCGGCAGATGAAACAGCGCCAAGCCGATCGCCGCACCGATGACCACCGCGGGCGCGATCTCGCGCAGCAGAAACCGCCACTGCACCGAGCCGCTGCCGGTCGCGAGCAGATAGGCCGACAGCGCCATGTTGACGGGCACGAACGCCGGCAACAGCTCGTCGAGCGGCACCAGCTGGGCGCCGATGCTGGCCGCGATCACCGTGCCGCCAAACCCGATGGCGCCCTCGGTGACGAACGCGACGAGCGCGATGACACCGAGGAACAGCAGGATCACGGGCCAGGTTCTACCGCCGGCGGATCGCCACCGGGGCCGATACTTGTCGCCTCGGAAAATGAGTGCCTAGAGGCGCGAGATCGGGTAGGAATCCGTCCTCATGGTCACCGAGGTTGCACGCCGGCTCGAGCATCGCCTCTATCGCGATGTCCGGGAGACGTGCGAGCGCTATCAGCTGCTCGCGCCCGGCGACCACATCATGCTCGCGATGTCCGGCGGCAAGGACAGCTACACGCTGTTCTATCTGCTGACCAAGCTGATCCCGCGGTTGCCGTTCGAGGTCCGGATGACGGCGGTCCACCTCGATCAGGTGCAGCCGGGCTACGATGGCAGCGGCATCCGCAAGTTCCTCGAGGACTCGGGCTGGCCGTTCGAGATCCTGCGCGAGGACACCTACTCGGTGGTCACCGATCGGCTGCCCGAGAGCGCCACCTATTGCTCGCTGTGCTCGCGCCTGCGCCGCGGCATCCTCTACACCGCCGCCGAGCGGCTCGGCTGCAACAAGCTCGCGCTCGGCCATCACCGCGACGATTCGCTCGAGACGTTCCTGTTGAACCTGTTCTACAGCGGCAAGCTCCAGGCGATGCCTGCGAGCTATCGCACCGACGACGGTCGGTTCGAGGTGATCCGGCCGATGATCGAGTGCGCCGAATCGGAGATCGCCGCGTTCGCGGCAGAGCTCGCGTTCCCGATCATCCCGTGCAACCTGTGCGGCTCGCAGGAAGGGTTGAAGCGCGATGCGATGACCGCGCTGCTCGCCGACCTCGAGAAGTCGAACCCGCACGTTCGTTCGATCATGCTCAACGCGCTCCGCAACGTGCGACCGACGCACCTGCTCGATCGCGATGTCGCGAAGGCGTGGGCCGAGCGCGATGAAGCGATCCGTCCGACCGCGAAGGTCGAGCCGCGGGTCCAGCATGCGAAGGCCGAGGCCGTCGCCAGCGGTGGCGTGCGCTCCGCCAAGCTGCGCGTGGTCGACTAGAGTCGGCCCAGCGCGCCGACCGCGGGGATGAACACCAGCTCCTTGATGTCGTCCTCGGGGTTCAGCATGTACTCGACGCCGAGCTCCGCGACGAGCGCGAGGTGACGGCTGAGCTGGAGCTCGAGCCCACCGGCGCCGCGCATGCCGTAGCGCGCACCGTCGGAGATGAAGATCGGCACGCCGACCGACACGATCGGCCGGAACTTACCCGTCAGCAGGGCGACCGTGGCGCCGGCGAAGCCGCCGTAGTTGGGGCCGAGGATCGCGGCGCCCTCGACGCGTACGCGGTCGATGACGTCGAACGTGACGCCGATCAGCGTGGCCGCGCCCTTGTGCGGGATGTCGAGGTGCTCCATCGCGTACGCCCCGACGCGCGAGCGCGGACCTTCGGCCTGGGCGCCGAGCCCGGTGTCGACGTAGACGACCTTGGTGTCGGTCTGGCGCGGCAACAGCGACAGCCCGAGCGTCACCGTCTGGCGCTCGCCGGCGTTGATCGACAGCGTCTTGGTCTCGGCGCGATAGCCGTCCTTCTTGCCGTTGATCGTCACGTTGCCCGCGGGCACGCGATACAGCTTGGTGGGCGCGATCCAGTCGCCGTCGTTGACCTGGATCTGCGTGTCGGGCGGATCGACCTGGAGCTCGAGCACGCCGACCGACTTGTCGATGTCGGCGATCGCTTTCGCGAACTCCGGCCGCATCGCCGGATCGGCATCCTTGTCGTCGACGTACTTCTGCAGCGCGTTCGCGGCATCGGCGAAGCGCTCGAGCTTGTTCAGCGTGATGCCGATGTTGATGAGGATCTTGACGTTCGGGAAGCGCTCGTAGGCTTCCTTGTAGACCGCCAGGGCGCCGAGATAGTTCTTCTCCTCGAACAGCTTGTTGCCGAGGTCGCGCAGCTCGACCGCACCCTTGAGCTTCAGGTCCTTCTTGTCGGGCGTCGGTTGCGGCGTCTCGGCGAGTGCGGCGGAGCTGGCGAGACCGATCGACACCAACGTCACGACACGTAGAAGCATGGGCCCCCGTTACTTCTTGGCTGGTGTGGTGAGATCGTCTTTGTTCGGGCAGTCGAGGACCGACTTGCACTTCTTCTCCGGCGGCGGAGTGGTCTTGTCGGGCGGCTTGACGGTCGGCTTCGGCAGATGCTTGCGCGGACGCGTCTTCAGCTTGGGAGGCTCGACCGGCGGCTTGACCTCGGCGTCCGGTTGCGCGGCTTCCGTGGTCACCTCGGTCTCGACGGGCGGCGCCGGCTCGGGCTCTGCCGGCTTCGGCTCGACCTTCACCGGCTCGGGTGGCAGCGGCCTGGTCTCGACCGGCGGCGTCGCGGCCTTCGCCTGGTTGCCATCGCTGTTGTGCGTCAGCTTGACGGCGAGCACCGCGGCCGAGCCGATCAGCGCGGCGGACATCAGGCCGATGACGAGGCCCTTCTTCGACCGCTTCGGCAGCTCGTGGATCGAGACCACCGACTGGCTCGCCGCACCCGATAGCGTGGTCGGCTGGTCGAGCGCGTCGTCGTTCGCCGGCGCCTCGTCGTGCGTGACGTAGATCGACGGCTGCTCGCCATCGGGCTGCGAATCGACGCCGTACGGCGTGGTCAGCTCCGATGCCGACTCGTGCGGCGGCAACACGGTGTCGGCGAGTCGATCCTCCGTCGTCGTCGGGGGCCGCATCACCGGACCCGAAGCGAGGTCGGCCAGGCTGCGCGCCGTCGCGCCGTCGGGGCTGGTCACCGTGATCCAGCCGAGGTTCTGCGCGAGCTGCGCGAGCCGCTGTGCGAGCTCCTTCGTCGTCTGCGGACGCTTCTCGGGGCGCTTGTCGAGCAGCGCCATGATCAGCTTCTCGCTGTCCTTCGAGATGTCGGGGTTGTACTTCGACGGCGGATCGGGCTGCGCGTAGATGTGCGCGCCGATCAGCTCGCCGGCGCCGAGCTTGGTGAACGGCGGCCGGCCGACGATCAGCTCGTAGAAGATGCAGCCGAGCGAGTACAGATCCGCGCGGTGGTCGACGTCGCCGGTGCCCTTGCACTGCTCCGGGCTCATGTACGTCGGCGTTCCCATCACCGCCCCGGTCTTGGTGGCGGTGCCGGCGAGGCCGATGTCGGTCAGCTTCGCGATGCCGAAGTCGAGCACCTTCGGGCGATCGCCGGTGGGCGAATCCTGATCGGTGACGAGGAAGATGTTGTCGGGCTTGAGATCGCGGTGAACGATGCCCTTCGCGTGCGCGGCCGAGAGCGCGCTACACACGGCGCGCAGCAACATCGCCGCTTCGCCCTCGGCCATCTTTCCCTTGGTCTTGAGGCGCCGCGCGAGCGACATGCCCTCGAGGTACTCCATGATCAGGAAGGCATGGCCCGAGGCCATGAACCCGAAGTCGAAGACCTCGACGATGCCGGGGTGCTTGATCTGGGTGGTCGCCTTCGCTTCGAGGAAGAAACGCTTGACGATCTCCTGACTTCCCGACAGCTCGGGGTGGAGGACCTTGACCGCCGCGAGCTTGCCGATCAGCGTGTGCTCGGCCCGGTAGACCGTGCCCATGCCGCCGACGCTGAGCTTGCTCACGATCTTGTAGCTGCCGACGGTCTCCCCGATCACCCATCGATGATCAGGGGCGCTGCAACACGAGTCAAACGCCGCGAAAAAAACCTTTCGCGCACATCAGCCGACACGCGCCTCGATCGCCTACCGGTCGATCAGTTACAGAACGCGAGGTTGAACTCGATGATCTCGTCCTGAACGTCCGGAACGCCGTTGCAGCGCTGGTTCGCGTTGGGGTCGCGAGCGATCCCGTTGTGAAGGACGCAGTTCGGCGTGTTCTGCGAGCAGTTGTTGTCCCAGCTGCACATGCAGTCGGTCGGATCGGTGGTCGCGGTGAGCCCGATGCCAAAGCCGATCGATCCGACGACCGCGTTCGGGATCAGCGCCGCCGGGAAGCCATCGTCGACCCACGCGACGTCGTTTCTGACCTGATCTCCGCAATCCAGCTCCTGCACGAAGCCGAAGTTCGAGCCGACCAGCGCCTGCGAGCCGCCGAACACGACCATCATGTAATCGCCGCTCGGCGGCCGCGTCGTCGTCACGGTGGTGAACGGCTGCAGCCGCGTGGTCACCGCGTCGATGATCGTCTGGATGCGCGTCGCGCGATCGGCGACGCCGCTCAGATACGGCGGCGTGGTCGCCGTGGCGACGCCGTCCATCCAGCTCGCGATGTTCGCGGTCGCATCGCTCGCCGGGCCATCGGTCAGCGTCTCGCCTTCGAACGACAGGAACAGCGGGCGCTTGATGCACGCGGGCGGACCGTCCGGCTCGATCGAATCCGGCTGGTCGTTGCCGTCCGGATTGGTCTCGCCGGGGTTGCCACCCACCCGCGCTTCACACGCGGCAAGTAGCAGAAGGCCGGCGACACAAACCCTCATCGTGCGATCCAGGATGCCGTGTCTGCCATCGGAGGACAACCACGCAGCGCTGTTCCAGCCTGACAGGCCACCGGTCGAACCACGGCCATCGACTACTCGGCGGGGAGGCCGAGCCGGGTGCGCAGAACTTCGTTGACTGCCTTGGGATCTGCGCCGGGAGCCTGCTTGATCAGCTGGCCGACGAAGAACCCCAGGAGCCCGTGCTTGCCGGCCTTCACCTGCGCGGCCTTGTCGGCGTGCTGGGCGATCAGCGCCTCGGCCTTGGTCCCGAGCTCGGCGACACCGATCACCTGGGGCTTCGGCAGGTCGAGCTCGGCGAGCCGCTTGCCGGTCTCGATCATCCGGGCGAGCGCCGTCTTCGCGGCCGGAGCCTGGATCGCCTGCGTATCGAGCGCGCGCATCAGCTCGGCGAACCGATCGGCACCGAGGTTCGCCTCGTCGAGCTCCTTGTCGCCGAGCGCGCGCGGCAGCTCGTTGATGATCCACTTCGCGGTGACGTCCGGTCGGCCGCCCGCATCGATGGTGTCGAGGAACAGCTTCGCGGTGTCGCGCTCGCCGGTCATCAGATCTGCCTGCTCGGCAGACACGCCCGACATCGCGGCGATCTTGACGAACCAGCCATCGAGCTCGGGATCGCGGTGGCGCGCCTCGGCACGGAACTCCGCCGGCGTCTTGCCCTTCGCGAGATCGCGGCGGCGCTGCTCCTTCGGATTGAGCTTCTTCTCGCCGGGCGGCTTGGCCGGGGCGGCGACCGCGGCCTGCGCAGGCTTGGCATCGCGCAGCGTGATGATGCGGTTGAGCACCAGCGCACCTGGTCTGGTATCGAGATCGACGCAGAAGTAACCGACGCGCTCGAGCTGCCAGCGCGAGCCGATCTCGGCGTTCGCGAGCGAGGCCTCGACGCGCGCGGTGGTGACGACCTCGAGCGAATTCTTGTCGATCATCTCGAGGAAGTCGCCGCCGCCCTCCTCGGGCTTCGCCGTCTTCATCAGGTGCGAGTACAGGCGGACCTCCGCCGGCACGCTGGTCGCGGCATCGACCCAGTGGATCACGCCGGAGACCTTGATGCCGTCGGGGTTCTTCCCGAACGTGTCGGGTACCACCGCGCAGGTCAGCTTCGTGACGTTGCCGCTCGCGTCCCGCGTCACCTCGCCGGCGGTGATGCACGGCCCGTAACGCAGTCGCACGGTGCGACCGGGTGCCAGGCGCTGCCAGTCCTTCGGCGGGTCGTCGTGATAGTCGTCCGCGTCGATGTAGATCGTGGAGCTGATCGACAGCGACCGTGTGCCCGGCTTGCCGACATCGGGCGGAAACAACGGCGCGTCGATAGGCTCCGCTTCGAGACCGGTCAACGTCACCTCGATCGGGCGCAGCACGCCGAGCACTCGTGGCGCGGTCTTGTTGAGATCGTCGCGGATGCAGTACTCGAGCTTGCCGATGTCGACCATCGAGTTCGCCTTCGCGACACCGATCATGTCGGCGAACGCGCGGATCGCCTCGGGCGAGTAACCGCGCCGGCGCATCGCCGCGATCGTGGGCATCCGCGGATCGTCCCAGCCGCGCACGTGGCCATCCTTGACGAGCAGCAACAGCTTGCGCTTGCTCATCACGGTGTAGTCGAGCGCGAGCCGCGCGAACTCGTACTGGTGCGGCCGCGGATTCCACGGCCCGGTGTTGTCGAGCACCCAGTCGTAGAGCTCGCGGTTGTTCTCGAACTCGAGCGTGCAGATCGAGTGCGTGATGCCCTCGATCGCGTCCTCGATCGGATGCGCGTAGTCGTACATCGGGTAGATGCACCACTGGTTGCCGGTGCGGTGATGCTCCTCGTGGCGGATCCGGTAGAGCAGCGGATCGCGCATCTTCATGTTCGGCGAGGCCATGTCGATCTTCGCGCGCAGCGTGCATGCGTTGTTCGGGTACTTGCCTGCCTTCATGTCGCGCAGCCGCGCGAGGTTGTCCTCGGGCGTGCGGTCGCGATACGGCGACGGCCTGCCGGGCTCGTTGATCTTGCCGCGGTACTCCCTGGTCTCCGCGTCGGTGAGATCGCAGACGTACGCCTTGCCCTCGCGAACGAGCCGCTCGGCGAGCTCGTACATCTTCGGGAAGTAGTCGGCGGAGAACAGCACCGCGGTCGGATCGAAGCCGAGCCAGCGCACGTCGCGCTCGATCGACTGGACGTACTCGACCTCTTCCTTCTCCGGGTTGGTGTCGTCGTAGCGCAGGTTGCAGGTGCCCTGGTAATCGCGGGCGATCCCGAAGTTCAGACAGATCGACTTCGCGTGACCGATGTGGAGGTACCCGTTCGGTTCCGGCGGGAACCGGGTGGCGACCTTGGTGTGCCGACCCGCCTCGAGGTCGGCATCGATGATGTCGCGAATGAAGTCGTTGCGCTCGACGGCCATGACAAGCCGCACTCTAGCTCCCGAACGTTGGTCGGGCCGCACCCCGCGGGACAATCTGCTCCACGCCGTTCAGTGAAGCAGGCTGTACGCGACCAGCGAGATCAGGGTTCCGAACACGGTCTTCAGGAAGCCCATGCCTTGCTCGGGGACCCCGAGCGGCACGGTGGTGACGTGGGTGTCGTCGACCCAGACCCGAAACTGCTTGTCGCTGCCGTTCGCCGTCATCGTGATCTCGGCGTTGCCGACGGGAACCCCCTCGATCGTCACCCGGCCGGTCTTCCGATCCTCGACGACGAGCTGGCCGTTGATCGCGACGTTGACGTTGCTGGCCGGCCGCGACAGCAGCAGCACGAGCTTGCCGGTCGGCGCGCCGGGCGCGGCGGGGAAGGTTGCCCGCACGTCACGGGAACAACCGATCACGAGGAACAAGACAACGACCCAGCGCATGCCCGCTTGGTCCGGCGCGAGCGCGCGGTGGTTGCTCGAACGAGAGATCGAGCACGCAGGCAACCGTCGCTCGCGGTCGCGCGTCTGATCGGATAGCTTCGCCGCGTGGCACGCATCAACGAGCACTACGCGAAGCTCCCCGCGAGCTATCTGTTCCCCGAGATCGGTCGACGCGTTCGCGCGTACCAGACCGCGCATCCCGACGCGAAGGTGATCCGCCTCGGCATCGGCGACGTCACCGAGCCACTCGCGCCGGCGATCGTCGCGGCGATGCACGAGGCCGTCGACGAGATGGCGAAGCGCGAGACCTTCAAGGGCTATGGCCCCGAGCAGGGCTACGACTTCCTGGTCGAGGCGATCCGCAAGCACGACTACGCGGCGCGCGGCGTCGACATCGCGGCCGACGAGATCTTCGTCAGCGACGGCAGCAAGTGCGACAGCGGCAACGTCCAGGAGATCTTCGCCGCCGGTGCGCGGATCGCGGTGACCGATCCGGTCTATCCAGTGTACGTCGACTCCAACGTGATGGCGGGTCGCACGGGTCCCGCGGGTGCGGATGGCCGCTATCCCGGGCTGGTCTATCTCGTCGGTAACGAGGCCAATGGCTTCCAGCCGTCGCCTCCTGGTGAACCGGTGGACTTCGTCTATCTGTGCTCGCCGAACAACCCGACGGGCACCGTCGCGACGCGCGCGCAGCTCGAGGCGTGGGTCGCGTGGGCGAAGCAGAACGATGCCGTGATCCTGTTCGATGCCGCGTACGAGGGCTACATCTCGGATCCGTCGCTGCCGCACAGCATCTACGAGATCGAGGGTGCGAAGGATGTCGCGATCGAGCTGCGCAGCTTCTCGAAGCGCGCGGGCTTCACGGGGGTGCGGTGCGCGTTCATGGTGGTGCCGAAGACGGTGATGGGCGTGGCCGATGGCAAGCGCACGCCGTTGAACACGCTGTGGGCGCGCCGCCACACCACGAAGTTCAACGGTGCGTCGTACGTCGTCCAGCGCGGTGCCGCCGCGGCGTACTCGAAGGACGGGCTCGCGCAGACCAGCGGTCAGATCGCGTTCTACATGGAGAACGCGAAGCTGTTGCGCGAGGGGCTCGGCCGCGCCGGCTTCACGATGTTCGGCGGCGTCCACGCTCCTTATATCTGGCTGCGCACCCGCGATGGCGCCACCTCGTGGGAGTTCTTCGACGCGCTGCTGAACAAGGCGCAGGTCGTCGGTACGCCGGGTGCGGGCTTCGGCCCGGCCGGCGAGGGCTACTTCCGGCTGTCCGCGTTCAACTCGCGCGCGAACATCGAGGAGGCGATCGCGAGGATCCAGAAGGCGTTCGCGTGATCGCATGATGTGGTCGGTCGATCGCGGGATGGTGGTGCGGGCGTTCGGGAACGGCATCGATGTGATCTGGATCCACGGGCTCGGCGAACAATCGGCGAGCTTCGACGCCGTCGCGCGGCATCCCGCGCTCGCGGGCTACCGGCATCTGCTCGTCGATCTGCCCGGCTACGGCCGCGCCGCATGGCCCGAGCAGTTGCCGCCCGGCGATTCCCTCGCGCAGACCGCCGACCTGCTCGCGAGCTGGATCGATCTGCGGCCGAGCGACGATCAGAACCTGCCGGTGCTGATCGCTCACTCGCAGGGCGGCGTGCTCGCGACGATGGTGGCCGAGCGCACCGCGGTGCGCGGCTTCGTCAACGTCGAGGGCAACCTGACGATCGGCGACTGCACGTTCTCCGCGAAGGGCGCCGCGTACAGCGAGGCCGACTTCATCGCCGGCGGCTTTCAGGCGATGCGCGATGACGTCTATCGCGATGGTCAGATCCAGCGCGCGCTGCGCAGCTATCACGCCGCGATGTCGATGGCCTCGCCCCACGTGTTCCATCGCAACGCGGTCGATCTGGTGGCGGCGGCAAGGCGCGGCGATCTGGCGGCGCGGATGGCCGGGGCGAAATGCCCGACGCTCTACGTCGCCGGGGTGCCGAAGGGCATCTGCGCCACGAGTCGACAGCAGTTGCGTGACGTCGGCGCACGGTTTGTCGAGCTCGAGCCGAGCGGGCACTGGCCGTTCATCGATCAGGCCGATCGGTTCGCGATCGAAGTGGCGGAGTTCGTGCGTTCGCTCGGCTAGAGTGCGCGCATGAACAAGCTCGTCCTCGCCACGATCGCCATTGGTGGCATCGCCACCGCAGATTCCAAGGTCGCCGATCCAGGCGTCAGCCGCACGGAGATCAAGGACGCCTTCCAGACGCCCGAGTCGGTGCTCTACGACGCCGCCTCCGACACGTACCTGGTCGCCAACATCAACGGCGCGCCGACCGACGCCGACGACAACGGCTTCATCAGCCGCATCGGCTCCGACCGCAAGGTCAAGGAGCTGAAGTGGATCGACGGCAGCAAGCCCGACATCAAGCTCGACGCGCCGAAGGGCATGGCGATCTCGGGTGGCGTGCTCTACGTGGCGGACATCACCGTCGTCCGCAAGTTCGACGCGAAGACCGGCAAGCCGATGGGCGAGGTCAAGATCGACGGCGCGACGTTCTTGAACGACGTGTCGCCGCGCAAGGCGGGTGGCGTGTTCGTCACCGACAGCGGCCTGACGCCGAAGTTCGAGTCGTCGGGTACCGATGCCGTCTACGCGATCGACAAGAAGGACAAGGTCACCGCGCTCGCCAAGGGCAAGGAGCTCGGCGGCCCGAACGGCGTGCTCGAGGCGAACGGCAAGGTCTACGTCGTCACGTTCGGCAACGGCTCGATGTACGAGGTGACCGCGAAGGGTCCGGGCAAGGCGGAGAAGCTGCCGAAGGGCAAGCTCGATGGCATCGTCGCGCTCCCCGACGGCACCTTCCTGATCTCGAGCTGGGAAGGCAAGACGATCTACAAGGGCAAGCCCGGCAACTGGAAGGACCTGCAGCTCGCCACGGATGCGCTCGCCGACATCGGCTACGACACCAAGCGCAAGCTCGTGCTGGTGCCGCAGTTCCAGGGCAACAAGGTCGAGCTGCTCGATCTGAACGCGAAGAAGTAGCCGGTCACTGACGACCGGTGACCGCCTTGGTCGCGGTCTCCTCGACACGGCGCAACGAGCGCTCGATGTCGCGCGGTGCGACGGCCGGCGCCGGGGCGCGATCGATGGCGATCGGCTGGGCGACGAGCTGGACCAGCTGCTTGGCAACCTCGTCGAGCTGGTTCGCGATCGCGCCGAGCTCGGGATCGGAGAGCCGGCTGGATGCCGCGCGGATCACGGCAGCGGCCTGCTCGAGCTTGCTGCGCGCGGCATCGACCTGACGCGAGCGCGCCATCGCGATCGCTTCGAGCACCGCGCTGGCGGCGGTCATCCGGATCCGCTGGACCTCGAGGTCGATCTTCATCGCCGCCGCGACCGCCGCCTTGTCGTCGGAGGCCTTCACCGAGACGAACGCGTCGCGTGTCTGCCGGCCGCTGTGGCCGATCATGTCGTCGAACGCGAGCTGGAGATCGACGAGCTCCGCGATCGAGCCGTCGGCGCGTCCGGTCGCCCTGATCGGGATCATCAGATCGCGGGTCTCTCCGACGGCGAGATCGCCGATCGTCGCGCGCGCGTGTCCGTCGGGGCCGATGACGAGGCCGGGCATCTGATCGAACGAGACCCCGGGACCGGGTGCGAGATCGAGCGTCAGGTTGCGCCCGACGACGGTCGACATCCGCGATAGCTCGCTGGCGAACACCTCGACCACGGCGTCGGAGTCCTCGAGGTAGTGGAAGCTGCCGCCGGTATCGCGCGCCATCTGCGCGAGCAACGTGGAGTCGTAGTCGTTACCGAGTCCGAGCGTGGTGATGCCGATGCCGGCGCCGTGTGCGCTCGCGATCAGCTGCGGAAGCGTGGCCGAGGCGTTGGGCACGCCGTCCGACAGCAGCACGACGCGGTTGATGCCATCGGGCAACCGCCGGGCCTGGACCTGCTGGAGCCCTGCCGCGAGACCGGCTGCCAGATCGGTGGTGCCGCGCGCCGTGATCTTCGAGATCGCGGCGAGCACGCCACGGCGCGACACGGGATCGAGCACCGTGTTGGGGGCGAGCAGATCGACGCGTGAATGAAACGCGATCAAGGACACCTGATCGCCATCGCGCATCTCCGACACCACCTTCTGTGCGCTGCTGCGCAGGGCCTCGATGGTGGGGCCGTCCATCGATCCGGAGGTATCGAGCACCAGCGCGAGGTTGAGCTTCGGCCGGTGTGCTCCGGGGAGATCGAGTGCCCGGACCTGGATACGCACGCCGAGCTGGGTGGTGGTGTTCGAGCCGATCAGCGAGGTGGTCGGATCCACGGTCATCACGACGAGCTTCGGGTCGGTCGCCTGCGCGAGGGCGGCAGAGCGCGGCACCGGCGGTGGCTTCTTCGCGGGCGTCCCGCAGGCCAGCAACAGGACCGCGGCACCCAAGAACAACGATCGCGATGGTGTCATGCGGCGGTTGCACGCATGAAGCTGCGCGCTGGTCTCTCGACATGGGGACTGTCTCCACTTGGTGCACTTGCGTTCGCAAGTCGCCGAAATGCTGCGGTCGCTCGGGGACGGAGTTGAATTTCCGAGTGGATCGGAATTCGAGACGGCGCGTTTGACCGTCTACTGATCGGTCGGTGCCGGCTCGGCGCCGTCGCTCGGCGTCGGCGGCTCGGCGGCCGGCTCGGGCGTCAGCACGGGCCCGGGGGCGGGAGGCTTCGGCACGTCCTTCGCCGGTCGCGCACGACCGCGCAGCACGGGCTCGCCTGGCGCTCCCACCTGATCGAGGGCGGCACGCTCCTGCGCTTCATCGATCAGGCCCTGCATGCGCAGCAGGTGAACGAGACGGATCGCCTTCTTGGTCAGCTCCGGCTTGCGAATGTTCGGTGCGCGCGTGAACGGGTTGGGCAGCGCGATCGCGAGCCGCACGGCCTCGGCAGGCGTCAGCGTCTGCGACGTGTGCTTGAACCAGTAGCGCGAGGCGGCCTCGGCGCCGAACACGCCGTCGCCCCACTCGACGACGTTGAGATAGAGCTCGAGGATGCGCTGCTTGCTCAGCTGATCCTCGAGCTCGAACGCGATCAGCATCTCGCGCGCCTTGCGGATCAGACTGCGGCTCGGCGACAGGAACAGGTTCTTCGCGAGCTGCTGCGTGATCGTGCTGCCGCCGATCGCGAGCGAGCCCTTGTCGAGGTTGGTCTCGATCGCATCCTCGATCGCGGCCCAGTCGACGCCATCGTGACGATAGAAGTTGTAGTCCTCGGCATAGATGACCGCGGCGCGCAGGTAGCGCGAGATCTTGCCGATCGGCCGCCACTGCCACTTGAGATCGAGCTTCTTGCCGGCGGCCTCGGCCTCGGCGCGGCGGATCTCGATGAAGGCCGTGGTGCTCGGGTTGGCCTCGGCGAGCGCCTCGACGTTCGGCACCGAGCACCACAGGAGCAGGGCGCCGACGGTCGCGAGCACCGTCATCACCTCGGCCGCGAGGCGCATGAAGCGCAGGATCCGGCGCCAGCGAGGAGGCCGCGACGGGGATCGCGATGTCGCCGGCGCAGCCATCGTCACGAGCATATCGCGCGGGAACGACCGCGGCTGGCGCCTGGACGGGAGACGATCGTCGCTGATTGGCGCTCGTCCGATCGGGCGCGGTATCGTGCCGCGGTGAGAGCGGTCGCGATCATCAACGGCAACGCGCGTGCGGTGCGCGGCCGGACGAGAGCGAAGCTCGAGAAGGTCGCGCCGGGTCGCGTGTTCTTCACGCACTCGCTCGATGAAGCGCGCGAGTTGATCCGGCAGCAGATCGGGGTCGGCTGCGATCTGATCGTGCTCGGCGGCGGCGATGGCACCGTGGTGATGGGGCTGACGTTGATCGGGGAAGCATGTCGCGGGACCGGCAGGCCCGAGCCGGCGGTCGGCGTGCTGCGTCTCGGCTCGGGCAACGCGATCGCCGACACCGTCGCGGCGACCGACGATCCGCTCGACGATCTCGATGCGCTGTTCAAGGCGCGCGCGACCTGGAAGAAGGTGCCGCTCGTCGAGGTCGTCGGCGTGCGCGCGCCGTTCGTCGGCATGGGCGTCGATGCGATGTTGCTCGAGGACAACCAACGCATCGGGCGCGCGGTCGATCGCGTTCCCGGTGGTCGGCTCGTCGGTAGAGCTGCGCGCTACGCGCTCTCGGTCGCGCTGCGATCGATGCCGCGCTTCGCGACGACGACGCGTCCGACGGCGACGATCACCAACCTCGGATCTCCCGCGCTCGAGATGACGAAGCACGGACCGAGCGGACGCTCGCTGCCGAAGAACGTCGTGATCTGGAAAGGGCAGGTCACGCTCGTCGCCGCAGCGACGATTCCTTTCTTCGGATTCGGATTGAAGATGTTCGCGTACGCGAATGCGCAGCCGGGCAAGTTTCACCTGCGCTGTGGCGATGTCGGCTTGCTCGAGATCGTGCGGAACACGCCGGCGGCGTTTCGCGGCGAGTACTTCTCCGACAACGTCCGTGATTTCCTGTGTGATCGCGTGCAGATCGAGCTCGACGTCGAGACGGCGATCGAGGCCGGAGGCGAGCTGTTGGGACGCCGTGCGACGGTCGAGATCGCGCTCGGTCGTCCCGCGACACTCGCGACGCTGGCGAAAGATCCGTGATGGTGGAATGCCAGCGTCGTCAGCTAATTAGCTTCTGATTAGCGATCTCGAAATTTTCTCGTCGAAAAAGGCTTTGACAGGAAGCGGCGGCGCATTTATACGTATCAAGCATCGGCCAACGAAAACTCGTCTGGCCAAAGTGAGCGGTGAAGTGAACCCGACCCTACATATCTCGACGCAAACGGCCAAAGCCGCCGCGTGCCCCATCTGGGCCACTCGGTCGTACCGCCGTCTTGCCACGGATATGTGTGTCGGTTCCAAGCCGGAAGTCTTTGGAAACGATAGCGGTACCACCTCTCCTGGAGGACCCCAACGCGCCTGACGTGAACCACGTCCAGACGCCGAAAGGGCCGCCAGGGGAGAACCCAGGCGGCCCTTCTTGGTTTTCGGGCCGCAGGTGGACCGGCACGGCACGTAGCGTCCTCGGGTCGAATACCCCCAACCGGGTAATCCGAAGACACGACAACTCATGTTTTGCGAATTGATGATCTGGAATCCAGATCATCAGTCTGCGAAGGGTGCGCTCGCATCACCTGCGAGGGCATCGCGGCCCGAGGTGCGCCCTGCGCCCGACGGCCACCTCTCTGACAACCGAAGAGTGACGACGAGGGTGCCCTGGCAGGCACCCGAAGAAACCGCTGCACGCGGTGCTCGCAAGGGCAACGCGTGCAGCACACATCCCTCCTTGGCGAAGCGGTCTACGCGCTCGGCTGAAACCCGAGAGGTTCTGGTTCAACTCCAGTGGGAGGGACGATAGCAACGCGCCGCTCGGGCGTAGTTCAACTGGCAGAACACGCGGCTTTGATCCGCGACGTTGGTGGTTCGAGTCCATCCGCCCGAACCGGGTCGGTAGCAAACGCTGGCATTGCAGCGGATTTTTACTCCGCCGAGACGAGGGTTCGATTCCCTCCCGACTCACGAGGTTCGCTTCGGCCCGCGCGGTTGAGAACCGGTGAAACCAACGCTCCGCTCGTGCGTCGAAGCGAGCTCCAAGGATCGAAGTAACGAACGCTGGCCTCGAGCGTCGAAGCGAGCGCTGACAGTTCGAGTGCAACGAACGCCCGCTTCGCGCGTCGAAGCGAGCGCTGACAGTTCGAATGCAACGAACGCCCGCTTCGCGCGTCGAAGCGAGCGCTGAGAGATCGAATGCAACGAGCGCGCGCTTCGGACACGAGGCGAGCTCGAAGAAGGATCGAATGAACGAAGGCCCGCTTCGACCGTCGAAGCGCTCTGACCTGGGTCGGTAGCAAACGCTGGCTTTGCAGCGGACTCTTACTCCGCCGTGACGAGGGTTCGATTCCCTCCCGACCCACGGATGAAGCCACCAGCTGCGTGAGCAGTCTGATGGAACCAAGCTTCGCTTCGAACGTCGAAGCGAGCCTCGAAGGACTTGATGAGCGCCCGGCGTGATGCGGGCAGTGACTGGGTCGGTAGCAAACGCTGGCTTTGCAGCGGACTCTTACTCCGCCGTGACGAGGGTTCGATTCCCTCCCGACCCACGTACGGGTTGTCGAACGCGCCCACGGCGCCGACGGCGATCCACAACAACCGGTCCCTCACGGGACCACCATGCAGGTGAAGTGTTGCGGTGACACATCGGTGCGCCACACCGAAGTCGGCGGGTTCAACTCCCCCCATCTGCTCGATCGATACAGACGGTTGAACGTGATCTCGAGAGCGCTGCGGTCGGATCGCGACGCGCGGTAGCTGCATCGCTCTCGACGTGGTCGCAGACGCTCGTCGATCAAATTGGGGCCGTGTTCCAACGGGAAGATGCCGCACTTGCAATGCGTGCGATGAGGGTTCGATTCCCTTCGGTTTCCACCAAGTTCTTTCATGCGAGCCTGGCCGATCGGCAAAGGCAACGGATTTCCACTCCGCCAAGGTCGGTTCGACTCCGACGGCTCGCTCCGCTGTTCTGCTTGTTCCGGGGTCGTGTTTCCAAGGGCAAGATGCCGCGGTTGCACCGCGTGCGATGGGGGTTCGAATCCCCCCGACTCCACCCATGCCTTCCTAGCTCAGCTGGTAGCAGCACCCACTTCGTAAGCGGGCGGTCGTCGGTTCGAGTCCGACGGAAGGCTCTGATTGTCTTGCTCCCGGCTCTCGGGTAGCACCGCTGCTTCGTAAGCGACGCGTCCACCGTCGCGTTCGAATCCTAAAGACTCCAGTTCGCATGCCCTCGTTCGCCGAGGGCGCTTGCCTCTCCAGCTCAGCAGGCAGAGCAGCCGGCTTACATCCGGCAGGTGGTTGGTTCGAGTCCAACGGGAGGTACCAGCTCATGATCCAGATCCTCGTTGGTCCGACTCCAACGAGAAGTGTGTCTTGCCTCTCTAGCTCAGTGGATGCAGAGCAGCTGCCTGGTATGCAGCAGGTCGTTGGTTCGATTCCAACGAGAGGCTCGCTTCGATGCCGGCTCCGATTGCGACGACAGATCCGAGCTCGCCTTCCTAGTTCAGCGGTCGAGAACACCTGGCGTATGCAGGAGGCACCGGTTCGAATCCGGCGGGAGGCTCTCACCGCGACGAGCGGTACTTCACGTTTTCGTGCCGCTACCAAGCGGACGGCCGCGACAGCGGTCCATCGCCACCAGGCGAGTCGAAACCTGCCGGGAATCCCCGGCGCTTTACACAGCGTCCGCTTGACGGCGGGCCGGAGGATCACATGTTGCTCGAAACCACCACGCATCTCGGTACCTCGCCTCGAACGCAGCGGATGCCGAACACCATGCAGGTGGAGGCCCCCTGGCAGCTCGATGACTGGCAGCGAATGAATCGCTTCCTGGTCCTCGGCGCCGAGGGCGCGACCTATGTCGCGGGTGACCACGAGCTCGTGATCGAAAATGCCCGCGCCGCGCAGCGCTGTCTCGCGGCCGATGGCCTTCAGTTTGTCAGCCGGATCGTTGATGCCTCTGAATCGGGACGCGCGCCCAAGAACGATCCGGCGATCTTTTTGCTCGCGATGGCGGCCAAGCTGGGCGACGAGCCCACGCGACGGGCGGCGTACGCGGCGCTACCGCGGGTGTGCCGCATCGGGACCGACCTGATGCACTTCGCACACCACGCGCAGAGCTTCGGTGGCTGGGGACGCGGCATGCGCAAGGCCGTCGGGGCGTGGTTCAACGCGCGGCCGGCGACCGAGCTCGCGTACCAGCTGGCGAAGTATCAGGCCTGCGACGGCTGGTCGAACCGCGATCTGTTGCGGCTCTCGCATCCGCGCGCGGCCTCGCCATCACACGATCACCTGTTCGGCTGGGCCGTCAACGGCCAGCTGCCCGACAACGCGAGCGATGACCCCGCGCTCGCACTGATCGTCGCGATGCGCGAGCTTCACGCACTCGACGATGTCGGCGCCGCCGCCGAGCTGATCCGACGCCACCGCATTCCGCGCGAGTGCGTACCGGTGCCGCTGCTTCGCCACCCGGAGATCTGGGAGGCTCTCCTTCCGGCGATGCCGCTGGCGGCGGTGCTCCGCAACCTCCCCGCGATGACGCGTGTCGGACTGATCGCGGTCGGCTCGGCGGCGACCAAGCAGATCGCGAACCAGCTGCGCAACGCAGATCGAATCGCCGAGGCGCGCGTCCATCCGCTCGCCATCCTGGCGGCGCTGATCGCGTATCGCAGCGGCCGTAGCAAGGGTGAGGGTGCGTGGCTGCCGGTGATCGACATCATCGAAGCACTCGACGCCGCGTTCTATCTCGGCTTCGAGAGCGTGGCGCCCGCGAACAAGCGCACGCTGGTCGCACTCGATGTCTCGAGCTCGATGGCCTCGGGCTCGATCGCCGGGGTGGTCGGCATGACGCCGCGGATCGGAAGCGCAGCGATGGCACTCGTCACCGCGGCAACCGAACCGTCCACCCTGACAGTTGCGTTCACCGATGGGCATCTCCAGTTGCTCGATGTTGCAGGCAAGCGGCTCGAGCGCGTGATGTCGGAGGTGAGCTCGTTGAGCTTCGGTTCGACGGACTGCGCGCAACCGATGATGTGGGCGAAGGACAACAAGGTCGATGTCGACACGTTCGTGGTCTACACCGACAGCGAGACCTGGGCCGGAGACGTGCATCCGGCCCTTGCACTCGAGACGTATCGAGAAGCACGTGGACTCTCGGCCAAGCTTGTCGTGGTCGGGATGACGTCGAACGGGTTCGCCATCGCGAATCCAAACGACGCAGGGATGCTCGATGTTGTCGGCTTCGACACGTCGACGCCCCTGGTCCTCTCCGACTTTGCTCGCGCGTAGCAATACGCCGCTGAGCGAAGGCGCGGCCCACGACAGCTGCCGGTCTCACCAACCGGCATTCTGGGAGCGAAGCTCAAGTGGCTGAGCGGCCGGTTGTTAACCGGATGGATGTTGGTTCGAACCCAACCGTTCCCGCGATCGTTATCTGCCTCGCGAGAGGCAACCATGTCGGTGTCGTATAGCAGGCCAGTACACCCGCCTCTCAAGCGGACAACACGGGTTCGATTCCCGTCACCGATACGAACAACAGGGTTGAAGCACCTCGGATTCGGAGCTCGCGCTCGCTGCGTCCCCTAAGGACAGGTCTTCCGAGGTTGCTCGCCCGAAATGGCAGTCCGTGCTGGGCACCGATGCAGCTCATTCCTGTAATCGCGACGGTTCGATTCCGTCGACTGCTACTTCTCGCGTCCTGCCGTAGAAGCCCTACACGCAAAAAAACGAACCGGTTCGAGTCCGGCACGCTCCACTTCATCTCCGGTCCGCCGGAGTCACGGGGCGCGCAGCCGCGGGTGCGGCGTTTTCCATCCAAGGAAAGACGAAAGTCCTTCGTGGCTTGTGCACTCGGACGCGAGAAAAATTTCACCAGGTCGCCTGACCGCGCAACGCGCGAGATGGATCGACTTCGCAGTTCTGGGACCGCGGGACTCCGCGCGATGGTTCGATTCCATCGACTGCACTCTTTGCGCTCAACGCTCGAAGCCCTACACGCAAACAAGCTGGTTCGAATCCAGCACGATCCGCTCACATGGGTCGTACGCCGTTGGAACGGCATTTTCCCTGTAAAGGAAAAGGCGAAAGCCTTTTTGTGGCTTCGACACTCGAGCGCAGAAATTTCCAAAGGCCGCAGTCACCGGGACCGCGCAGCGCGCGTGATGGTTCGACTCCATCGACTGCACCATTCGTGTTCAACCGTAGAAGCCCTACACGCAAACAAAGCTGGTTCGACTCCAGCACCGTCCACCTGTGGGCGGTCCGCCGTTGGTACGGCACTTCCCTGAAACGGAAGGCGAAAGCCTCGTGGCTTCCACACTCGAACACGGAAGAGCTAACCGCAGTGACCGGGTACGCGCAGCGCGCGTGATGGTTCGACTCCATCGACTGCACGATCGACGCTCAATCGTCGAAGCCCTACACGCAAGACCAGTTGGTTCGACTCCAACAGCTCCGACTATCGGAGCTACGCCGACGGACGGCACTTCCCTGATACGGAAACGAGCGAAAGCTCTTTCGTGGCTTCCACACTCGAGCGCGAACAATTTCTTCTCGCTGTTCCCGCGGTGCCTCTGGTGAGGCGATGACATGTCGCGCTACATCCGCGACGAGTCCGTTCGTTAGGCGCGAACGAACGTTGGGTCCGATTCCCTCCACCGCGACGACGAGAGACCAGATCGAACTGCGGACCTCGCCGTTTCACACGGCAGCCGCGATACACGCCATCGTTCCGAGGACGGGACGCAGCGCTACGAACGCTGTGGTGAGGGTTCAATTCCTTCCGATGGTACGAAGGCTGGCTGTAGCTCATCAGGAGAGCGCTTGGTCGGGGACCAAGAGGCAGCAGGTGCGATTCCTGTCAGCCAGACGAAGAAACCGGACAGTAGCCGAGCAGCAAGGCGCGCCCTTCGGGAGGGTGAGATCGCAGGTGCAATCCCTGTCTGTCCGACGACTGGCTGTAGCTCAGTAGAAGAGTCGTGGCTCGGGGTCACGAGGAGGCTGGTGCAATTCCAGCCAGCCAGACGAGAGATTTCGGACGGTGGCCGACTAGTGAAGGCGCGCGCTTCGGGAGCGTGATCTTGCAGGTGCAATCCCTATCTGTCCGACGAGCTTGATTTCGAGAGACCGGGTGTAGCTCAGGAGCAGAGCACGTCGCCGACTACGACGTTGTCAGTGGTGCGATTCCACTCATCCGGACCATGTGTTCGTTCCGCGGATCGGGACACGACAGTGCGAACGTCGATGGCGGAGGTTCGAATCCTCCCGAACACACCAAGCAGACCCGACGCTCTCGACGAGCGTTCCTGGGTTGCCATCTGGGGATGACCTTGGACTCCAAATCCGAGCAGCAGCGTTCGATTCGCTGGCAGCCTGCTTCGCCTGATTTTCTTCGGAGAGTCGGGCCGCCGTGTGGTGTGACAGCCGCTGGATCGAATCCGGCTTTTTAACGCGGCGACTTTTTCAAACCCGAGCTCTGTCAGCTCGACCCGCCTGTAGCACGAGAGCCGTGCATTCGCCTGATAAGCGAAAGGTGAAGGTGCGATTCCTTCCAGGCGGACTGTGGTCGATGCCGAAGTAGTCGAGGCGCGAGGCCGTGAACCTCGAGCAAATGGGTGCGAGTCCCATCGATCACCCCATGGGAACGTTGACGGTTGAGACACCGATGCCGCCTGTAAAGCGGTTGCCATTGCGACAACTGGGTGCGAGTCCCAGCGTTCCCACGAAACAAGACACGCTGCCGTAGACCAACTCTGGAAGAGTCACTGGCATGAGAGGCCAGACAGTGCGGGTTCGAACCCCGCCGGCAGTACGAATCGTGTGGGGAGGGTGCGAGCTCCCAAGCAGGTCTCATAAGCCTGCCGACGCCGGTGCGACTCCGGCCCCCGCAACCAAGCCGTCGTAGACCAACGAAGAGTCAGCGCATTCAAAACGCGCTCAGTGGTGGTTCGAGTCCACTCGACGGTACTGCTTCTCGTTTCACTTGCCGCCGTAGACCAATAGAAGAGTCAGCGTCCTCAGAAGGCGTGTAGTGGAGGTGCAAATCCTCTCGGCGGTACCGCGCTCCTGATCTCACTTCGCCCGCATTCCGCGGGCCGGCTGCTCGAGCGATCCGGCGTTCGAGCTGCGTCAAACACCGGACTAGGAAGGGGCGTGCGATCATGATGCACGTCGATGCAACGCGTACGCTCCTGCTCACGCAGGGCTACGAGCCCGTCAAGATCATCCCCTGGCAGCGCGCGATGACGCTGCTCGCCCTCGACAAGGTGGATGTTGTCGAGGAGTACGACGCGGACATCCGCGCAACCTCGCTCATCATCAAGGTCCCGGCAGTTGTCCGTCTGCGCAAGGCGTTCCGTCGCCACGCGAAGCCGGTCAAGTTCTCGCGCGTCAACATCTACGCGCGCGACGGCTACCGCTGCCAGTACTGCGGCACGAAGTGCACGATCGACGGCCTCACGTACGACCACGTCCTCCCGCGTTCGCGCGGTGGACGGACGACGTGGGACAACATCGTCTCGTGCTGCTACGCCTGCAACTCGAAGAAGGCTAACCGCACGCCCGCCGAGGCGAGCATGGCCCTTCGGTCGACGCCGACGCGCCCCACGTGGGTGCCGGCGGTCCAGATCCGTGTGAGCGCCAAGAGCGTCCCCGACGCATGGCGTGACTACGTGTACTGGACGGGCGAGATCGACAGCGAGGACGGCGTGGGCGTGGAGTGAAGACGACGGCAGGTCACGCGGGCATCTGCAGCGCCGCCTGCCGCGTCTTCCGGGTTTTCAGAGGCTTCTTCGACGTCGTCACTCTCTCTTTGGGGATTAGTTCAATTGGTAGAACACACCGCTCTGAACGGTCGAGGTTGCTGGTTCGAGCCCAGCGTCCCCAACTACATGCCCACGGATACGTCTAGGGACGTTCGTTGACTGTCGATCAACGGTAGGCGAGTGCAATCCTCGTCGTGGGCGCCAGGCACTCGTAGCCAAGCAGGTAAGGCACGCGTCTGCAACACGCGCATACCCCGGTGCAAATCCGGGCGAGTGCTCCACACGACCAAACGCCTCCGTGCACAGATGCGACCCGAGTCTCCGAAGCTTGGTGAGCTGGTGCGACTCCAGCCGGTGGCACGTTCAACGCTTCAGTCGATATCGACGTCGACTGAGGCCTTCTTGTGTTTCGGCGGCGGAGGCGGCTGCTTGCGGACCGTCGCGAGCGTCTGCTGGAGCTCCTCGACCTCGACATCGACGACCATGCCCTCGAGCGCGGTCTCGGGCAGATCGAGCGCCTTGCACAGCGAGCGCAGGTAGTCGTCTTCCGCGAAGTCGATCTCCTCGTCGGCCTCGTGCACCGCCGCGACCAGGAACAGCAGCTTGCGGCGATCGTCCTGCGGGTCTTCCTTGAACTCGGCAGCGACCTTCGCGAGGTCGAGCTTCTTGGGGTCGAAGTCCTTGATCCGCGCCTCGAGCTCGTCGGAGAGCTTGGCGCCGGTCAGATCGGCGAGCATCTCCCGGACCTCCTCGCGCTCGCGATCCTTGAACTCTTCGTCGGCATACGCCGCGCCGAGCAGGAGGTCGCACACGCCAAGGATGCGGTCGGGGAGAGCCATGTCTCGAACATATCCCATGTAGGATCGCCGAGCGTGAAACGCGCCGACCTCATCGTCCTTGCTCTGGCACTTGCCTGCTCGGGTGGTCAGAAGACTGGCAGGAAGCAGGGCCCCAAGCTGGTCGTGCTGATCGTCGTCGACCAGTTACCGGTGTGGATGTTCGAGCGCGACAAGGCACAGTTCACCGGCGGGTTCGCCCGCATGCTGCGCGATGGCGCGTATCTCCAGGCCGAGATCCCGTTCGCGAATCCGCTGACCTCACCGGGCCACGCCGCGATCGGGACCGGCGCACCGCCGAGCGTGACCGGCATCGTCGGCAACATCTGGTACCGGCGTGCCGAGGGCAAGGAGCGCGACGCCGAGTACGACCCCGAGGCACCGGTGCTCGCGGTCGGCGCCTCGCATGCCGGCGTGCTGTCGGTCGACGACAACGGCTCGGCGAAGGCGCTGCGCGTCGAGGGCGTCGCCGACATGTTGCGGACGGCGACGGGCGGCAAGGGGAAGTCGGTCGCGATCGCGCTCAAGGCGCGCGGCGCGGTGTTCTCCACCGGCAAGCGACCGGATCTCGCGATCTGGTACGAGGCGGCGGCGGGCGGCATGACCACATCGCGCGCGTACGCGGCCGAGCCACCGGGCTGGCTGGTCGAGCTGGCGGCCAGTCGATCGGCATCGCGGTTCTATCGCAGCGAGTGGAAGGCGGCAGATCCGGTCCGGCTCGCGAAGGTCACGGGGCTCCTCGACGACGGACCAGGCGAAGGCAAGACCGGCGGCTTCGACAGCGCGCTGCCACACGATCTCGCGACCGTCGAGAACCCGACGAAGATGGTGCTCCACACGCCGTTCGCCGACGACATCGAGATGGATGCCGTGCTCGCCGCGCTCGACAACATGGAGCTCGGCGAGGATGCGACACCCGATCTGCTCGCGGTCAGCTTCTCCGCCCACGACTACGCCGGCCATCTGTGGGGCCCGGATTCGTGGGAGGTGCTCGACCTGACCACGCGCCTCGACGCGCATCTCGCGAGGTTGTTCCAGACCCTCGACGACAAGGTCGGGGCAGGGCAGTGGGCCGCGGTGCTGACGAGCGATCACGGCGCGACGCCGGTGATCGAGCGCGGCAAGCCGGGGGCCCGCCGGATCACGACGCGCGAGCTGATCCAGGTCATCGACGGCGCGCTCGCACCGTTCGGCACCGGTCCGTTCGTCACCAAGATCGTGTCGGGCAACGTCTACCTCACGGCGGCGTTCGCGAGGATCGAGAACAAGGACGCCGCGCTGAAGGCGGTCGCCGCCGCCCTCGCCAAGGTGCCGAACGTGGCCGCCGCCGTCGCCACCAGTGCCGTGGCGGGCAACTGCGAGTCGCGGCGCGGGCTCGAGCAGGCGATCTGCTACGCCATCGTCGACGGCGAGGCCGGCGAGCTCTACATCGCGCCGGTCGCGGGCTCGCTGATCACCGACTACACGACCGGCACCCACCACGACGCGCCATTCGACGACAACCGCAAGGTTCCGCTGCTCGTGCTCGCCCCCGGCATCGCACCCCAGCAGGGCACCGCGTCGCTGCTGCAGGTGGCACCGACGGTGGCCGCGCTGCTCGGTGTTCCGGCGCCGCCGGCGGCGAAGTCACCGGCGCTGTTCGGTCTTCGCTAGTTCTTTCGCGAAGAACGAGGACGCGAGCGCGAGCGTGGAGACGTAGTCGGCAACGTCGGCGCGCGCGGCCGGCGACAGCTGCGCGAACGGCACGACGTGCTCGTCGGGGACGTAGCGCAGCGTGAAGTTGATGCGCCGGGTACGAAAGCCTTCGATCGCCGGCGGCAGCTCGATCTTCTGCTTGTCCTCGACGCGCTGCACGCGATGGAGCAGATCGTCCTTCCACCGCGGGCCGCCGAAGATCTGGAGCGAGTTGTCGTCGAGCCACTCGGTGCGCACCGGCGGTGCGTTGTGAACATCGCCGCGCCGCACGAACTGGAAGCGCGCGCGCTCGCCGAGCGACAGCGATGCGACCGGGCCGGGCTCGAAGTCGCGGTGCTCGCCGACGCGCGCGGCATCGATCTCCTTGCCGTGCTCGAGCTTGTCGCCGTAGAAGTTCACGAGGCAGGTGTTGAGGTGCCAGCGGCGCGGCACCGCCTGGGCGGGGAACCCGGAGCGCACGCGGCGCTCGATCACGCCGACCAGCCTGGCGAGCCACGGCGGGAACGGCTCGGCGGCAACCGCCGCATCCTTGATCCGGCGCGGCGGCTCGTAATAGCCGAGGCACGCGAACTGCCAGTTGCCGAGCCAGTACACCGGACGGAGCAGCGGGCGCTGTTGCTTGCCGGGCGGCGGCGGGCGCTTGGTCGAGTACCGCATCTCCCAGAGCGGGCGTAACCCCCGTAGCCAGGCCAGGATCTCGGCCCGGGTCCCGGGATCGATGAAGCCCGGCTCGTAGACGTAACAAGGGTCTCGCACGCGTCCGCTAACTAGCACGCAACCGGGGCGACCGCCGAGCGAGAGGCGCCGCATGCGCTTCCTCGAATGGCTGTTCACCCCGACCTGCGCCGGCTGCGGCACCGTCCAGACGCCGCCGAGATCCGATCCGATGTGCGAGCCGTGCAGCGCGTCGCTCGACGAGATCGGCGAGGCCTGCCCGCTCTGCGCCGAGCCCACCGAGACGGGACGCGCCTGCGCTCGCTGCCGCACCGCGCCACTCGCGCTCGAACGCATCGTGTCGCCGTGGCGGTTCGGTGGTCAGCTCGCGGTCGCGATCCGCCGGCTCAAGCTCGCCGGCCACACCGAGGTCGCGCGCGCGATCGCACCGCTATGGGCGCCGCTGGTCGGAGCGGCTGCCGAGCCCGATGCGCTGGTCGTGCCGGTCCCGTCGCACTGGCGCCGGCGGTTTCGCCGCGGCTTCGATCACGCGTGGCTGCTCGCGGTCCACGCCTGCGCATCGATCGGCATCGCGAAGCCGGTCGCTGCGCTTCGCAAGATCCGGATGTCTCCTCCGCAGAGCACGCAGACCGCCGCCGAGCGCCGCACCAACCTGCGCGATTGCTTCGCGGTCCGCGCTCCGGTGCGCGGTCGCGCGATCGTCCTGGTCGACGATGTCGCCACCACCGGCACCACGCTCTCCGAGTGCGCCCGCACGCTGCTCGATGCCGGCGCGACGCGCGTGGTCGGCGTGGTGCTGGCGCGCGCAACGTCCGCTCGAACCTAGAGCTGTCCAAGCACACCAGTAGGTTCGCGTTGGTGTTCATGCTCGTCACGAACACGCGCTTCTCGGTCACCGGGATCGTGCTCGTCCGACCGCGCGTTGCGGCCCATGTTCGCGCTGCCCGCATTCCCACAGCACCTCGATCCAGCCGATCCTCGCCGCGACCTGCCGCTGGCACGAGATCGATCTGGTACGCGAGCGGGATCCGCATCGCCGGGCGGCTTGGCGATACCAGGCGCACCTGATGGTGCTGGCAACGCAACGGCAACGGTCGCGATCACCCGCTCGATCGGCGCGCCGGGATCGACCGATCCACCGCCTACGTCGATTTCGACAGTGCAACGGCAGCGCTCCCCGCAATCCGGCGAACGCTCGATCCTTCCTTGCGCGAACCGACCTCTCCCTTCCGTGCACGTCGCCGCGCTCGGCGGAGGCGTGATCGGTCGTGCCGCCGGGCTTTGATCGAGCTCGGGTCGCTCGAGCGGCTCGTCATCAGCGCAGCTGAGGAACTGCGATCGAATGTGTCCACCGTGCAAGCCATCGGGTGGCGCCCCTCGCCAAGATTGCGGCGGTGCTCGTCAACGTCACCCGCGAACCGCGCGGTCATCTCGCTGCTGTGAGCGTCGGTTGCACCGCCACATCGATCGTCTGGCGCCGGCCTCGGTCTCTATCTGGGTGCTCGCCAAGATTGCGGCGGTGGTCGTCAACGTCGCCCCGCGAAACGCACCGAGATCGTGTGCGTTCGATCTGTCGCGCGGCATGCGCCCGTCGATCATGGGCGTGGGCGGCTGATGCGATCGTCGGACGTGCGCGATTCGCTGGACGTGATCGAGCAGAGCGCGATCATCTTCGTCGAGTCGTTTCGATACCGAGTGAAGAGCGATCGTCGACGAGGACACTGTTTTGCAATTTCGAGATTGACGAGGTGCTTTGAGGCCGCGTTGAGGGGGGTGTGCGCGATGAGCGATTTCGTCGTCGAGGATTCGTCTGGCGTCGATTTCCGCGATCGGATCGATCGAATGCGAAGCGAGTCGGGGTCGGGGCGTTTTGGTGGCGCAGAGCGCGTCCAGTAGCGCCGAAAAACCGGGTGTAGAAGTGAGTAGGCGCGCGCGATGTGGCTCGTGCGCGTGTGCTCGCAGCGCGGTGCGCTGCTCGAGGTCGTGTCATGGCTGACGAGACGAACGAGACGAACGAGGGATACGAGAAGAAGCAGGTCGGCGAGGCGGAGCTGGCGGCGTTGCGCGAGGCAGACTGGAAAGAGCTGCACTGGCGATTGCGATCGCTCGCGCAGCAGCGGGTCGCGCTCGAGGCGAAGGAGATCGGTTTGCTGATCGAGGCCGACGAGTCGCAGCTGTATCGGCGGCTCGGCTACTCGACGATGCTCGAGTACATGGAGCGCGAGCTCCACTGGGG
>JAEYYY010000355.1 GCA_023430775.1 Pseudomonadota bacterium
ATGCGCGACGGCGACATGGCGAACGCGATGCTGCTCGATGCCAAGGCCGAGGATTGCTTCACCGCCGTCGGCGACTTCCGCCATGCCTGCATGCAGCGCGCGAACGTCGGCTACGGCGAGCTGATGCTCGGCGCGTTCGCCCGCGCGGAGCGATCGTGTCGCGAGGCGATCGCGGGCGCCGAGCGCATCGGCTTGACGCAGATCATCAGCCAGGCCAACCACAACCTCGGGCTCGCCGTCGCGCGGCAGGGGCAGCTCGACGACGCGCGCGCGATCGAGACCGCAGCCCTCGAGGACTTCCTCGCGCACGAGAACCGCAAGCTCGCCGCTGCCGCGCACGATTACCTCGCGATCATCGAGATGCTGGCCGGCAATCCGCTCGCCGCGATCGAGCACGCGCGCGCCTCCGTCGCCGAGGCCGCCGATCAGCCGAGCACGCTCTGCCAGTACCTCGGCACGCTGTCGGCCGCGCTGCGCCTCGCCGGAGACAGCGCCGGTGCCCTCGAGGCAGCGATCGAGGGCATGGCGATCGTCGAGTCGCACGGCCCGCCGGAGGAAGGCGAGAGCGCGCTACGGCTCGCGTACGCCGAGGCGCTCCACGCGAGTGGCCGGCGCGACGCAGCCAGGCGCGCGATCCGCGACGCGGCACAGGTCGTCGAGGTCGCGGCGTCGAAGATCAAGAATGACAACTGGCGCGCGAGCTACCTGAAAGACGTCGTCGAGAACGCCGCGATCCTGCAGCTCGCCGCCGCCTGGAGCTAGACGGCGCGCAGGTGCGCCTTGCGCGGCGGCACGCGCTCGGGCTCGTCCGGCCAGTCGGGCTTGCGCAGATACTGGAGCAGGCCGCTCGCGAAGCCGGCGCCGTGCGACGCGTGGAGCACCGGGAAGATCGCCCAGATCGTGGGGATCGCGCCGATGCCGACCTTCGCGCCGACCCGCACCGCCTCGGCACCGGTCGCGAGCGCGTAGGTCGCGAACGCCGCACCGGCGACGGGCCACAGCGGTGGGATCGCGAGCAGCGTGGCCGCACCCGCGACCATCAGGAACGGGATCGCGGGACGCACCGTCGGGAACCGGCCGAGCTTGAGCAGCGTCCGCGCGCGGCCGCGACCGTACCGGTAGTACTGGGTGGCGAGCGACTTGAACGAGTCGCGCGGGTAGTAGTGCACGACGATGTCGCGCGACAGATAGATCTGACCGCCGGAGTCGAGGATGCGCTGGTTGAGCTCGGCATCCTCGTTGGTGATGGCGCCCGGATCCCACAGGCCGATGGTCTCGAACACGCGCCGGCGGAATGCACCGAGGAACACGGTGTCGACGAAGCCCTCCTCCTCGGACGACCGATAGCGCGCGTTGCCGACGCCGAGCGGGCTATCGAGGGCTGCGCACAGCGCGCGCTGGAACGCCGACTTCGCGCGAGCGCGCTGCGCACCACCGACGTTGTCGGCGCCGGTCTTCTCGAGCGTCTCGACGCAGGTCCGGACGTAGTCGGGCGCGTACTCGGCGTGGACGTCCATGCGAACGATGATGTCGCCGGTCGATTGCTTGACGATCAGGCCGAGCCCGGCGGCCTGGAGCTTGGCCGGGTTGTCCACCATCTTGATCCGCGGATCGGCGGCGGACAGCCGCGCCAGGATCTCGCGCGTCCTGTCGGTGGACCGACCATCGGCGACCAGGATCTCGATCAGGTCGGCAGGGTAGTCCTGCTTCTGCACGCTGGCGATGCACGCCTCGATGAAGTGCTCCTCGTTGTAGGCGGGCATCGCGATCGTGACGCGCGGTTTCATGTTCACTGACATCTCCCTGGGGGCCGCCATGTTAGCGCGTCTTGCGAGCAACGTGGATGCCAGCGCCGAGGACGAGCGAACCGCCGACGATCGCGAGAGGACGCAGGGCTTCGTCCCACACCAGGACCCCGACGGCGACCGCGACGAGCGGTTCTGCAAAGGTGAGCACTGCCGCACGTGCGCTTCCGATCCGGGCCACCCCGACGGCGAACACCACGCCCGAGCCGGCGCCGATCGAGGCGGCCCCGGCCGCGAGTAGGCCGGCATCCGCCATCGCGATCTCTCCGGTGTAGGCAAGCACCAGCGGGGCGAGGATCACGGCGCCCACCAGCGAGTGGTAGGCCATGGCCTTCCAGGCGCCGACCTCGATCGCGAGCCGGCGCACCACGAACATGTTGCCCGCGTAACAGGTCGCCGAGATCACGCCGAGCGTGGCACCGAGCGCCGCCCCTTCGACCGACTCGGCCCACGGCTCGAGGATGATCACCAGGCCGGCGAGGGCGACCAGCGCCGCCGGCACCACGCCCTTGCTCGGCACCTTGTCGATCTTCGGGGCGGCGAGCGCGATCAGGATCGGAGCCACGTAGTGCGAGAGCACCGCGATCGCCACGGTGGTGACGTTGATCGCCGCGAAGAACGTCAGGATGTTGAGGACGTCGAACGCGGTGTTGGCGAGGATCAGCAGGACCTTGCGGCGCGTCCACGCGACCGGTGGTCCTCGCAAGGCGAACGGCAGCGCGACCAGGCCCATCACCACGAACAGGATCGGGCTGGTCACCGTCGGCGGCAGCCCGGTGGGCCGGAGGAACAGGCTCCAGGTCCCCCACGACGCGGCCGCGAGCGTGACCATGAGGAGACCGGCGACCACGAAGGTGTATCTTCGGAGGCGGAGGTCTCGATGACAAGGTGGCCAGCCATCACCATCGCCCTGGCGATCTCGGCGTGCGAGCACGGCCAGACGCCGCCTCCCGGCTGCGGCAACGGCGTCCTCGATTTCGGCGAGCAGTGCGACGACGGCAACGACGAGCCCGACGACGGCTGCGATCAGTGCCTGCGTCCCAACAACTGCGGCAACGGCCTGCTCGACTTCGACGAGCAGTGCGACGACGGCAACACCATCGACGGCGATGGCTGTAGCTCGAGCTGCTTCGTCGAGGGACAGCTCAGCGGGTTCATGACCTCGGTGTGGACGTTTCAGGATCTCGACGGCACCGTCACCGGCTGCCCGGTCGGGTTCCCGCAGATCGCCATCATCATGCTCGGTCAGCTGAGCGGAACGTTCGTCGAGAGCTTCGATTGCGCGACAGGCTCGGGCTTCAGCCAGCAGCTGCCGCGCGATCTGTTCACCGTGCACGCCCAGGTGATCTCGATGGACGGGGCGCAGGTGTTCGCGACCTCGCTGCCGCAACAGGTCGACCTCCGCTTCGGTGATGGCATGTTCTCGACGGTGATCTTCAACGACGCCGGCTTCTTCGCCATGTCGTGGGTGCTGCGCGGCGCGGTGACGAACAACGTCCTCAATTGCGCGCAGGCCAACGTCGCGGCAATCGAGATCGCGACCACCCCGAGCGGCACGGTCGATCTACTCGACTGCACCGCGGGCACCGGCTTCACCTCTGCGCTCGCGGCCGGTTCTTACACCGTGTCGACCACCGCCGAGACCGCGAGCTCGCAGACTGTCGGCACCGCCACACCGCTCGCGAGCCAGACGATCACCGTGCCGAACGGCATCACCGGCATCGGCACGATCGAGATCCCGATCGCCGGGATGTGATGGCAGTTCGGAACGACAGAGATTCGCCGCGACCCTGACAGGCGTGTCGCGGCTCGGCGGACCGCCGGCAAGTCGCGGCCGGTAACCCCACGGTCTCACGTCGATCGATGCGGCACGTTCCGTGGTCAAGCGTCCCTCCGTTCGCAACGGAGGATTCATGCGATCGCTTGGCATCATGCTTCTCGCCGCCTGCGGCGCGGGCGGACTCGAAGACAGTGATTTCGGAGCACCGTCGGCCGACGCGCCGTCGGGAACGCCGCAGTGCTTCTCGTCGAGCGAGTGCCCCGTAGGCTTCATCTGCTCCGAGTTCGGGACCTGCGTTCCGCCGCCACCGCCACCCACCGATGCCGGTGGAGGCGATGCGCCGCCTCCGCCGGAGGTCGAGTACAAGCTGTCCGAGCCGACCAGCTCGCGCCGCTACGTGTGGGTGGCGATGACCGAACAGGATCGGCTGGCGAAGATCGATGGTGCCAGCCTCGAGGTGGTGTCCGTCGAGGTCGGCGATCAGCCGCGGATCCTCGCGACCCTGCCCAACACCGATACCGCGGTCGTGCTCGACAGCAAGAACGCGGCGGCGACCGTGGTGCGGGCATCGACCGGCAACGTGGCGAGCGAGCTGTATCCGACGCTGCCGAACCTCAACCGCCTGGCGGTCGCGCCCGGCGGCAGGCATGCCACGGCGTTCTTCGATCTCAACAAGGCGATCGTCGATGCCGGCGGCCTCGACGCGGTGGGCGAGGTCGGCTCGTTCCAGGACGTCACCGTGCTGGCGGTCGGCTCGCAGCGCTCGGTCGATCTGACCGTCGGCTTCCGGCCGCGCGAGATCGAGCACGATGCCACCGGTCGCTACGCATTCGTCGTCACCGACGACGGCATCTCGGTGATCGATCTGCCGGCGATGACCGCGGGCGGGCCGAGCATCGTGCCGCCGATCCCGATCATGGAAGACGTGTTCGCCGACACCACCGGCGTCGAGGTCGACGTCGTGTCGTCGGGACAGTTCGCGATCGTGCGGCGCCCCGATGTCGCGGAGCTTCGCGTGGTCAGCTTGCTCGGCCCGACGGCGGGGCAGGGCACGACCATCACGTTGCCGCAGGTGCCGAGCGACATCGATCTCGCACCCGACGGACAGCGCGTCTACGCGGTGTTCCGCAACCCGGCCGGGCTCGCGGTCATCGACATTCCCGGCGATGTCGCCAACCCGGCGGGCATCACGTTCATCGATCTCGCAGCGGCGACCAGCGGCTCGCTGGTGCTCTCCGAGGATGGCAAGCGCGGCCTGCTGTTCACCAACGCCACGCTCGACGAGCGCATCACGGTGGTCGAGCTCGATCAGCCGGGCTTCCCGCGCCACACCTATCCGCTGCAGAAGGCGGTGCTGACCGTCGGCTTCGATCCGACCGGCAGCAAGGCCGTGGTGCTGCACGCACGCGCGCCCGGCGACCCCGAGCAAGCGACCACGTTCGACGACTACATCGATCGCAAGCCCGGCTACTCGGTGCTCGATATCGGCAGCGGGTTCGCGAAGCTCCAGATCACCGAGGTCAACCCGTCGCGCTTCACGTTCGCGAAGACGGCGCCGCGCGCGTACGTCACCCTCGACGGCGGCGACCAGGAAGGCGCGTTCGTCGCGGTCCAGCAGCTCGAGCTCGATAGCGGTGTCGTCCGCACGATCGAGCTGGGCTCGCCGCCCGAGTCGATCGGCGTGCTGCCGGACTCCAACAAGATCTTCGTCTCGCAGCGCCATCCCCTCGGGCGCGTCAGCTTCATCGACGTCGAGACCAGTCAGGTCCGGACGCTCACGGGCTTCGACCTCAACAGCCAGATCATCGATTAGGAGCCACCCATGCGTACGCTGCTCTCACTCAGTCTCCTTGCAGCCGTGGCATGCACGGCGGAGCGCCCGCCGGCGATCGATCGCGAGCGCGTGCTGATCGGCCCGGTGCCGCTCAAGCGCCAGCTCGCCTGGATCGACTCCGCGCTCGATCGCGTGGTCGCGATCGATGCCCGCGACGACGGCACGCCCGCCGTGCACTCGTGGAAGATCGGCCGCCGCCCGGTGTTCGCGGCCCCGACGCCCGCCGGCGATCGCGTGCTCGTGGTGACGCGCGGCGAGGAGGCGCTCGCCCGCGGCCAGATCGACGAGGATCCGATCCTGTGGTCGGTCGATGTCACCGATCCGAAGAGCAAGCCGATCGCCTATCCGGTCAGCTCGCCGTTCGATCGGATCGCCGTGTCGGTCGACTCCGGCATCGCGGTCGCTTACTTCTCCGAGGC
>JAEYYY010000445.1 GCA_023430775.1 Pseudomonadota bacterium
GGACGGTCGTGCTTCTGGGGGTGTCGATCGAAGTCACAGGCGAAGTGTGCGCCAATGGCGGCGGTGGTGGTGGTGGCGCAGCCTTCAACTCCGGCGCGGCGACCACCAGAGGAAAAAACGGCGAGAATGGCGCCAGATCCACGGCTGTCCCTGCCGCGGGCGGCGAGCTCGATCCGGGAGTCGTCGGTGGCGGTAGCGGCGCCATTGGAGGGATGTCGGCTCGCGATGGCGCAGCCGTTTCTCCTCCAGATCCTCCTCTGATCCCCGGCTTCGGTCCGAGTGGTGGCGGTGGTGCAACAGGCTTTCTCCTCACCTTCACACCCATCGGACGGACACCAGACCTGGCAAATGCCACGACGTCGCCGAGCTTCGGCGCGAACCTCGTCGTCGAAACCAAGTAGTGCCGGTCAGCCAGCGAGCCGATTCGCGCGACTCACGGTCTGCTTTGGCTGCCGCCGGAACTGGGCAAGCGCGCGAGCGAGCCGGCGCGCCGCGACATCGAACAGCTCCGGCTGGACGTTGGAGAAGGTGACGCGCATCGCGATCCGATCGGTGGGCACGGGCCGGAACGACGAGCCCGGATCGAAGGTGACGCCCTCGTTCAGCGCGGACTCGAGTAGCGCGACATCATCACCGCGATCGAGCGTCTCGACCCAGATCGAGAGGCCGCCCTCGGGCTCGGTGATCGCGACCCCTTCGAGGTGGCGGCGCAGAGCATCGAGGCAGCGGGCGGCGCGAGCGGAGTAGACGCTGCGCGCGCGCGCGACGATCGCGTCGTAGTCGTTGGCGGCGAGGAAGCGCGCGAACGCGGCCTGCGAGACGCTCGAGGTCTGGAGGTCGGTGGCTTGCTTGCGCGCCAGGGCGGCGGTCAGTGCGCCGGGCGGCGGGATCAGCCAGCCGATGCGAAGGCCCGGGCAGACGGTCTTGGAGATCGTGCCGACGTGCCAGACGCGATCGGGCGCGTCGGCGATCAGCGGACGAGGGACGCGACCATCGAAGCGCAGCTCGGCGTAGGCCTCGTCGACGATCAGCGGGTTGGTGGAGCGGAGGAGAGCGATGCGATCGGCGCGGTCGACACCGTGCGGATTGGACACGCCTGCGATGACGTAGTGGACATCTCCGCGCGATCGGACGATCTGTGCGCCGGCCTGCGCGAATGCGTCGATCGCGCACGCGTAGGTGGCGTCGCCGACGTCGATCCGCCAGCCGGCGAGGAGGCTGCCGACGATGGCGAGGGCTTGCTGAGCGCCCGAGGTGATGATCACGCGATCGGGGTCGACAGTGGCGCCGCGTTCGGCAAGCCGGCGCACGATCCAGTCGCGGATGGCCAGGATTCCTCGCGACGAGCCGTACTGGAGGGCATCGGGGCTGGCGGTGGTGACCTCGGCGAGCGCCGTCGCGAGCTCGGCGCGAGGGAGGAGCTCGTTGGCGGGGAGACCACCACCGAGGCGGAGCACGCCGGGAAGCTGCATGGAACGTTCGGCGAGCTCGTTGATCCGCGGGTCCATGCACGGGGTTGTTCACGGCGGATGCCAGGCTGTCGGCAGATCACCGCAGGCGCGTGGGCGCACTCAGAAAGCTTGGTTGTGCGTGATTGCAGGGAGTTAGGGTCGATGAAAAAAAACTTCGGGGCCATGTCGATCCAGGCCGGGCTCGGACGTCGCCGGGTTAAGGAGAACAACGATGAAGTTCATGATGATCGTCAAGGCGAGCAAGGAGTCCGAGGCCGGGGTGTTGCCGACCGAAGAAGACTTCGCGCTGATGGCCAAGTACAACGAGAAGCTCATCAAGGCCGGCGTGATGCTGGATGGCACCGGGCTGCAACCGACCTCGAAGGGTTGGAAGGTGCAGTTCGACGGCAAGGCGAAGCGCACGATCGTCGACGGTCCGTTCGCCGAGGCGAAGGAGTGCATCGCGGGGTACTGGCTGATCCAGACCAAGACGCGCGAGGAAGCGCTCGAGTGGTCGAAGCAGATCCCGTTCGAGGAGGGCGAGGTCGAGGTGCGACCGCTGTTCGAGCTCGAGGACTTCCCGCCGAGCCCGGCGCTCGACGAGCACAGGAAGCTGCGCGAGCAGGTCGACGGCCAGAAGCACTGACGCGAAGGGCGCGGCGTGGTGTGATGCCACGTCGTGACCACCGAGGTCGAACGCACGATCGCCGCCGTCTGGCGGATCGAGTCTGCACGGCTGATCGCAGGCGTCGCGCGCATGGTGCGTGATGTCGGCACCGCAGAGGAGCTGGCGCAGGACGCGCTGGTCGCCGCGCTCGAGACGTGGCCGACCAGCGGCGTGCCGGATAACCCGGGTGCGTGGCTGATGACCACCGCGAAGCGCAAGGCGATCGATCGGATCCGCCACGTCAAGCGCGCCGACGACAAGCACCAGCAGATCGCGCGCGAGATCGCGCCGGAGCGACCCGATCTCGAGGCCGCGCTCGACGACGACGTCGGCGACGATCTGTTGCGGCTGGTGTTCACGGCGTGTCACCCGGTGCTGTCGAAGGAGGCGCGGGTGGCGCTCGCGCTGCGCGTGCTCGGTGGCCTGACGGTGCCGGAGATCGCGAGGGCGTTCGTGGTGCCCGAGCCGACGATGGCGCAGCGCCTGGTGCGCGCGAAGAAGACGCTCGCCGAGGCCAACGTCGGGTTCGAGGCGCCGCACGGCGACGAGCTCGTCGAGCGCGTCGACTCGGTGCTCGAGGTGATCTATCTGATCTTCAACGAGGGCTACTCGGCGACCGCGGGCGATGACCTGATGAGACCGGGGCTGTGCGAGGACGCGCTGCGCCTCGGCCGCATCGTCGCCGAGCTGATGCCCGATGCCTCGGAGGTGCACGGGCTCGTCGCCCTGATGGAGATCCAGGCGTCGCGGCAGCGCGCGCGCACCAAGCCGAACGGCGAGCCGATCTTGCTGCTCGACCAGAATCGCGCGCTCTGGGATCGCTTGTTGATCCGGCGCGGGCTCGCGGCACTCGCACGGGCGGAAGCGGCGGCGGGTGGCGACCGCGGGCCGTACCTCTTGCAGGCGGCGATCGCCGCGCACCACGCACGAGCGGCGACCGCCGCGGACACCGACTGGGCCGGCATCGTCGCGGCGTACGGCGAGCTCGCGCAGGTGACGCCGTCGCCGATCGTCGAGCTCAATCGCGCGGTCGCGGTGAGCATGGCGTTCGGTCCGGCGCAGGCGCTGGTGATCGTCGACGCGCTGGTCGAGGACGGCTCGCTGGCGAGCTATCACCTGTTGCCGAGCGTGCGCGGCGATCTGCTCGCCAAGCTCGGGCGGTCCGGCGAGGCCAAGGCCGAGTTCGAGCGCGCCGCGGCGATGACGAAGAATGCGCGCGAGCGCGAGTTCCTGCTCGGGCGCGCCGCCGAGTGCGGTTAGTCGAACGATCTTACGTTTCGCGCGGCTCGTGGATTCGCCGCGTATCCTGTCCCCGAGCTGCGCGTGGACGGGAGTGTCAGTTCGGGGCGAACGAGATCGGGTAGGTGACGGCGACGGTGCCACCACCTTCGATCGGCGGTAGCTCGACGGAGAGCATGGTTTGCTGG
>JAEYYY010000465.1 GCA_023430775.1 Pseudomonadota bacterium
GGTTGGTGACGATCGCGTACGCACCGGCGCCGGCAACCGCCGCACCGACGATCACGATCGCGGGTCCAAGCCAACCGAGGCGCGCCATGGCGAGCGCACCCTAGCGCAACCCCTACTGCTCGGGAACGGGCTTTCCGCCGGCGCGGTTCGAATGATCGAACGGCTTGGGGCGCGACAATCCGCCGCCGGTGATCGCGCCTTCCTTGCTGTGGGCGAGGACGCGGCGACCGGTGGCGAAGAAGCACGTGATCTTGCCGGGCTCGGCGAGCTCGACGACGCCCTGCCCGAAGTTGACGTGGTCGACACGCTCGCCGACCTCGAACTTCTCGCTCGCGCGATACGGACGCGGCGGCTTCGACAGGTCAGCCTCGACGGCGGGCTTGTCGAACCGCGCGGACGGGCCTTCCTTCGCCGCCTTGGCCGCCGACACTTCCTTCGGCTCCTTGGGCGGGCGAATCGCCGACGGCATCTTCGCTTCCTTCGTTGCGCCGTGCGGTGACTTGTACCGGTGATAGCCCTGGCACTGCTTGCACTGCACCTTCGCGATCCGGCCCTTCTCATCCTTGGCGACCACGACGTGCCAGACGTCGCCGCACTTCGAGCACAGGGCTTCGACGTCGGCTCCAACTCCTACGGTCATCGAAACCGCAGCATACCAGCTGGCGGCACCACCCGAGCTTGCCGCGCGTGTGATAAGCGCAAGGCATGAGCCGGCAGGCGGCGGACGAACTGGTCGGCGAAGCCAACGCGCTGCTGGAAGCCGAGGCATTTGCCGAAGCGCTGCCCAAGTTCGAGCGCGCGGTTCAGATCTTCCCCGACCATCCGGTGGGGTGGAAAGGGCTGGGCCACTGCCTGCTTTGCCTGTCCCGGCCGCACGATGCGGCGCGCGCCTTCGACCGTGCGATCGGCATTCGCCCCGATAGCGCCACCGCCCTGTGGGCGGGTGCGGTGGCTCACGCCGAGCTCGGAAACAAGCTGATGGCGCAGAACTATCTGCGCCGCACGCTCGCGCTCCAGCCGACGTGGCTCGAGATGGCACGGACGATCCCGATGTTCGCGCAGATCCTCCAGCCGTCGACCCGCGCCGCCGACGCGCTGCGCGAGGTGTTCGGTGCGTTCTCGACGCGCACCTACCGTCACGCCGACGACAGCGGCCGCTCGATCGAGATCGGGCGGATCATCAACTCGCCTCGCGTCAACGCGTTCACCTACGTCACGATCGGCCTGTCGAACAAGACCTGGCCCGATCCGGCGCGCCCGCACGTCGAGCTGATGCTGGCGACGGTCGTCGACGGCGAGATCTGCGGCCAGATCCTCGCGAACCTCGCGTTCCACCTCCAGACCACGAGCTTCTTCCCGCAGCCCGGTGTGCTCGTGCGCGACGTCATCGGCGCGCTGTCCGCGGGCGAGCTCTCGGGCCGGCTACCTCACGTGTTCATCGGCGTGCCGCGCGCGTGGAAGCTCAGGCTCCCGCTCGTCGAGAACCCGATGCCGATCACGCTCGCGCAGGTGATCCCGGTCAGCGAGCCCGAGTACATGATGTGGCGCGGGAATCCGACGGGCTTCGAGCTGTCGTTCGTCGAGCGCGGCATCGACACGTTCGATCTGCGTCGACCGGGCTGAAACAAAAAGGGCCGGCTCGAGAGCCGACCCTGTCAGTGCATCACGCGAGGGCGATCAGCGACCGCGGCGTGCGGGGCGCTTTTCGTCCTTCTTGTCGTCCTTCTTGTCGTCCTTGTTGTAGCCACGCGCCGGGGGCGGCTTCGGAGCCGGAGTGGCGGGCTTGTAGCCACTCGGTGCGGGCTGCGGGTTCGCCGGCGTGTACGGGCGACCCGTCGACGGCTGCGCCGGCGCGGGACGCGCGGGCTGCGTCGGCTGGTTGTAACCGGGACGCGCGGGCTGCGCCGGCGTCGGCTGATAGCCCGGACGCGCGGGCTGCGCGGGCGCCGGCTGGTAACCCGGACGTGCGGGCTGCGCGGGTGCCGGCTGGTAGCCCGACGGCTGCGCCGGCTTCGGTTCATAACCCGGACGTGACGGCGCCGGCTGGTAGCCCGACGGCTGCGCCGGCTTGGGGGCGTAACCCGGACGCGACGGCGCCGGTTGATACCCCGACGGCTGCGCCGGCTTGGGATCGTAACCGGGGCGCGACGGCGCGGGCTGATAGCCCGGACGCTCGGCCGGCTTCGGGTCATAGCCCGGACGCGACGGCGCGGGGTCGTAGCCCGGACGCGCCGGCTTCGGATCGTACGACGCGGGACGCGACGGCGCGGGCTGGTACGGCTCCGACGGACGCGGCTGATACGCCGGACGGTTCGGGCGCGGACGCGGCGTGTAGTTCGCCGGGCGATAGCGACGGTACTCGCGCGGCCGCTCGATCGAGCGCACGTGCACCGGAACGTCCGCGTAGACGCTCCAGCCGCTGTTGTACGAGGTCGAGCGGTACCAGGTACCGTCATCACCGTAACGCCAGTAGTAGTTGTCCGAGTAGAAGATGGGCTCTTCGGAGTCGTAGACGACGCGAACGCCACCGTTGATCTCCACCAGATCGGGCTCTTCGACGTATGTCGAGTCCGTGGTCACCGTCGTCGTCACGACCGGCTGGGGCGACGTGGCGACGTAGCCACCGCTCGTGCCCGCGGTCGCGACGCAACCGGTGGCAACAAATCCGAACAGAACGGCTGCAATCCGAGCTTTCATGTTTCCCCGACTCCTCAGTGGAAGGCTTCGTATGATGTCCGATTTCGGGCCCGAATACCTCTCGATCGGCGTCGACGGACGTAGAAACCGATCACTTCTTTGGCCTCTGGGGCAAACTGACTCGGACGCCTGAAGCTCTATTCAATTCGTACGGGCAACTCGTACGGCGTTCACACAACTTCACGGCACGTCGCGCGTCGCGATGTTGATCGTCATCACACCGGAAACCGTGGCGTTTGTCGTCGGGAGCGTCGCGTTTGGGGGCACGTCGTCGTCGTCGTACCCGACATAGACCATCACGCGCCCACCATTGACGTCTGCGACATCGAAGCCGCGACGCATACCCAGCGCCTCGCCGGCCGCGGTGTCCGTCCACGTGACGTCGCGCGGGCTGGTGAAGCTGATGCTCCACTGGACCGCGTCGTTCGAATCCGCGTGCCACACCCCGGCGGTGTTATCGAGCGCGACCGGCTGCACCGGATCCGCGGCGCGCTCCCTGTGCTGCCAGAGCTCGAACCGGCAGTGGGCCGCGTCGTAGATCGCCGACGGCGCGACGCCACCGGTGGTCTCGTTGGCCGACGCTTCGAGCAAGCTGCGCACCGGCGCCTGCGCGAGCGTCCATGCGATGCCATCGGTCGACGTCGCGTGGCCGACACCGCGATGCACGGTGGTCGCGCAGTCGGTGTCCTTGCAGCTGAAGCTCGAGAAGAACAGGTGATAGACGCCGTCCTGCAGCACGACCTCGGGATCGTCGACGACGGCGCCCATCGCGCCCTGATAGACCTGATCGGTGGTGAGCACGAGGCCGGCCTGACCGTGCGGTGATTCGGCCGCCGACACGCGCGTGAACGTGATGCCGTCGGCCGAGAACGCGGCGCCGATCTGCGCCTCCGGGAAGTCGTGGCCGGGATGCGGGAACGGTCGCGAGCTGCCCGAGTACATCAGCAGGTAGCGGCGATCGGCGGGCGCCGCCGGGTTGAACACGATCGATGGCGCCTCGGTGGTGGCGCGATCCCACGCGCCCGGATCGGTGCTCGGCTCGAGCACGGGTGCATCGTCGACGGTCCACGTCATGCGATCGGGGCTGGTCGCGCGCCGGATCAGCTGCGTGCCCGGCGTGCCGAACGCGGCGGAGTGCTCGGCGGTGTAATAGAGCTCGAAGCGATTGGCCGCGGCATCGAACCGCAGATCCGGATCGGAGAACGCGACGTCGAGGTTGCCGTCGGTGAACGTCGCACCAGCGATGATCTCCGGGTTGCCGCTACGACGCGTGAACTGGCCCATCGCGGGCAACGGCTGACACTCCGAGGTCGGGGTGTCGGCCGGGGCATCGCCCGCGGGGGTGTCGTTGCCACCACAGGCGGCGACCAAGAACAGACCGAGCGAGCGCCGCATTCCGACGCGATTCGTACACCAGGCCGTGCTTGCAGCTGCAGAGAAAAAGTGCAACATCCCCCACATGAAGCGCCTTGCCTTGATCGCGATGATGCTTCTCGCGGCGTGCGAGAAACCGGGCTCCAAGCTCGATGGCAAGGCGAGCGGGGCCGGCGGCGGCGAGGACGTCGACACCACCGAGCTCGAGATGACGCTGCGCGGGATGGAAGAGCGCATCAAGGCGCTCGAGGAGACCCACGGCAAGGGCGCGTTCGACGCGGCTGCCACCGGTGATGGCTCGATGGCGAGCCGGCTCGCGAAGATCGAGGCGAACCTGACGCGTCGCGAGGAGGCGCTCGGCTTCCTCGAGATGGCGTACGCGCAGCAGAAGCGCCAGCAGGAGATGCAGGAGGCGCAGGAGCCCGACGAGAACGCCGTGTTCGCGGTCGATATCTCGAAGGCGCTCGCCGCCGGTCAGGTCGATGGCCCGAGCTCCGCGCTGGTGACGATCGTCGAGGCCTGGGACTTCGCTTGACCCCACTGCCAGAGGGTCAGTTCGACCCTCGACGAGCTGGTCAAGGAGTACGACGGCAAGGTCCGGGTTGTTTACATGAACATGGTGGTCCACCCGGACACCGTGCAGATGGCGCACCAGTACGGCTGCGCGGCCGGCATGCAGAACAAGTTCATGGAGTACAAGCACGCCTTCTGGGAGAAGGGGTTCGGCGAGTACGCGGCGAGCGGCGGTAAGAATCGCGCCGCGCTCGGCGAGGACAACATCCTCAAGTTCGCCGGCGAGCTGGGTATGGACACCCAGAAGCTCAAGGCCGACGCGAACAGCAACGCCTGCAAGCAGCGCGTCGAGGAAGATCAGAACGAGCTGCGCAAGTTCCGCGTCAACGGCACGCCGGCGTTCTTCATCAACGGCAAGCACATCGGCGGCGGCATCCCCAAGCCCACGTTCAAGCAGATCATCGACGAGAAGCTCCAGATCGCCGAGAGCTCCGGCGTGTCGGGCGCCGAGTACTACGAGAAGGAGATCATGGGGAAGGGCGTCCACCAGTTCCGCAGCAAGCGCGATGCTGCGAAGAAAGCGCCATGAAGATCCTCGCGAGCATCGCCGTGATCGCGGCTCTCGCCGGGTGTGACAACACGCCGTCGAAGCTCGAGGGCAAGGCCACGGCTGGCAAGGCCGCCGGCGCCGAAGGTGGTGGTGGTACGAAGGTCAGCGAGTTGCTCGCGATCGCGAAGCGGCTCGACGAGCGGCTCGCGAAGTTCGAGGAGATGCACAAGCCGAGCGGCACCGGCTCGGAGCTCGAGCGGCTGCACCGCATCGAGGTCGGGCTGGCGCGCCGCGAGGAGGCGCTCGGCTTCCTCGAGATGGCGTACGCGCAGCAGAAGGCGCAACAGGAAGCCAAGGAAGCGAACGAGATGGATCCGGACGGCGTGTTCGCCGTCGACATCTCGAAGGCGCTCGCGGCAGGTCAGGTCGAAGGTCCCAGCTCGGCGCTCGTGACGATCGTCGAGGCCTGGGACTTTGCTTGACCACACTGCCAGAGGGTCAGTTCGACCCGCACGGAACTGGTGAAGGAGTACAACGGCAAGGTTCGTGTCGTGTACATGAACATGGTCGTGCACCCGGATACGGTGCAGCTCGCGCACCAGTACAGCTGCGCGGCGGCGAAGCAGAAGAAGTTCCTCGAGTACAAGCACGCGTTCTGGGAGAAGGGGTTCGGCCCGTACGCGGCCTCGGGCGGTAGAGATCGCGCGGCGCTCGGCGAGGACAACATCCTCAAGCTCGCGGGCGAGATCGGGCTCGACGCCAACAGGCTCAAGGCCGATGCGACCAGCGCCGCGTGCAAGCAGCGCGTCGACGAGGACATGGCGGAGCTCCGCAAGTTCCGCGTCAACGGCACGCCGGCGTTCTTCATCAACGGCAAGCACATCGGCGGCGGCATCCCGAAGCCGGCGTTCAAGCAGATCATCGATCAGAAGCTCGCGATCGCCGAGGCCTCGAAGGTGCCGGGCAGCGAGTACTACGCGAAAGAGATCATGGGCAAAGGCCTGACGCAGTTCCGCAGCAAGCGGGACGCTGCCAAGGCTGCACCGCCACCGGCACCGACGGGTCCCGCCGAACAAGACCCGGGTGCTGGATCCGCCGCGAAGCCGGCCGGCGCGGGATCCGCGGCGAAGCCGGCGGCTGGATCAGCGGCGAAGCCGGCGGCGCCTGGCCAAGCAGGCAGTGGTTCGGCAGCGAAGCCGTAACACGAAGCGCTCGCCACGGGGTGAAGACAGAATCGGCGCGGGATAACCGATCTCGCGCTCGCGATCTTCCCCGCGCGCTATCCGCGAGGGTTGACCTTGCGGCACCGCGGATGACTCGGCATGGTCGCGCGACGATGAAGTTGCTGACCAGCGTGCTGCTGATGTCTTCCCTGCTCGCGTGCGAGAACGCGAATTCGAAGCTCACCGGAACCGCCGCGAATGCCGGCGGTGGCGGTGAGGACTCTGCCGAGATCGAGCTGACCTTGAAGGCGATCGAGGATCGCGTCACCGCGCTCGAAGCGACGCACGGCAAGGACACGTTCGACGCTCCGAACACCAGCGATGCGGCGATCACGTCGCGACTCGCGAAGCTCGAGGCGAGCCTGGCGCGGCGCGAGGAGGCACTCGCGTTCCTCGAGATGGCGTACGCGCAGCAGAAGCAGCAACAGGAGGCGCAGGAAGCGCAGGAGCCGGATCCCAACGCGGTGTTCGCGGTCGACATCTCGGGTCCGGTCAAGGCGGGACAGACCGAAGGCCCGGCCGATGCGACGGTGACGATCATCAAGGCGTTCGACTTCGCGTGCCCGTACTGCGAGAAGCTCAACGAGCCGCTGCACGAGCTGGTCAAGGAGTACGACGGCAAGGTTCGCGTCGTGTACATGAACCTGGTCGTTCACCCCGACACCGCGCAGCTCGCGCACCTCTACAGCTGCGCCGCCGCGAAGCAGGGCAAGTACACGGCGTGGAAGGACGCGTTCTGGGAGAAGGGCTTCAACGCCTACGCGCGCTCGCGCGACAAGACCGCGATGGGCGAGGACAACATCCTCAAGCTGTCGGCAGACGCCGGGCTCGACGTCCAGAAGCTCCAGGCCGATGCCAAGAGCAACGAGTGCAAGCAGCGGATCGACGAGGACGGCGAGGAGCTGCGCAAGTTCCGCGTCAACGGCACGCCGGGGTTGTTCATCAACGGCAAGTTCATCGGCGGCGCGATCCCGAAGCCGCAGTTCAAGCAGATCATCGACGAGAAGCTCGCGCTCGCGGCGAATGCCGGCGTGTCGGGCGCCGAGTATTACGAGAAGGAGATCATGGGCAAGGGCGTGCACCAGTTCCGCAGCAAGCGCGACGGCGCGAAGAAGGCGCCATGAAGAGGCTCGCACTCGTCCTGGTCGCGCTGATCGGCTGCGACTCCACGGCGTCCAAGCTCGACGGCAAGACCGCGGGTGGTGCGGCCGGTGCGGTCGGTGGCAAGACCGGTGATCTGCTCGCGCGCGTCAAGCGGCTCGACGAGCGGCTCGCGAAGTTCGAAGCCCTGCACGCGCCGAACCCGGGCACCGGCTCGACGCTCGAGCGACTCCATCGCCTCGAGGTCGGCCTCGGCCGCCGCGAGGAAGCGCTCGGCTTTCTCGAGATGGCGTACGGCCAGCAGAAGGCGCAGCAGGAAGCCAAGGAAGCGAACGAGGCGGATCCGGCCGCGGTGTTCGCCGTCGACGTCTCGGGGCCGATCAAGGCTGGTCAGCTCGAGGGACCGGCGAACGCACCGGTGACGATCGTCAAGGCGTTCGACTTCGCGTGCCCGTACT
>JAEYYY010000537.1 GCA_023430775.1 Pseudomonadota bacterium
CGTCGGTGGTGCGCCGACGCTCGCGAAGGCGGCCGTCGACTGCTTGAAGAACCTCGGCGAGGCGATCGAGCAGCCGCCGATCGCGGGTGCGAAGCCGCCGCCGGTCGATGTCGTGCCGGTGATCGGCAAGCGCGTGATCTGGAAGGTGTCGACCACGCGCGGCGAGATCGTGATCGAGCTCGATCCCGACACCGCACCGTGGGCGGTGGCGACGATCGTGGCGCTCACCCGCAAGGGCTTCTACGACGGGCTCGAGTTTCATCGCGTGGTGCCAAACTTCGTCGTCCAGGGCGGTGACCCGACGCAGTCGGGGTGGGGCGGGCCCGGGTTCGCGATCCCGGCCGAGCCGTACGCGGGAGCGGGTTACGTGGAGGGTGGTGTAGGGATGGCGGATGCAGGTCGCGACAGCGCCGGCTCCCAGTGGTTCGTGATGCACGGCCCGGCGCCGCACCTCGACGGTCGCTACACGTGGATCGGCAAGGTCGCGAGCGGGCAGAGTGCCGCGAATTCCTTGCTGATCGGCGACCGGGTCGAGCGCGCGACGGTCGAGCTCCAAGATCGTCCGTAACTCCAGGACGGGCGAGGTGTCGTTAGACCGGCAAGTCGCCTCACCCGTTGGAGAAACCCATGCGCCGTCGCTTGAAGACTGCTCTCGCACTCGCGATCGTCGTTCCGGCCAGCATCGCAGGCGTCGCCCTGGCCAAGCGCGTCGCCCACTTCGATGATGACTTCTCGGCCCCGGTGTCGTTCGGCCTCGACGGTCGACCGATCGGTGGTGCCGAGAAGGCGGCCGACACGCCGGCGTATCTCGCCGGCAACCGGATCGCCGCGATCGGTGAAGACGCGCTGGTGATCGATGCCGACACCGGCAAGCTGATGCGCGCGGATACCAGCGGGAAGCTGGTGGCCCAGCTCGACATCGGCAAGGAAGCCGGGCTGCTATCGTTCGATCCGGCTGCCGGTCGCGCGTACGTCGTCGATCGCCTCGGCGATCGCGTGGTGGTGGTGAAGGTCGAGGCGACGAAGCTATCGATCGAGCGCACGATCAAGACGGCGGTCGAGCCGTACGGCATCGCGCTGACGCCGGACAAGAAGACGCTGCTCGTCACGCACATCGCCGATCGCTCGCTGGTCGCGTACGACGCGGTGACCGGCAAGGAAGCGTGGCGGACCGGGCTCGGTCGCGAGCCGCGCGGCATCGCGGTGTCGTCCGACGGCGCGCGCGCGGTGGTCGCGTACCTCGTCACCGGCACGGTCGATCAGATCGACCTCGCGGCGAAGTCGCGCGTGCCGTCGCGTGTCGCGCTGTCGACCACGGCGGCGCCGAACCGCGGCCGTCGCGTCCGGCGCGGTGGCGGCACCGACGGCGGCGATGCGTTCGCGCGCGGTTCGTTCGCGGTGATGTTCATGGGCGCGCGCCAGGCCGTGGTGCCGTTCCAGCGCGAGACGCCGGTGCAGGTCTCCGGCCGGTCGGAGCGCACGGGCAGCTACGGCGGTGGCTTCGAGCCGCCGGTCACCCACCAGATCGCGTTCCTCGATCTCGACGGCGATACGCCGCGCCAGGCGACCGCCAGCATCGCGCAGCACCAGCCGCGCGCACTCGCGTGGGACAGCAACCGCGACACGCTCTACGTCGCCGGGCTCGGCAACGACACGGTGCTGCAGATCAAGAACGCGTCGCAGGCGTCGCTCGCCCAGGGGCTCACCGTGTCGGTGCGCAATGCAGGAGACAAGTGCGGTCCCGACGGGCTCGCGGTCAGCGCGAGCGGCGATCTCCTCGTGTGGTGCGCGTTCACGCGATCGATCGAGCGCGTCGACGCGGTCGATGCCGATGGCAAGCTCGCGGTGCAGGCGAAGGTCGCCGCCGGGCCCACGCTCGCGCCGTCGCGGATGAGCGACAAGCAGCACCTCGGCTTCGTGGTGTTTCACTCGTCGGAGAGCGCGATCAGCCAGAGCGGTGCGATGGCGTGCGCGACCTGCCATCCCGATAACCGCGCCGATGGCCTGTCGTGGCGGATCGACAAGCACGAGCTGCAGACGCCGATCCTCGCCGGTCGCATGGTCGGCACGCACCCGTACAAGTGGGACGGCGGCGACAAGGATCTGAAGACCAGCCTGGCGATGACCATGAAGCGGCTCGGTGGCTTTGGTCTGAAGGACAAAGAGGCCGAGGGCCTGCAGGCCTACGTCGAGGCGATGCCGAACGTGCGCGCGCCGGCGCGGCCGGCCACCATGGTCGCGCGCGGCAAGAAGCTGTTCGATTCGGCGCAGCTCGGTTGCCGGGTCTGCCACGACGGCCCGACCTACAGCGATAACGCCCAGCACCAGCTGTCGGGCACCCTGACCGAGAGCGACACGCCGAGCTTGCTCGGGCTCCACGCGAGCGCGCCCTACTATCACGACGGGAGTGCACCGACGCTCGAGGCGCTGCTCCGCGATCGCGCCGGCGTCCACGGCATGGCCGACATGTCGAAGCTGACCGATGCGCAGGTCGCCGACCTGACCGCGTTCCTCGAGACGCTCTAATCTTCTCACCGGGTTAACGCGCAGGAAGCGATCTCGTTCGAGATCGGTGTCATCCGGTTTTGTGCCTCGGGTATCAAGGCCGCCGGAGGAACCATGCGCCTTGTTCTCGCTGCCGTGCTCCTGGTCGGTTCGGTGTCGTTCGGTTCGGCGCCGGCGGTGGCCTGTGACGAAGAGGATCATCAGCAGGCTCAGCGCGATGCCGAGAAGGCACATAACGACGCGATGAGAGCCCGTCAGGAGGCGATGCGCGAGGCGCAGCGTGCTCGGCGCGAGGCGATGCGCGAGGCCCGCCGGCACATGGAGCGGGCGCGGCGCGACATGGATCGCCACCGCGAGCAGATGCGGCGCGAGATGGAGCGCGCGCAGCGAGATCAGCAGCGCGCCCAGCGCGATCAGCAACGCGCGCAGCGAGATGCCGAGCGCGCGCTGCGAGATCAGGAGCACGCGCAGCGCGAGCAAGAACGCGCCCGTCGGGATGCGGCGCAGGCGCTCCGCGATCAGGCACAACCGCAGATCGAGCTCCAGCAGAAGGTCGAGAAGCTCCAGCACAAGCTCGACAAGCTGCGCCGCAAGCTCGAGCGATTCTCCGTCCCACAAGTGGGACCGACCCAGCTGCGCGCGCCGGTGATCGAGATCCATCCACCACCGGGTGGTGACTGGGTGATCGATATCGACGACGGCCGGTAAGCCGAAGCGTCACCTCGAGTGTCTTGGTTCCTGGAGGTCACATGAGACAGGTCCTGTTCCTGGTCGCGATGGTCGTCGGCTCCGCGACGCTGCTCTCCGCGGACACCGCGCATGCGTGTGACCCCGACGACAGCGCCAACGACGATGACGACGACGACGACGACAACACGCAGACCGTGGTCGCGCCGACCGATCCCGACCTCCAGCGTCGGCTAGCTCGCATCGCCCACCGGCTCGACGAGATCCGCGCGCGGATCGATCGACACTCCGCGCGCGTCCACGTCATCCAGGTCCATCCGGTGATGCCGGTGCCACCGGCGCCACCGGCGCCACCGACGCCACCGACGCCGCCAGCGCCACCGGCACCGCCGACGGCGAGCCTCGACATCGACATCGACATCCCGGAGATCGACATCGAGATCCCCGACATCGACATCGACATCGATCTCCCGGCCATCGGCATCAAGATCCCCGACATCAAGATCCCGAAGATCGTGGTGCCCAAGGTCGTGATCCCGAAGATCCAGATCCCCGCGGTTTCGAAGATCGTCGTCGACGCGTGGGCACACACCGCCGACAGCGATGATGATGACTCCGCGGACAGCGACGATGACGATGACGACGACGACTCCGACTCGGACGACGAGACGGAGCACGACGATGACGACGACGGCGACGAGGCCTGAGAGCCGGTCAGCGCGAACCGAGATCGAGGGCGAGCTCGGCGAGCTGCTTGTCGTCGACGGTGAGCTTGGACGTCACCAGCCTCGCGTCTCGCCCGCCGCGCGCTGGTAGCCAGGCGGTGACGTCGTGTGTGCCGACGGGCAACCGCAGCGTGGCAACACCGGCGGCATCGGTGACCGCACCGGGCGCGTTGACGATCCAGGCGGCCTCGCCGTCGGGCGCATCGATCGCGAGCCGGTAGACGCCGTTCGGTTCGAGCTCGAGCGACACGGCGTGGCCGGCGATCGGCAGCTGGATCGCGCGCGGTTCGGCAGGCTGCAGCGCCGCGAGCTTCGCGGTGGTGCCGTGCTTGGTCAGTGTCAGCCTGGCCGGCCGGTCGACGGCGCTGACGATCAGCAGCGTGCTGGCGATCGCGAGCCTGGGGACGAGCGCGCAGTCGGCGAGGACGATGCGCGCTTCGGTGGGCGCGGGGGCCTTGTCGGTGAGGACGAGCGCATCGGGGATCCCCCACAGCGTGGTGGGCGACACGGCGGGCGCGCGCGCGGTGTTGCAGGCGGTGCGGCCGGGCGATTGCCGCGCGGTGGTCGGCACGGCCTTCCATTCGACGCGCACGGCGGCGTCACCGGTGGCGGCCGAGCCCGCGCCGGAACCCGCGGTGTCGGGCGTGGCGATCGTGGCATCGCGGGCGGCGCGCGTCGCGTCTTCACCCGCCGGCTTCTTCTTGCCACCGCATCCGATGATCAGTGCGCAGACGAGCAGACGAGCTACCACGCGCGAACCTCGTCGAGGATGCGCGCGGTGTCGATGCAGAGATCGTTGACGCCGGGGCCGTAGTAGTCGGCGCCGGCCAGCGCGATCTTGTGCGTGCGTGCGGCGGTGACGGCGGCGCGCACGCGATCGCGATGACCGAGCGCGTACTGCGCGACGCCGCGCTGCCAGCGCACCACGCTGGTGTGCGAGGGCGTGCCAGTGGCACCGAGCACGATGCCGACGTCGCGGATGGCCTGCGCGATCAGCGCGGCGTCGTCGAGCTCCGTGACGGAGGGATCGCGACCGCCTCCGAAGATGCAGCGCAGGAGCACGTGGCCCTGCGGCGCGCGGTTCTCCCAGACCACCGATTCGAAGACGACGCCGAGCACGCGAACGTCCTCGCCGAGCGCGACCAGCGCGCCGAAGCCATCGGCAGCCCTCGGGACGGCGTCGATCGGGAAGCCGAGGTAGACGAGCGCGGCCGGCGCGCGGTGGAAGACGGCGAGGCGCTTCGCGAGCTCGGGGACGGGGACCAGCGAGGTCGCATCCTGGGCGGGGATCGCGATCACCGCACCATCCCAGTGCTCGCCATCGATGGTGAGGCCCTTCGAGGTGGGCTCGATCCGATCGACGAGCGCGCCGTAGCGAACGCGCGCGCCGAGCTCCGCCGCGAGCGCCTCGACGACGGCGCCGAGCCCGCCGCGTGCGGTGTACATGCCGCGCGGCGTGGCCTTGCTCTTGTGCTTGCCGGCGATCTTGCGCAGCAGACCTCCGGCGGCACCGCGGGCGGCTTGCCGGGCGAGCCCGCGGACGAGGCCACCGTGGCGCGCGAGCGAGGCGAGCTTGGGGAAGCCGGCCTCGAGTGAGATGTCGTGAGCGTCGGCCGCGTAGACGCCGGTGACGAA
>JAEYYY010000550.1 GCA_023430775.1 Pseudomonadota bacterium
GTCGTCACCGGCGCCGTCGGCGTCGCCGGCGTCGGCGCCGTCGCCCTGGTCGCTCTCTTCATCCCCGGCGCGGTGACGGCGCGAATCGCCGTAATGGCCGCCTGACGCTCGCGTCTTCGAAAGGAACCTCATGTCGAACCTTCGTCGTCTCCTGTTTGCCGCGGTCGCGCTCGTCGCTGCACCCGCGGTCGCCGAGCCCATCGCCGATGACCCCGAGCTCGGTGCGCTCTACATCCCCGGTGGCCTGACGTCCGACGCCGCCGCCGGCCGCGCTCGCGTCGCGTCTCCGGCAGTCGCTCGCCGGCTCGCCGAGCTCGAATCGGCGGTGATCGCGATCGAGACCGCGAAGCTCGCGCGCGTGCCGCAGGTCTCGGCCAAGCTGGCGTACACCCGGCTGTCGAGCGTCGAGCAGGGCGTGATTCCGATCGCCGCCGGCTCGTCGAGCTCGCTGACCTTTCCGCAGCTGCTCGATAGCTACGTCGCGCAGGCGCAGATCGTGGTGCCGCTCTCGGACTACGTGCTCCGCCATCCCGGCACCATCGGTGCGGCGAAGCTCGGCGCCGAGGCCGCGCGGTCGAGCGCGCTCGCGTCGAGTAACGACGCCGCGAGCACCGCGCGCCGCGCCTACTACGAATGGATCCGCGCCCGGCTCCAGCTCGTGATCTCGCAGCGCCAGCTCTGGCAGGTCCAGGGCAACCTGGCGCGCGTTCGCGAGGTGTACGCGGCGGGTCGCGCGCCGAGGGCCGACCTGCTGCGCATCGAATCGCAGGAGGCCGAGACCGAGCAGCTGGTCGATCGGCTGCGCACCGGCGCGCAGCTGCGCGAGGAGATCCTGCGGCTGCAGATCGGTGCTCGCCCCGGCGAGACCCTGACGATCGGCGAGGACGTCCGCGCGCTCGTCGCCGCGTCGTCGGGATCCACCGATGACCTGATGGCGCGCGCGATCGCGAAGCGGCCCGAGCTGCGCGCGTTGCGCCTCGCCGCCGAGGCCACCGAGCAGCGCCGGATCGCCGAGCGGGCGAAGCAACTGCCGCGGCTCTCTGCCTTCGGCACCGCCGAGTACTCGAACCCCAACCAGCGCGTGTTCCCGGCCGACGACAAGTTCACCGGCTCGTGGACCGCGGGCCTCCAGCTGACGTGGTCGCTCGACGAGGCGCTGGTGTCGCGCACGCAGACGCGCCGGCTGCTCGCCGATCAGCGCGCGCTCGCGGCGGATCACGAGGCCGCGGTGCGCGACGTCCGCATCGCGGTGATCTCCGCGCAGCAGCACGTCGACAACGCCCGGCGCGCGATCGCGTCCACCGCGAAGGGCCTCGAAGCAGCCGAGGAGGGCTACCGCGTTCGCCGCGCTCTGCTCGCCGCCGAGCGCGTCACCGCCGTCGAGCTCGTCGACGCAGAAACCGACCTCGCCCGCGCCCGGATCGCCGCGCTCGACGCGCGCATCGACCTCCGGATCGCGATCGCCGACCTCGAGCACGCGATCGGCGCCGACCGCTAACCCCAAAGGAACCGACCATGACCAGACTTCTCATCGCTCCCATCCTGTTCGCGATCGCGTGCACCGAGAGTGCCGCCGACCGCGCCCCTGCCGCGCCCGAGCCCGTTGCCAGGGTCGAGCTCGCCACGGCGACGACCGGGCCGACACCCGAGGTGTTGACGCTGACCGGCAAGATCGTCGCCGACCAGCGCGCCGAGCTCACCGCCGACACCCAGGGCAAGGTCCTCGAGGTCCTCGTCGACCGTGGCCAGCACGTCAAGCGCGGGCAGCCGCTGCTGCGCCTCGACGTCCGCGGCGCCGCGCTGTCGACCAGCGAGGCCACCGCCAACCTCGATGCCGCCCGCACCGAGCAAGCGCTCGCCAGGATCGAGTGCGAGCGCGCGCAGACGCTGTTCGCGAAGGGCGCGATCAGCAAGAGCGAGCTCGACCGCACGTCGACGCAGTGCTCCTCCGCGGCGCAGCACGTCAGCGCCGCACGCGCCCGCACCGCGATCTACGCGAAGGGCGTGTCCGATGGCATCGTCCGCGCGCCGTTCGACGGCATCGTTAGCGAGCGCGGCGTCCAGATCGGCGAGTGGGTCGCTCCGGGCCGCGCGCTGTTCACCCTCGTCGACAGCGATCCGCTGCGTGTCGAGCTCACCGTCCCCGAGAGCCACGTCCCGTCGATCACGCGCGGTCAACCCGTCGCGATCCACACGGTCGCGCGCCCCGGCACGAAGTACCCGGCGACGATCACGCGGCTGGCCGCCGAGATCGGCCGCACCCGCTCGCTGATCGTCGAGGCCACGGTCACCGACCACCGCGATCAGCTGGTGCCCGGCATGTTCGTCGAGGCCACCGTGGTCACCGGCTCGGTGAACCTGCCGGTGCTGCCGGCCACCGCGGTCGTGCGCCGCGGCAAGAGCTGGCACGCGTTCGTGCTCGCCGGGGATGCGCTCGAGGACCGCATCGTCCAGCTCGGGCCGGAACCGAGGCCCGGCTCCGTCTCGATCATCCAGAACCTGGCCGCCGGCGAACGCGTCGCGGCTCGCATCACCGACCAGATCACCGACGGCCTGCGCGTCGAGAAATGAAGGACCTGTCATGCAATGGCTAGCCAGACTCTCCGTTCGTCGTCCGGTGCTCAGCACCGTGATGATCCTGATCCTCGTCGTCGTCGGTGCGGTCGGATATCGCACGCTCGGCGTCGACAAGTTCCCCAAGGTCGACTTCCCGACCGTCACCATCGTCACCCCGTATCCCGGCGCCTCGCCGTCGGCGGTCGAGACCGACGTCACCCAGAAGGTCGAGGAAGCGATCAACGCGACCAGCGGCCTGTCGGAGCTCAGCTCGACGTCGACCGAGGGCACGTCGCTCGTGGTCGCGACCTTCGAGCTCGAGATCGACGGTGACCAGGCGGTCCAGGATATCAACCAGAAGCTGTCGAGCGTGCTGCGCGACCTGCCGGCGGGCTCGCGGCCGGAGGTCAAGAAGGTCGACGGCGACGCTGCGCCGATCCTCGTGCTCTCCGTGAAAGGCCCGCGCGGCCTGCCGGTGCGCGAGCTGACGCGGTTCGCCACCAAGCAGGTCAAGCAGCGGATCGAGCGCATCAACGGCGTCGGCCAGGTCATCGTGCTCGGCGGTCAGGAGCGCCAGATCGACGTCCGCGTCGATCCGGTGCAGCTCGCCGCAGCGCAGGTGTCGGCGCTCGATGTCCAGCGTGCGATCTCGACCAGCAATGTCAGCGTGCCGGGCGGCCGGATCGAGAGCGGGCCGAAGAACATCACGCTCCGCATCGATTCCCGCGCGATCGACCCGTCTCAGATCGGCGACATCGTCGTCAAGCAGCACGGCGAACACCCGGTCCGCGTGCGCGACGTCGCCGCGATCGTCGACACCGAGGAGGCGGCCGAGACCGCGGCCAGCCGCAACGGCGTACCGGCGCTCGCGCTGTCGGTGCGCAAGCAATCGAACACCAACACCGTCGCCGTGGTCGATGCGGTCAAGGCGGCGGTCGCCGAGCAGCAAGGCGCGCTTCCGCCGGGCTACTCGGTCGACATCGTGCGCGACAACTCCGAGCAGATCCGGACCTCGACGCATCAGGTGCTCGAGCACCTCGTCATCGGCTCGATCCTCGCTGCGCTCGTCGTGCTGGTGTTGCTCGGCTGCTTCCGCTCGACGATCATCGCGGCGGTCTCGATCCCGGTGTCGATCGTCGCGACGTTCGGCCTGATGATGGTCGCCGGCTTCACGCTCAACATGCTGACGCTGCTCGCGCTCGCGCTCGCCGTCGGCATCGTCATCGACGACGCGATCGTGGTGCTCGAGAACATCCACCGCTTCATCCACGAGAAGAAGATGTCGCCGATGCGAGCCGCGGTCGAAGCGACGAAGGAGATCGGTCCCGCGGTGCTCGCCACCACGCTGTCGCTGATGGCGGTGTTCCTGCCGGTCGCGTTCATGGACGGCATCGTCGGCCGCTTCCTGTTCAGCTTCGGCATGACGATGGCGTTCGCGATCGGCGTGTCGATGCTGGTCGCGTTCACGCTGACGCCGCTGATGTCGTCGCGCATGCTTGCGGCCGCACCGGTCGAGGGCCACGCCCGGCCGTCGCGCCTCGAGCGGATCACCGACTGGGTCTACCGGCCGCTCGAGCGCGCCTACGGCAGGCTGCTGGCGTTCTGTCTGCGCCGCCGCTGGGTGGTCGGGCTCGCGATCGTCGGCTCGTGCGCGTCGCTCGGGCCGATCGGCGGCCGCGTCGGCGGTGACTTCCTGCCGGCGAACGACGAGGCGCAGTTCGAGATCTACGTCCAGACGCCGGAGGGCACCTCGCTCGAGGCGACCACGCTGATCGCGGAGCGGTTCGCTCGCAAGGCGCGCCGCATCGCCGAGGTCGAGAGCACGCTGGTCACCGTCGCCGACAGCGACCAGCGACTCGCGAACGTCGGCCGCGTCTACACGCGGCTCGTCGATCCGGCGCAGCGCGAGCGGTCGCAGCGCGAGATCATGGCTCGGGTCCGCGAGGACATCGCGCCCGAGGTGCCGGCCGGGACGCGCGTCGCCGTCCAGGAGGTCAGCGACTTCTCGATGGGTGGTGGCCAGAACGCGATGATCGCGTTCGTCATCAGCGGCCCCGACTTCGACAAGCTCGAGGGCTACGGCAAGCAGGTGCTGGCGAAGATGCGCGACGTCCCCGGCGTCGTCGACCTCGACTCGTCGCTCGTCGACCCGGTGGCCGAGAGCACCGTCACGCCGAACTTCGAGCGGGCTTCCAGCCTCGGTGTCGAGCCGGCCGACATCACGGCGACGCTGGCGCTGCTGATCGGCGGCGCGGAGACGTCGACGTTCGAGGATCGCGGCGATCAGTACAACGTGCTCGTGCGCGCCGCGGAGCAGTTCCGTACCGATCCGAAGTCGCTCGCGCAGATCGACGTGCCGTCGAAGACGCTCGGCCGCGTGCCGCTGCTCGACGTCATCAGCGTTGGCAACGGCACCGCGATCTCGAAGATCACGCGCCAGGGGCGCGAGCGCGCCGTCATCCTGACGATGAACGTGGCACCGGGCCATCCGCAGTCCGAAGTGAACACGGCGCTCGACAAGGCGATCCAGTCGCTCTCCCTCGCACCCGGCTATCGCGCCGAGGCCTACGGCAGCAGCAAGGAGATGGCGAAGATGCAGGCGGCCTTCCTGTTCGCCATCGTCCTCGCGGTGGTGTTCATGTACCTGGTGCTCGCGGCGCAGTTCGAGTCGTGGCTGCACCCGTTCACCATCCTGCTGTCGCTGCCGCTGACGCTGCCGTTCGCGCTGCTCTCGCTGGTGCTGACCGGCGGCAGCCTCAACATCTTCTCGATGCTCGGCATCATCGTGCTGTTCGCGATGGTGAAGAAGAACTCGATCCTCCAGGTCGATCACGCGAACCACCTGCGCTCGCAGGGCATGGCGCGCACCGAGGCCGTGCTCGCCGCCAACCGCGATCGCCTGAAGCCGATCCTGATGACCACGTTCGCGTTCGTCGCCGGCATGGTCCCGCTGGTCACCAGCTCGGGCATCGGTGCCGGGTTCTCGAAGGCGATGGCGAGCGTGATCGTCGGCGGTCAGACGCTATCGCTGTTGCTGACGCTGGTCGCGATCCCCGTCATCTACACCTGGTTCGACGACCTCGCCCAGCTCGCGAGCCGCGCGCTCGCTCGGCTGCGCGGTCGCCGTGCCGTTCCCTCTACCCCGGCAGAAGCCGTCTAGGAGCTCGTCATGAAGAGCGTCCACTCACGTGTGTTTCCGTATCCGCTGTCGCTCGTCCGCTCGTGGCTCGACCTCGCGTGGAGCGATTCGCAGCAGGACATCTTTCCGCGCGACGTCATCCGGCCGTGGCGCAGCAACCCCGATGGCTCGACGAAGCTCGTACCCGGCGTCACCATGCTCGGTCACGGTCCGTTCGTGTTCACGCTGCGCTGGTGGGACGGCGTGCGCTGGCTCGCCGACCTCGATGCCGAGTGCGGCTGGCAGGGCTTTCACCTCGCCGAGCGCGCCGGCAAGACCCGCGTCACGCACACGTTCTCGGCGTCGCTACCGCTGGCCTCGCGCCTGGCGATCGTGCCGGTCCATGACTGGGCGGTCGAGGCGATGTTCGATCGGCTGGCGATCGCGCTCGAGCACGGCATGCCGCCGCGCGAGACGCCGCGCCCGCTGGGCTTTCTCGCCAGGCGCATGCTCGAGTCGATGCGCGACCGGCGCGGGCTCGGGGACCTCGCGATGGCGCTGAAGTAGCCCCACCTGACCCCCTGAAGACGGGCGCCCCTACGGCGTCCGTCTTCGCGTTTTCGGGGTGGCTGTAATGCCCGCAGCGGGCGTGCGTCTTGGTCCCGACCGACCGATTTCGCCGTCGATCCACCCGTTTGACGACCATTGAACGCGCATTGGACGCCGGCTCCCCGGATCCCACGGAGATCCGACGGCGGTCGACACGTGCGGAGCGCAGGGTGGCTTTCACGGGAAACGCAAACCCCCTCCAAGGAACTGACCATGACGACCAAGACCCTCTTCCTCTCGCTCTCGCTCCTCGCTCTCTCCACCCCCGCGCTCGCGGATTCGGAATGGACCTTCGACGCCGCCATGCCGCTGGCCGGTCGCTTCGAGATCGCGATCGGCGGCGGCTTCTCGCAGGCCGGCGGCGACTCCGGCATCGGCGGCGACGTCCGCGACCTCGCAGGCCCCGGCGGTAACGCCGAGGTCCAGGTCGGCTACCGCATCACGCCAAATCTGGTGTCGGGGCTCTACGGCACGTTCGAGGCGTTCTCGACCGGCGACGACTTCAGCGAGTCGACGCACGATGCCGGCGGCGCCTCGATCGGCCTCAAGAGCGACTGGCACTTCCGCCCGGCGCACGCGGTCGATCCGTGGATCAGCCTCGGCGGTGGCTTCCGCTGGCTGGCGGTCGATCACGACAACACCGACACCGTGCGGCTGCGCGGCGTCGACCTGGTGCGCCTCGGCGTCGGCGTCGATTACCGCATCACGCCGTCGTTCGCGATCTCGCCGAGCGTCACCGCGACGGCGACTCGCTACCTGCAGACCGAGACCGCGATGACCGACGGCTACGAGGACATCGACGACAAGCAGATCAGCTGGACGTTCAGCGCCGGTCTATTGGGCCGCTTCAACCTCTAAGGCCTCGCGACACCAGGAGCCAGTCATGTCTTCTCCCAACCAACCGAGCCTCCTCGATCGCGTGCTGCGCCCGTTCGCGCACGTGCGGTCGGGAGAAGGCCTGATTGCACTGCTGCTGTTCGCGTGCGTGTTCACCATCCTGTGCGCCTACTACGTCCTCAAGACGGCTCGCGAGGGCCTGATCTTGAGCGGCGGGATGTTCGGGCTGCGCGGCGACGAGCTCAAGATCTATGCGACGGGGGCGATGGCGATGCTGTTCGTCGTGGTCGTGCCGGTGTACGGCGCGCTGGCGAGCAAGGTCGGCCGGATGCGGTTGATCAACATCTCGTACGGCATCGTGATCGGCTGCCTCGCAGTGTTCTTCGTGCTCGGCCGCGCGGGCGTGCCGGTCGGCCTGGTGTTCTTCATCTGGCTCGGCCTGATCAACATCTTCCTGGTCGCGCAGTTCTGGTCGTACGCCAGCGACCTCTATTCCGAGGAGCAGGGCAAGCGGCTGTTCGCGATCATCGCGATCGGCGGCTCGCTCGGCGCCATCGTCGGGCCCAAGCTCGCCGGGCTCGCCGGGACCTACGAGGTGCTGGTGATCGCGGCGCTGCTGCTCGTCGTTTGCCTCGCGTTGTTCAACGTGATCGAAGGCATCACCGCGAAGCGCACGCGGCGTCCTGCACCCGCGCCGATCCCAGGCCCCAACGGCTTCGAGCTGGTGCGCCGCGATCGCTACCTCCTGTTGATCGCCGCGATGAGCGTGATCGCGAACCTCGTCAACACCACCGGCGAGTACATCCTCTCGAGCTTCGCGGCGGATCACGCGGCGAGCCTGATCCCCGACCTCGCACATCCCGAGCTCGACGGCGCCGCGCGCGAAGCTGCGATCAGCCACGACCGCCGCGAGGTCATCAAGAGCTTCTACGGCGACTTCTTCTTCTGGGTGAACCTGATCGGCTTCGTGATCCAGGCGTTCCTGGTATCGCGCGTGATCAAGCGCTTCGGCGTGCGCGCCGCGCTGTTCGTGCTGCCCATCGTCGCGTTCGGCACCTACGGCGCGGTCGCGGCGGCGGGAGGACTCGCGCTGGTCTCGGTGGCGAAGGTCGCCGAGAACTCGACCGACTACTCGCTCCAGAACACCGTCAAGCAGGCGCTGTGGCTGCCGACGTCGCGCGCCGCGAAGTACAAGGCGAAGGCCGCGATCGACACCTTCTTCGTCCGCTTCGGTGACACCGTCTCGGCGATCCTCGTCGGCATCGGGCTGCACCAGCTCGATCTCGACCGCGCCGAGCTCGCCCTCGTCAACCTCGGTCTGGTGGCGGTGTGGTTCGCGATCGTGGCCGGGATCGGCCGCCGTCACGCCGCCGCCGTCGACACCGCCCCCGCACTCGCAGGAGCCCGGCCATGAAGACGCTGCTCTGCCTCGCCCTCGTGCTCGCGACCGCGCCGGCCGCCGCCGAGCCCAGGGTGCTCCCCGGCGACGAGAGCGGTCGGATCGACCAGGTCGATCGCACCGACTCGGTTCCCCGCAAGGTCGCGCGCGGCGTGCTGTTCGTCCCGCGCGTCGTGTTCGAGACCATGCTGACGCCGGCCGAGGGCCTGATCTGGATCAACGATCGCTACCAGGTGCCGGCTCGCCTCCACCGCTTGCTGTGGAACGACGCCGAGACCATCGGCCTCCTGCCGACCGCCCAGCTCGAGGCCGGCTTCGGGCTCAACGCCGGCGCGCACCTGGTGATCAAGGACGTGCTCGACAGCGGCGTGCGCTTCGACCTGCGCGGCAACGCGGGTGGGCGTTACAGCCAGCGCTATGTCGCGCAGGCACACAGCGGCGAGCTGTTCGGCGACACCTTCGCGGTCGGCGTCCAGGCCGATTACGAGCGCCGCGGCCGCGATCGGTTCTACGGCCTCGGCAATGCCGACGAGATGCCGATGCTCGAGCCGATCGATCCCGTCGCCGGCGCGGTCGAGTCGCGGTTCCGCCACGACCAGGTGCGCGCGCTCGCCGTCGCCGACGTTCGCCTGCCGTACGGGTTCCTCGTGCGGGCTTCCGGATCGCTCGCCGATCACGACTTCGCCGGCACCGGCGGCGCCGACTCGATCACCGGCGTCTACATGACCGACCGGGTCACCGGGCTCGACGGCTATCGCAGCGCGTACGGCGAGCTCGAGCTGCGCTGGGACACCCGGCGCACCGCGGATCCGACCGACGCCGCGTCGAACTACTCGACCGGAGGCCTGATCTCGGTGTTCGGCGGGAGACTGCACGGTGTCTCGGGGACCACGGACTTCTATCGCTACGGCGGTGACGTCCAGCGGTTCTTCTGGCTCGCCCGGGGGCCGCGCGTGCTCCTGGCGCGCTTCCACGCCGAAGGCGTGACCGGCGGGCTCGACGAGGTCCCGTTCCACGAGCTGCCTCGCCTCGGTGGCAAGGATCTGCTGCGCGGCTACGTCGGCGACCGGTTCCGCGATCGCCTCGCGGTGGTCGGCTCGCTCGAGTACCGCTGGGATCTCACCAAGAGCCTGTCGGCGAGCACGTTCGTCGATGCCGGTCGCGTCTATCGCTCGCCCGGCGATCTCGAGCTCGCGGACCTGCGCGTGGGTTACGGCGTCTCGCTGGCCGCGCACTCGAGCTCGAGCTTCCTCGCTCGCATCAGCCTGTCGTCGTCGATCGACGGCGGCATGTTCCTCGACTTCTCGCTCGACCCCGTGTTCGCGGTGGCCGGAAGGGTGCAACGCCGATGATGACTCGTGGATCCATCCTGACGTTCGCGGTGCTCGCGGCCTGCTCGTCACCAGCTCACACCGTGCGGTTCGCCAACGCGCCGGCCGTCGAGCGCGTCGACGATCGCCACGACGTGCCGAAACCGCCGGCGGCCCGGCCGTTCGCGCGCACGCTCTACCACTTTCGCGGCAACGTGATCCGGCGCATCGCGCGGGGGCTCGACATGCGCGAGCACCAGCGGTCGCTCGGCGTCAACGCCCTCGACGAGGTGCCGGACTCGACGTGGTTCACGAACCGGATCGGCGTGCGCGAGCTGACGCCCGACGAGGTCAAGGCCGGGCCGATCGTCGTCGGCAGCCCCGAGCCGCACCTGCCGTGGACGATCAAGAGCACCAAGCAAGGTGGCGTCTCGATCGGCTTCATCATCAAGGACGCGCGCGGCGAGAAGTTCGTGCTCAAGTTCGACGAGCGCGACTACCCGGAGCTCGAGACCTCGGCCGACATCGTCACCGGCAAGCTGCTGTGGGCCGCCGGCTACAACGTCCCCGAGGATCACATCGTGCGGTTCCGGCCGAGCGATCTCGTGGTGCCGCCCGACGCGACGATCTCGGATCAGTTCGGCAACAAGCGCAAGCTGACGCGCGCGGATGTCGATCGGTTGCTGAAGCAGACCGCGTTCGAGCCCGATGGCCGGATCCGCGGCATGGCCTCGCGCTACCTCGACGGCAAGTGGCTCGGCGGTCACCCCGACGAGGGCGTGCGCGCCGACGATCCGAACGATCGCATCCCCCACGAGCGCCGCCGCGAGCTGCGCGGTGCCCGCGCGATCTTCGCGTGGCTCGACCAGGTCGACGTCAAGGAAGACAACACGCTCGACATGTGGGTCGAGGAGGGCGGCAAGAAGTTCGTCCGTCACTACTGGATCGATTTCGGCAAGGCGCTCGGCGTCACCGCGACGATGGGCCGCGATCCGCGCCGCAGCTACGCCTACCAGTTCGATCTCGCGAGCACGGTGACCTCGGCGGTGACGCTCGGCTTCAACGAGCGGCCGTGGGACCACCGCACCGCGCCCGCGCTGCGCGGCATCGGCCTGTTCGACGCGGCGAGCTTCTCGCCCGCGACCTGGAAGCCGAACTCGCCGAGCTACCTGCCGTTCCTGATCGCCGACGACATCGACGGCTTCTGGGGCGCCAGGCTGGTGATGCGGTTCACCCGCTCGCAGCTGCGCGCGGCGGTCGAGGCGGGCGGCTACAGCGATCCGCGCGCGATCGACTACCTGACCGACACGCTGGTCGAGCGCCAGCAGATCACGGGCCGCCACTACTTCTCGCGGGTCGCGCCGCTCGATCGCTTCGTGGTCGACCAGGGCAAGCTGTGCTTCGACGATCTGCTGCTGTCCTACCGGCTCGCCGCGGCCCACAAGATCACGCGCTACACGGCCGAGCTCGCCGGCCGCGATGGCCGCCGGTTCGCGACGGCGACCGCCACGCCCGACAGGACCGGCCACGCGTGCATCGCGGTGCAGCCCTCGGCGGCGAGCGACGGCTACACGATCGTCACGCTGCGCACCGAGCGGCACGCGTTCTCGGCCCGCACGTACATCCACCTCGCGAAGCGCGATGGCGCGCTGCGCGTGATCGGCCTGTGGCGCGAACCGGCGGAGCAGCGATGAGCGCGCGCCGACCCAGCGTGCTCGGGCGCGCCGCGGTGCTGTTCGGGATCATGGTGGCGCACACCATGCTCGAGACGGCGCGCGACGCCCTGTTCCTGGTCCGCCTCGGCCCCGAGCGGCTGGTGTGGGCGTACCTCGCGATCGCCGGCACCGCGCTCGTCGCCGTCGCCGCCGTGCGCAGGTGGGGTGGGGCGCGCGATCCGCGGCGCATGCTGATCGGCTTCCTCGTGCTCGCGACGACCGGAACCGCCGCGCTCGCGATCGCGCTGGCGCTGGCGCCGTCGATCGTGTTCGTGCTCTACGTGTGGACCGGGCTGGTCGCGACCCTGGTCGTGCCGGCGTTCTGGACGCTGATCGAGGGCAGCCTCGGCATCGGTGATGCCAAGAAGCAGTTCTCGGTGATCGCCGCCGGCGGCGTGGTCGGAGCGCTCGTCGGATCGTCGGCGGCCACCGCGATCGGCTGGCTCGCCGGCCCGGTCCTGCTCGTGTGGGCGGGAGCCGGCGTGCTCGGCGCCACCACCGCACTGGCCGCGGTCCGCAGCGCCTCGGTGGTGCACGCGGCCGCGGTGTCGGCCCGGATGAGCCGCGCGGTGACCCGGTCGGCGCAGTCGCGGCGCTACCTGCGCGTCATCCTGATCGCGGCCCTGCTGTCGACGATCACCCTGACGCTCGCCGATCTGGCCTTCAAGCAGCTGCTCGCCGAGCACGTCGATGGCGGCAGCCTCGCCACCGTGTTCGGCGCGATCTACGCCGGCTTCAACCTGATCGGGCTCGTCATCCAGCTCCTGATCACGCCCCGGCTGTTCGCGCGGCTCGGTGTCGGCGCGACGCTGACGATCCTGCCCGTGCTGGTGATCGCGACGGCGCTCGGCTTCGTGCTCACCGGCAGCGTGATCGCGATCGTCGCGCTCAAGCTCTCCGACGGTGGCCTCCGCCACAGCATCTATCGGGTCGCCGGCGAGATCCTGTTCCTGCCGGTGCCGCACGCGTTGCGCGACGCGGCCAAGCCGGTGATGGAGGCGATCGGGACGCGCGGCGGTCAGGCCATCGCCGCGCTGGTCGCCCTCGCGATCGCGAGCGGCGGCATCTGGTGGCTCGGCGTGGCCACCGTGGTCGCCGGGCTGGCCTGGCTGGTCGCGATCGCGGTCACCCGCAACCGCTACGTCGAGCAGTTCCGCGACACCCTCGAGGCCGGCGACATCCAGCGCGACGTCAAGATGCCGACGCTCGACAACAACTCGATCTCGCTGCTGACGCAATCGCTGTCGAGCCCCGACGAGGATGAAGCGCGTGCGGCGCTGGATCTGCTCGCCCGCCGCGGCGATCGGGTGCCCGCGCTGGTGCTCTATCACCCCAGCTCCGCGGTGGTGCGGCGCGCGCTCGCGCTGCTCGAGGGCGACGTTCGTCCCGACGTCGAGCGCGTGCTGCGCCACCTGACATCGCATGCCGATCCGGAGATCCGCGCGGCCGCGATCGGTGCCGCCGTGCGTACCGGGACGCTCGCCGATCGGCTGTGCGAATCACTCGCCGATGCCGAGCCCGAGGTGCGGGCGGCGGCCGCGGTCGCCGCGTTCCACGCCAATCGCGTGTCGTGTCATGCGCTCGACGAGCTGCTGGCCGCGACCGCCGTCGAGCGTGCGGCGATCGCCCGCGCGATCGCCCGTCATCCCGATCCGGTGTTCCGGCCGCTCCTCGACCAGCTGATCGCGCGCCGCGAGCCCGAGGTCACGCGCGAGGTGCTGCGGGTCTGGCAGCGGGCGCCCGAGCTCGCCGATCCGGACCGGTTGCTCGGGCTGCTCGAGGATCCGAAGGTGCGTGGCGAGGTACGGCGCGTCATCGAGGCGGACGGCGCCCGCTACTTCGATCGCCTGCTCGGCGCGCTCGAGGATCCGCGGACCCCGCTCGGCGTGCGCCGCCACCTGCCGCGCACGATCAGCCGCTTCAACTCGCCGGCGGCCGCCACCGCGCTCGTCGCCCGGCTGCTGCGCGAGCCCGACGGCACCACCGAGTTCAAGCTGCTGCGCGCGCTCGGCCGGATGCGCGTCACCAACCCGACGCTGCCGGTCGATCCGGAGGCGATGCTCGTCTATGCCCGGCGCTCGCTCGGCGACGCCGAACGCTACGCGCGGTTCTCCTCGCAGATCGGTCACGCCTTTGTCGACGACAGCGATCCCGGCATCGGCCTGTTGCGAGAGCTGCTCGCCGAGAAGCGTCGCCACGCTCTCGAGCGCGTGTTCCGCGCGCTCGGCGTGATCCATCCACGCGCCGAGCTGCGCAGCGTGCACGACGGCTTGACCGGTGACGACGGTGATCGGCTCGCCGCCGCCCGCGAGGTGCTCGAAGGGCTGTTGCCGTCGGCGATCCGCATCCCGCTGCTGGCGGCGCTCTGCGATGCCACGCCGCATCCGAAGATCACCGGCGACGAGCTCGTCGCCGCGCTGCTTGCCGATCCGAGCGATGCGATCCGCTGCATCGCCGCCCACCACGTCGCCGAGCGTCGCCTGACCGCGCTGCGACCCGAGCTCGCCCGGCTGAGGCCCTATGCCTCGGCGATGGTCGGCCATGCCTTCGATCAGGCGATCGCGAGGCTCGATGCGTGACTTTGCCTTTCCCGTCCAGCGCCTGCTCGTCCTCCGCCAGCAACCGGGCTTCGCCGATGTCGATCTCGCGGAGCTCGCGACGATGGCGGAGAACCTGGTCGAGGCTCGCTTCCGCGCCGGCGATCAGGTCGCGACTCCGAGCTCGCGGGTCCCCGCGCTCCACCTGATCGTCGAGGGCCGGCTCGAATCGGCGCACGAGACCTGGGGCCCGCGTCAGGCGTTCGGCGTGCTCGAGGTGTTCGCCGGCCGCTCGGTGACGGCGCCGGTGACCGCCACCGTCGACACCCGGACCCTCCAGCTCGGAGCCGCTGACCTCGCCGAGATCATGGAGGACAACTTCGGCCTGCTCTCCAACACGCGGCGCGGCATCGCCCGGCACCTGCTCGCCAAGCGGGCGGGGCAACCGACGTGGCTGCGTCCCGCGCAGGCCCCGCGCCTGGTCTCGCGCGCCGGTCACGTCGATCTGGTCGAGCGCTTGATCCTGCTCCGCCAGCAGTTGCCGTCCGGCCGCATGCAGGCGCTCGCCGCGCTCGCCCAGGCAGCCACCGAGGTGCGCTGGGAGGCCGGCGACACGATCCGCTCCGCAGGCGACCTCGCGGACGGCGCGCTGATCATCCTCGATGGCACGATCCGCGGGCTGCGCGGCGCGCGCGAGCACGTGCTGGCGCCCAACGACATGATCGGCATGCTCGAGACGCTGGCCGAGCGCGATCACGCGACGACGAGCATCGCGGCGACGGCGGTCCACGCGCTACGGATCCCGGCGATCGCGATGGTCGATGTCATGGAGGACCACCCCGATCTCGCGCTCGGACTGATCGCGCAGCTCGCCGGCGAGGTGCTCGATCACGTGCCGGAGCCAGAGCTCGTCAACTGATCGCGCAGTGCGCGCAGCTGGGGCTCGACGACGCGCTCCTCGTGATGCTCGACGAACGCGAGCAGGCGATCGGTGAGCTCGCGGGCACGCGCGAGGTGATCGGTGCGCTGCAGCGTCGACGCCACCACCAGCCCGAGCCGCGTCACGCCGAGCGGGATCGTGGGGATGACGCCGAGGAACCTCGTCGCGATCTGATCGGCAGCGTCCGGATCGGTCGCCGTCGCGCAGTCGTGGAGGAGCTGCGCCGTTGGCTGCCACACCGTGGTGTCCGGCATGTCGAGCACGCTCTGCGTGATCGACGCGATGGCATCGAGCGACCCGCCCGACACCGCATGGAGCCAGGCGAGGCCGCACAGGGCGAAGCCGAGCCCGAACGGATCCTTGGTCGCACGGGCGAGCTCGAGCGCGTGGTCGGCGTCGGCGAACGCGCGGTCGCGGTCACCGGTCAACCAGCGCACGTGCGACAGATAGACCGCCAGGACCGTCCGGCGATCCGTCGGACCGAGGATGCCGAGCGACGGCTCCTCGAGATCGCGCGCCGCGAGCTGCGCCTCGAACACCTCGGCGACGCCGTCGAGCTTGCCGAGCCACATCCAGTTGAGTGCGCGCATCGCGCCGGCGAAGCCGGTGAGCGCCGGATGCAGGCTGGCACCGGCGATCACCCGCTCGACCTCCTCGAAGATCTCCGCGCCGCGCCGATGATCGGAGATCAGCTGGTAGCGGAACGCGAGGTTGAGCAACGCGGCGACGAGCCGATCGGCATCGCCGAGGCCGCGGGCCAGCGCGATCATCCGGGTGAGCTGCTCGCCCGGCTCGGTGCTCGCCGGATCGCTCGTGCGCAGCGTCGACGCGACGACGCCACCGAGCAACCGCAGCTCGACCGCATCGCGGTGCGGACCGGCCGGCGTTCGCGGCAACAGCGAGAGCCCGCGGCGATACAGCACCAGCGCATCGCGCGTCGCGAACCGGGTCGCCGTCCGATCGGCGGCGACGAGGTAGTGATCGACCGCGCGCACCGGCAGCTGGCCGCGCTCGAAGTGGGTGGCGAGCACGAGCGCGATCTCCGTGCGGTCGGGATACGCGGCCTCGAGATGCTCGGCGACCTGGCGGTGCCAGCGCTGCTGCCGCGCCGGGGCGCTGCGCGCGAGGCAGACCTCCTGCACGAGCCCGTGCGTGACCGCGTAGCGCGTGTGCTGCGTGCCATCGGGCCAGGTCTCGGTGGGCTCGCGGCGCAGGAACAGGCCGCGGCGGGCGAGGCCGTCGCAGGTCTCGTCGACGGTCTCGACGTCGAGCTCGAGCGCGGCCGCGATCAGCCGGCACGAGAACTCCTGGCCGATGATCGCGGCGGCCTCGAGCACGCGCTGCTCGGCGGACTCGAGGCGATCGAGACGGATATCGATCAGCTGCTTGACGCTCTCGGGCCGATGCGAGCGCACCTCGTCGAGCGTGGCCGTCAGCTGCCATCCACCATCGCGCTGGACCAGCATGTCGCGGGCGACGAGATCGTCGAGCACGGCCACGACGAACAGCGGCGTGCCGGCGGTGATGCCGTCGACGGTGACGCACAGGTCGTCAGGAAACGCGTGGCTCGGAAACCGCCGGCCGAGCAGCTCGCGAATATCGCCGAGCGCCACTCGATCGAGCGCGATCGCCTTCGCGCCGTGGCGCGCGATCAGCGTGCGCATCACCGGGTTGAGCGGATGCTAGACGGTGTTCGCCTCGACCCGGCGCGACGTCGCGATCACGAGGAGCCGCGCGCGCGCGCGGCGCGCTCCGATCACGGCGAGGAAGTCGAGCGTGGCGACGTCGGACCACTGCAGATCCTCGAGGACCAGCACCAGCGTCCGCTGGGCCGCGAGCGCCTCGAAGGCCTCGATCAGCTCGCGCACCATGCGCGTCGCCGAGCCGCCGCGCGCTCGCTCGCGCACCTCGTCGAGCTGTGCCTCCGGCACCAGCTGCGGCAGCTGCGACAGGAACATCGGCGCGTAGCGGATCAGCTGCTCGAGCGTGCGTGCACCGAGCGCGCCTTCGCGCAGCCGCGTCACGATGTCGACGATCGCGAGGTACGGATCCGGGGTGCCGAACTGCTCGATGCACTGGCCGCGCACCGCGATCACGTCGCCGGGCAACTGCTCGACGAACGAGTCGACGAGCGTGGTCTTGCCGATGCCGGGCTCGCCGGTCACGAAGCAGACCTGGCGATGGCCGGCGTTCGCCTTGTCCAGGCAGCCACGCAGGGTCTCCTGCTCCGCCGCGCGGCCGACGACGATCCGATCGCTGACGTGCGGCTCGTCGAGCTGCGCGACCTCGGCGAGCTCGGCGGTGAACCGATAGCCGCGCCCGATCACGGTCTCGATCACGCCTTCGCCGAGGAGCCGGCGCAGCTCGTGGAGCTGTGTCCGCACCGTGCTCTCGCTGACCGCGGTGCCGCCCCACACGTGCTCGAGCAGCTCGGCGTGCGTCACCAGCCGGCGCGGGTTCGCGGCCAGGTACTTGAGGATCGCGAACGGCTTGCGCCGGATCTCGAGCAGGGCATTGCCCTTCCACAGCCGTTCCTCGGCGACATCGAGCCGGAACGGTGGGAAGGCGATCATCGCCCCGTTATCGCATGTCTGCGAGTCAGGAGAACTTGATCGTGCGGTAACCGAACAGGCGGACGCGCTTGGCGTAGAGGTCGAGCAGGAACAGGATCACCACGCCGAGCAGCACGAACGGCCACAGGTCCTGCGTGTAGCTGACCGACTCGGTGCCCGGATCGAACACCTTCGCCGGCTCGGCCTGATCGAGCCCACCCGACACCGACGCCGCGTGCTTCATCGGATCGAGATTGGGCGTGGTCCGCAGGTACTCGAGCGGGTAGGACAGGGCGACCGAGCCCGGCGACTCGGCGACGGTCTTGCCGTTGCGCTGGTGGATCGCCTTGAGCAGGAAGCTGCCGTACTTCGGAATCTGGTAGTCGACCGTGTAGCGACCGGCCGCGGTCTGCGCCATCGGCAGGGTCTGGATCACCTTGTTGTTCGCCGGATCGATGACCTCGAGCTTGGTGTCGAGCTCGTTGACGAACTTCTCGCCGCTGTCGATCGCGTCGACGGTGACGATCGCACGCCCGTCGACCACCTTCGCCGTCAGGTCGTACGAGTCGTAGACCTTGCGCCGCATCGACGTGCGCACGACCTGGGCCCAGAACTTCGGGTACGAGCCCCAGCGGATCCAGTCGACGCTCCACCGGTTCTTGATGTCCGAGGTCCACGCCAGCGCGGTGCCCGCGCCGTAGCGCCAGCGCGCCAGGATCGGCTCGCCGAGGTCGGAGATCAGGATCACCTCGCCCGTCGGCTTGGGCTTCGTGGTGACGTAACCGTGCAGCGGCGGCGCGCTCTCGATGTTGACGCCCTCGATCGCCTCGACGCGCTTGGCGACGCGGACGTGGACGAGGTCCTCGACGAGCTGGCTCTTCTGCGCTTCCTGCGTCTCCTTCATGAAGATCTTCGGCAGCGAGCCGATGTCCTCGACCATGTAGAGCCGGCCGTTGCCGCCATCGGCGATCGACGCCAGCAACGTGCGATCTGCGCCCGCCACACCGACGCACGACACCGTGATCCGCGCGGCGCTCATATCCTGCACGAGCTCGGCGATGCCATCGGTCGGCGCTTCACCGTCGCTCAACAGAATCACGTGCTTCACCTTCGCGTTGATCCCCTGGAGGATCTCGAACGCCTCCTTGAGGCCGGGGAAGATGTTGGTGCCGCCGCCCGAGGTCAGGCGCGCGATATCGGAGCTGATCCGCATCCGGTTCGCGGCGCGCTGCGGGCGGACATAGATCGTCGCCTCGCTGTCGAACGCGATCACCGAGATGAAGTCGTTCGGCGACAGCACCTCGGCGGTGACGCGCGCCGATTCCTTCGCCGCCTCGAGCTTGGGGCCCTGCATCGACCCGGAGCGGTCGATCACGAGCGCGAGCGCGATGTCGGGCTGCTCCTTGATCTTCTCGGAGTCGAAGCGGACGGGGAGGATCTGCTCCATCCGCGTGTTCTGGTAGCCGCCCGAGCCGAACGAGTCCTGGCCGCCGGCCATCACCATGCCGCCGCCGCTCATGATGTAGCTGTCGAGCGCGGCCATCTGACCGGCGCCGACGAGGTGCGCGGGGACATCGGAGACGACGACGAGATCGAACTTCTCCATCTCCTTCGCGGACGACGGCAGACCCGCCGGACCGCGGACGGTGACGTCCATGTTCTCGTGCTCGAGCGCGCGCTGGAAGTAGCTCGCCGAGCCGGGCTCGCGGAGCATGCCGCCCTCGACATAGAGGATGTTCGGCTTGCCCTTGACCGGCGCGGTGGTGACGGCGGCGTTGTTCGCCTTCTCGGTGTCCTTCTCGAACTTCGTCAGCGACACCCGGTAGGTAGTTGCGCCGGCGCGCTTCGCGTCGGACTTGAACTTGACGAGGTTCTTGCCTTCCCTGAGCTCGACGCGCTTCGAACCCTCGAGGGGGTTCGCGAACTCGTCCTGCATCAGCGACAGCGTCACGGTCTGCGCCTGGGTCGACCAGACTTCAGCGGTGACCTCGAACGGCTGACCGACCTTGAGATCATCGGGTGCGGTCAGGCCGACCACGCGCACCTCGTTGGTCTTGTCCTGATCGAAGGTACGCCACGAGACTTTGACGCCGAGCTCCTTCGCGCGATAGGCCTCGACCGCGAGGTCGCCGACCGTCTGGTTACCGTCGGAGACGATCACCAGGCGCGGCAGGTAGCCCTCGGGATAGAGGCCGTACGCGAGCTGCATCGCCGCCTGCGTATCGGTGCCGGCGCCCTGGCCGGAGTGGCGCTTGATGCCGGCGGACAGCGGCTTGCCGTCGTCGGAACGCACCACGGTGGGCTTCTCCGCGAACGTGACCAGCTGGAGGTTGCCGTCGCCGGTCGCCTCGGCCATGGAATCGACGTACTTGCGCGCGGCATCGAGCTGCTTCTCGGACACCGACTCCGAGACATCGACCAGCACGACCGTCGCGACCTTGCTC
>JAEYYY010000612.1 GCA_023430775.1 Pseudomonadota bacterium
CGCCGCACCATCGAGCTCACCGCACCCATTCCCACCACGGTCTGGCAGTTCACGTTCGTGCGTGAGGACACGCTGCTCCCTTCGCGCTCCTACCTGGTCAAGCCGCCCGACGAGCCGCCTGCGGGGCTGCCCGTCCGATGACGTTTGTGATAACCCCGAGTCGTCCGATGTCCCGCGCCCTCGAAATCGCCGTGCTGGTGCCTTGCTACAACGAGGCCGCAGCGATCGAGAAGGTCGTCAAGGACTTCCAGTCCTCGCTGCCCGACGCGCGGATCTACGTCTACGACAACAACTCGACCGACAACACCAGCGCCGTCGCCACCGCCGCCGGCGCGATCGTTCGCAAGGAGCTGCGCAAGGGCAAGGGCAACGTCGTCCGCCGGATGTTCCAGGACATCGAGGCCGACGTCTACGTGATGGTCGACGGCGACGACACCTACGATGCCTCGCGTGCACCCGAGCTGGTCGCCAGGCTCGTCGACGACAACCTCGACATGGTGGTCGGCCGCCGCATCGAGACGCACGAGGCGGCCTATCGCGCGGGCCACCGGCTCGGCAACGCCGTGCTCACCGGCCTCGTCCGCAAGCTGTTCGAAGCCAACATCGCCGACATGCTCTCGGGCTACCGCGTGTTCTCGCGCCGGTTCGTCAAATCCTTCCCCGCGTTCTCGCGCGAGTTCGAGATCGAGACCGAGCTGACCGTCCACGCGATGCAGATGAAGATGGCGGTCGCCGAGATCGATACCAACTACAAGGAGCGCCCGCCCGGCTCGACGAGCAAGCTGCGCACGTTCCGCGATGGCTGGCGGATCCTGATGACGATCACCAACCTGGTGCGCAACGAGCGCCCGCTCCTGTTCTTCACGCTGATCGCGATGCTCTGCGCGCTGGCCGCCGTGATCCTCGCGGTGCCGGTGATCTCCGAGTACCTCGACACCGGCCAGGTCCGCCGCTTCCCCACCGCGATCCTCTGCATGGTCCTGATGCTGATCGCGGTGGTCAACGTCGCGACCGGCCTGATCCTCGATCTCGTCGCGCACGTCCGTCGCGAATCCAAGAAGCTCGTCTATCTCCAGCACGCCGCGCCGGGAGAGCTGTCCCGGCCGGTGGCCACCAAGAACGAGCCGCGCGCGGCCACCCCGCCGGCCGCATGACGTACTCGGCGCATCCCTCGGCGGTGATCGACGACGGCGCGACCATCGGCGAGGGCACCCGGATCTGGCACTTCACGCACGTCTGCGCCGGGGCCCAGATCGGTGCCGGCTGCACGCTCGGCCAGAACGTCTACGTCGCGCCCACCGCGGTGATCGGCAACCACGTCAAGATCCAGAACAACGTCTCGATCTACGACGGCGTGGTGATCTCCGACGACGTCTTCGTCGGCCCCTCGGCGGTGTTCACCAACGTGACGAACCCGCGCAGCGAGGTGTCGCGCAAGGACGCCTACGAGCACACGCAGGTCGGTGCCGGCGCGACGATCGGTGCCAACGCGACGATCGTCTGCGGCGTCAGCCTCGGTCGCTACGCGTTCGTCGGCGCCGGTGCCGTCGTCACCAAGGACGTGCCCGCCTTCGCGCTGGTCGCCGGTGTGCCGGCCAAGCAGATCGGCTGGGCCTGCCGCTGCGGCGAGCGCCTGCAGGAAGGCGCCTGGATCTGCTCCGCCTGCGGACGCAGCTACCGCGCCGATGGTGACGGTCTCGCGGAGATCGAGTGAAGGTCCCGCTCGCGGATCTCCAGGCGCAGTACGCGGCGTTGAAGCCAGACATCGACATTGCGGTCGGTCGCGTGCTCGCGTCGGGTCACTACATCCTCGGCGACGACGTCGCGGCACTCGAGCGCGAGGTGGCGGCGGATCATCACGTGCCGCACGCGATCGGCGTGTCGTCGGGGAGCGATGCCTTGCTGGCCGCGCTGTGGGCCGCGGGTGTCGGGCCGGGCGACGAGGTGATCACGACGGCGCTGTCGTTCTTCGCGAGTGCGGGCGCGATCGCCAGGCTCGGGGCGACGCCGGTGTTCGTCGACATCGATCCGTCGACGTTCAACCTCGATCCGGCCTCGGCCCTCGCGCGCGTGACGAAGAGGACCAAGGCCTTCGTCCCCGTGCACCTGTTCGGCCGGCCCTGCGAGCTCGAGCCGCTACGTGCCGCGAAGCTGCCGATCGTCGAGGATGCAGCGCAGGCGTATGGCGTTGCGGTCGGCACGCTCGCGACGTTGAGCTTCTTTCCGACCAAGAACCTCGGCGCGGCCGGCGATGGCGGCATGGTGCTGACGACCGACGATGACCTCGCCGATCGCGTGCGCCTCTACCGCGGTCACGGCGCGAAGCCGAAGTACGTCCACCACGTCGTCGGCGCGAACCTCCGCCTCGACACGCTCCAGGCCGCGATCTTGCGAGTCAAGCGCGCGCATGTCGCCGTGTGGACCGCGAAGCGGCGCGCGAACGCCGCCCGCTATCGCGAGCTGCTCGCCGGCACGCCCCTCGTGTTGCCCGACGACGTATCCGGCCACGTCTGGCATCACTTCGTCGTCCGCGCGCCGAAGCGCGACGAGCTGCGCCCGTTCCTCGCCGCGCGCGAGATCGAGACCGAGGTCTACTACCCGCGCGCGCTGCACCTGCAGCCCTGCTTCGGCGGGGCGGAAGGCTCGCTGCCCGAGGCCGAGCGCGCGACCCGCGAGGCGCTGGCGCTACCCGTCCACGCCGAGCTCACCGAAGCCCAGCTCGACCACGTCGCGAGCGCGATCCGCGCCTTCTACTGACGCAGAGCAAGTTCGCGCCGGCCGATCCACACCGACCTTCACACCCAGGCCGGAGCTCGACGCCGGCCCGAGCCAGGTCGGAGACGCTGGTGAAGCCCCTCGAACCGTTCGTCCCGAGCTTCAGCCGGGGCGTTGCAGCCGGTACTTTGCGCAGCGCCAGTGCACCTCGTCGGCCTCAGCAAACGCATCGCTCGCTGTCTTCGGGACCAGCGTCGTGTAGTCGCCGGCCTGTAGCGGGTAGCCGCAAAAGTGGCAGTGGTCACCCACCGAGGGAGAGAGCCGGCTCTTGGGGCCGTACTTGTGGAGCGACACGGCGACGGCCACACCATCAAACTGCGTGCCCGAGACCCAGCCGCTGACGGCGCACAATTCACGGCATCCGCGGTGCAGATCCGCTACGAGCAGCGGAAACGCGTCGTGGCGCGCCTGCCGGGACTCGCGAGCGGTTCCGCCACAGTCAGCGCCGCGCGAGTGGGTGCGCGTCGGCCGCCGCCGTCACCGGAGCGTGACGAATCTCGTGCGCCAGCTCGATCGACGGCCGCACGTCCTCGATCGAGAAGCCCCCACCGGCGAGCAGGTCCCGGTAGACCGCGGTGTGGAGGTCGGCGTGACCGTCGGAGAACTCGATCTCGCGGCCGTCGGCGACCAGCGACCGGTAGGCCGTCTTGCCTTCTGCGCGCACGGCGGCGGGCAGGTCGGCGCCATCGATCGACAGGAACCAGCGCACCCGCGCGTGCTCGAGCTCGAACACGCCGGACATCTTGTCGGCGCGCGACAGCACGACCTGCGAGCTGCGCGGCTTGCCGTAGAGCCAGATCAGCAGGTCGAAGAAGTGGACGCCGATGTTGAGCGCCAGCCCACCCGACTTCTCCGGCGCACCCTTCCACGACTGCGCGTACCACCGCCCGCGCGCGGTGATGTACGTCAGCTCGACATCGACCCGCTTGCGCGGCTCGCCGTGTAACCGCGCCGCGAGCTCGCGCAGCTGCGGCAGCAAGCGGAGCTGGGTGATCGTGTAGACGCGGCGGCCGTACTCGGCCTCGAGCGCCGCGAGCGCATCGAGGTTCCACGGACTGATCACGAGCGGCTTCTCGCAGATCGCGTGGGCACCGACCCGCAACGCGAGGCGGACGTGCGCGTCGTGGAGGTAGTTCGGCGAGCAGATCGAGATGTAGTGGACGCGCTCTTGCTCGGAGAGCCGGCGGCGCTTCTCGAGGAAGCGGTCGAAGCGCTCGACCTCGGTGAAGAACGCGGCGTCGGGGAAGTAGCGATCGATGACGCCGACCGAGTCGTGCGGATCGACCGCCGCGATCAGCGTGTTGCCGGTCTCCGCGATCGCCTGCATGTGGCGAGGCGCGACGAAGCCTGCCGCACCGACGAGCGCGAAGTTGTGTGCCACGGCTCGAACCTACTCCTCGACGGCGATCGGCGTCACGCCCGAGCGGTCACTTGGGACCCGGCGGCGTCAGCTTGACGTTCCACTCGCCACAGACCTTGACGATCTCGTCAATGGCCGACTTGACGGTCATCTTCGCGAACAGCGCGTTCGCCTTGTCGGGCTCGCTCATCGCGCAGTGCGCCTGGATGGCGACCTTCCAGCCATCCTCTTGCCAGGGCGGATATCGCCTCGCGATCTCCATCGCCTTCTCGATCGCCTGCGGATACTTGCCCTTCTCGTAGCGACCGGTCGCCGTGTAGAGCGCCTGCCAGCGCTCCTCTTCGGTCCATTCCTTCTCCTCGGCGACGCCGGCATCGGCGGGCGCGGGCTTGTCGGTCAGCGTGGTCACCACGCGCTCGAGCGCAGACGGCTTGGGCGTCTCGGGCTTGGGCTCCGGCGGCTTCACCGGCTTGATCTCGCGCGGCGCCACCGCAACCGGCTTGTCGACCGGCTTCGGTGGTGCTTCGTCCTCGACCGTGGTTTGGGGCGCGCGCTCGCGCACCGGCTCGGTGGACCCATCCGACAGCGACAGCTTCAGATACACCAGCGCTCCGGCGATCCCGATCGCGAGGAGGACGAGCCAGCGCATGGCTCGTGATTAGCACGATTCTCGTCGAATCGATGGGTTCGACTCGAACGCGTCGTGACCTGGATCAAGCGCGGCTTATAGTGCTCGCGGCGGATGAGCCAGCTCCCCCTGTTCTTCGCGCTACAGCTCGTGGGCTCGTGGGCGTGCCTGGCTTTCGGACCCCATCGCGCGTCGTGGATCTGCCTCGGCTCCGGGTTCCTCGTCGGTCTCGCGATCACGGTTTTCCTCGCCTTGCCATTGCTGCTGCTCGGTGTGTTCACGCCCACATCTGTCGTCGCGCTCCTCGTCGCCCTGCTCGCCGTTTCGATCGCCGTTGCCGTCCACCGTGGACGCGTGACATCGGGTCTCACGCTGCGTCTGGTCGCCTGGGCCTCGTTATTCACCGCCGTGTGTGCGCCGTTCTGCGCCTGGAACGTCGCGCAGCTGACCTACGACTCGGAGCAGTTCATCGCGTACGCCAACCAGCTCGAGCGCGAGCACCAGCTCTCGCTGGCCACTCTGTACTGGTTGCACTCGTGGGGCTCGTTCCAGGTCGTCGCACACGCGCTCGCGACGGTCACCGAGGAGCAGTTTCTCTACGCTCTCGCTCCTGCCTTCTCCGTCTCCCTGGTCGCGACGCTAGGCGCCACTCTCGAGCGAGGACTGCGCGAGCTCGGGCTATCGGCGCGCGGTCGCACGCTCGCCATCGCGATCGCGCTCGGGGTCTTACTGGCCATTCCACTGGTTCGCGTCCACGTCGTCTACGTCCACGCCAACTGGACCGCGGCCGGTTACCTGTTCCTGTTCGCGGCCTCGTTCTGGCTCGCCGACCTGCTCGACGACGCCTCGTACCTGGCACCAGCGTTTCTCGGCTTGCTCGCCTTCGGCTTCGCGCGTGTCGAGAGTCCGCTGTTCATCGCGATGCTGTTGCCACTCGTGCTGTCGCAGACGCGGTTCTCGCGTGCAGTCGTGCTCGGCCCCTACCTCGCCTTCACCCTGATCCTCGCCGCATGGCTCCTCCTGATGGGCTCGGTCGTCCCCGACGATTCCGAGTACCTGAGCTCCTCTCGCAGCTACCTGATGGCGGCCACGATGGCCGCGATCTTCCTCGCGTTCCTCGCGCGGGATGCCGCCGGTCGCCTGCTGTCGTGGATCCCGCGGGTGGTCGCGATCGGCTGCGTCGCCCTCGCTGCGATCGCGATCGTCATGGAACCAGATGCGTTTCAGGAGTCGTTCTTCACCTGGCAACGCGATCTCTGGCTCGGCTCGTACTGGGGCTACGTTCTGTGGCCCGTCGCGCTCGTCCTCGGCGCCGCTTCAGCATTCATCACCGCACCACCGTATGTGAGGCCGATGCGATACGCGATCGCGCTGTTCTTCGTCCTCGTCGTCGTGCTGACCACGTTCAGTCACGCGTACAGCTCCGGCCGCTTTGGCGGGCTGACGCGGCTGACGCTGCACGTCGTGCCGCTGCTGGTGTTCTATCTCGCGCTCGTGGTCGCGCCACTCGCGAGCGGCTTCTGGAAGAACAGGTTCCAGTGAGCGGTCATGTAGTCGCGTAGAAACAGCGGATCGGGCTTCGCGCGGAACAGCGTGCACCACGAACGCTGCGGCTTCGCTTTCTCCTCGAAGACGCGCAGGTACTCGGTCACCTGGTTGCGGATGTTCGTCTTCATCTCGGCGTCGATCTGCATCTCGGTTTCCCACTTCGCGAACCCGCTCTTGCACGCACCGACGAGCTTTGGCAGCTCCTCCATCTTCGACTGCACGTTGTCGGCGCGCACCAGCCTGACGCCGTGCTTCGCGAACGTGCGGATGTAGTAGTCGTAGTCGTGATAGTCGCCGACGGAGTACCCCATGTTCTTCGCCGCCTTGAGGTACGCGGCGGCGGGGTCGTGGCGGAGTAGCGTGATGCCGAACAAGCCGGTATGCGCATCCTCGCGCACATGATCGATGTACCGATAGTTGGGCACCTTGATGTACGCGTATCCGCCGGGACGCAGCAGCTTGGCGGTGATCGCCATCGCTTCCTCGGCGCTCGCGACGTGCTCGATGACATCGGTCATCGTGATCAGGTCGTAGCTCTCCTCCGGTAGCTTCTCCTTCAAGAAGTCGCCGACGATGAACCTCGCATCGCGGCCGTGCAGATTGATCTTCGCGAGGTCGGTGAGGCTCTGCATGATCTCGAGCCCGGTCGCTGCACAGCCACGATCGAGCAGCGCCTTGACCAGACCTCCGTAACCCGACCCGACATCGAGCCCGTGCTTCACCGTCGAGAAGTCGATGTGGTTGGCGATGTAATCGACCGCGCGAGTGCCCGCTCTGTTCGAGCTCAAGAAGAACCGGAGATGCCGCAGTTGCAGGGGCTTCAGCGACGCCTGGTACGCCTCGGCCTCGAGCGCGAGATTGTCGCGACCGAGCTTCTTCATGTCGAGATAGGCCTCGATGCATCGCCGATCCATGCGGTACGCGTAGTCGACGAGCCAGTACAGTCCGTTGAGCTCGTGCAGTGGTCTGGGCAAGGCGCCGTTCGTCTGTACTGGACTCGTGCCCACGACATGCAGCTGCACGGCTCGACTGCGCTTGCTGCGTTTCGTGAGTGGGATGTGGCGATCGCCCGACGAGAACAGCTGCCGGAGCACCTGAGCCGGGATCAGGCTCTGATAGATATCGGGATTCGATTGCTCGAGCAGACCGGTCTTGCCGGCGCGATCCGCGGTCCACACCGCATCCATGGCCGGATCGCATGCGCGAGCCAGCTCGTCGAGATAACTCACCGGATACGAGTAGTCGGGGTGGATGCACGCGACCGGTGCGTCGCCGACGCCGAGCGACAACGTGTACAGGTCACCCTCGCGGTCGGACGGATACAAGAACAACGTCTTCTCGGTACGCGCGAAGCTCGCGAACGTCCTCTCGAGTGCAGCCTTCTGCGCGGCATCGGAATGAAACCCGAGAACCGCTACAGTCCTCGTCGTCGTCGCACCGGTCATACGCGAAACCGAACGAACCGGTTCGAGTACTCGGGACGGTGCTCGATCTTCTCGATCTGCAACCCGGCGTCCTTCGCGATCCGTTCGACGTCCGCGTCCTCGAAGTTGTACATCGCGCTCGGATACTTCTCCTGCAGGTCGGCGTCGGCATCGAGGCGACGCTTGCCGTCGACGGTCGCCGGGTCACAAAAGAAGTCCGCGATGATCAGGCCACCGTCGCGCGTCAGATCGCGCAAGAACCGCAGCAGCCACAGCGAGTCTTCATAGTTGTGGTGGATGAAGAAGTGTCGTCCGACGCAGACGTCTTGCGACTTCGCGAGGCTCTCGATGCCGCCCGGATCATAGAGGTGGAAGTACTTGCACGACTTCGGCGATGTCAGGTCCGCGATCGAGAGTGCGATCTTCGAGACATCGACTCCGGTGTAGCTCTTCGCGAATCGCCCGGTCACGCGCCCGAACACGCCCGGGCCGCAGCCTATCTCGAGCACGTCCTTGCCGACGAGATCCTTGCCATCGACCCACCCGCGGCCCCGGATCGTCTTGTAGAGCGGAAACCGGAAGAATTTCTCGGCGGGTAGCTTGGCGATCTCGTCGGGCTCGGCGGTCAGGTTGCACGCATTGCCGCTGAGGTCCCAGAAGTAGAACCAGTAGTCCTTCCCCATCGAGAAGTAGCGCATCCACTCCTTGTCCCAGCGACGCGTCTCGGCGGCGGCCTTGGCCTGGAACGTAGCGGACAGGACGTGAGCGAGGCCATCGAGCTTGTCGTCACGCTTCTGTGCGAATGGCCAACGCATGCGCCCTCCTTAACACAACCAGACGCGAAATCGGACGAACCGATTCGACAGCTCCGGGCGGTGCTCGATCTTCTCGATCGAAAGCTCCACCTCCTTGCCGAGGCGCTCGATCTCCGCGTCCTCGAAGTTGAACATCGCGCTCGGTACGCCTCCTGCAGATCCGCATCGGCTTGCAGCCGGCGGTTGCCGTCGACCGTTGCAGGGTCGCAACAGAAGTCCGCGATGATCAGGCCGCCGTCGCGTGTGACGTCGCGCAGGAATCGGAGCAACCAGAAAGCATCTTGTAGTGTGTAACTGTTCGCGAACCGCCCCGTGATCCGGCCGGACACGCCGGGGCCGCAACCCATCTCGAGCACATCCTTGCCGACGAGATCCGAGCCCATCGCCCACCGCCGACATCTTCTCGATCGCCTTGGGCCCGGCAGAGAGCGCATAGGCGTCGGTGTTCATGTTGTAGAAGTAGAAGCGGATGCCCGTGCTGAGCGACAGGTAGCGCATCCACTCGAGGTCCCAACGGAGCGTCTCGCTTGACGCCTTGCCCTGGACTCCGGCGACAGGACGTGAGCGAGCCCGTCGCGTTTCGGATCACGGGCGAACGGCCACATCGCGCCTCCTTGACGCTCGCAGTATCACCCCCCAGCCGAGCCCTCGTACGCCGGGAACGCGCGCCATGGTGTCGTCGATCCGGATCAGCCACGGCGCGAGACGATCGAGAGGAAGCAGTCGGTCGAAGCTCGCGACGTCGGGATAGCCGAGCAACGGATAGGCGACGTAGCCGTAGAAGTGCGTGCCTTCGAGCGCGAGCACCGACGACACCACGCGCTGGATGTAGCTCGCCCGAAAGTTCTTGTGGTCGTCGTCGAACTGCTTGCCCTTGCGCGCCAGAAGCCGGGGCAGTGTCGAGATCACGGTCTTGTTAGGCTCGAGCACGAGCGCGGTGCCGCCCGGCTTGAGGACACGTGCGACCTCGCGCACGCCTTGCTCCGGATCGGGCAGGTGATGGAGGAGACCGCGGACAAACACGGTATCGAATGACGCATCCGCGAACGGGAGCCGACACGAATCGGCCTGGATCAAGAGCTCGCGATCCGGATCTGTACGCCGTGCGACCGCCTTGCCGAGCATGCCGCCGCTGACATCGATCCCGACGTAGCGCCCCATCTGCGGTGCGCGCGTTCGCATGTGCTCCATGAACAACCCCGGACCACAGCCATCATCGAGCACGTCGCCACGCGCAGGCACGATGTCGAACAGCTGATCGAGCGTGTGCTCGTGATAGCGCCGCGACCACTCGCGCTGGTAGCGGACGTTGTCGTAGGCCTCGCTCGCTTCGTCCTGGGTGGCAACCTCGTTGAGGTTCAGCGAGCTGCTCGCACCGATCAGTCGCGGCACGCCGCGTTCGACGACATACGTGCTCGTGCAGCTCGTGCAGCGCCAGGCCTCGGTAGCGAAAGCGAGCGCGCCCAGGCAGTCGGGACAGCGAACTCGATCCCACGGTGTGCTCGTCATCGTGCTCCCTCTCGCGCGATCGCCTTCTCGAACAGGACCAGTCGCTTGCCGTACTGCTCGACCTGCGAGTGGCGTGCAAATCCCGACCGCTCGTAGAACGCGATCGCGCGATTGCTAGCCTCGTCGCGCGTCTTGACGAGTAACCGCGCGTGGCCGCGCTCGGCGAGGTACGCATCGCATCGCTCGAGCAGACGGCGCCCGAGACCGTTGCTGCGCACACCGGGCAGCGTGAAGATCAGCACGATCTCCGGACCGGAAGGTGCCTTCGTCACGGGTCGCTTTGCAGTCAACATCGCGCGAAGCGGCAGCCGCCGGATGGCAAGCGCGGCGTGAAACGCGAGCGGGGTGTGCCGGAGCAACCGGCGCGACATCGTCGACGGTTCGAGGCTGACGATGCAGGCACCGACGAGCGCCTTGCCTTGCCGGTGGAGCAGCACGATCTCCGTCGGGCTCTCTGCGATGTAGCGATAGAACGCGCGTGCATAGCGATTTCCGATCGCCGACACCAGCGAGCCGGGCAACGACTCGACGTGCATGCGCGCCAGCAGCTCGATGTCACCGGCGTCGAGGGCGTCGCCGACGACCATCACGCCGTCGCGATCCTCGTCGTGGACGTCGACCATGCGGACTCGAGCCTGCGCTCGCGAACGTACGCTCGAGTGACCTCGACATTCGCGCGTGCATCTGCCTGCCCGTAGCGCGGATAGGTCGGTAGGAGCACGAGGCTGTCCGCGACGGCACGCGCCTGCGGACACGGTCGCGTGACATCCTGGAAGATGTCGAGCTCGGCGGCGCTGCCCATGTGCTGGATCGCGAGGTCGCGACCGTGCTGCATCATGTAGCGGACGTAGTCCCAGCGGTCGGCGAGCTGGACGGGATACTGGAGATAGATGTGCGAACCGTCATCGCGCCACGGCGGTAGTCCGATACCCGGAAGACCTTGCAGACCCTCGTGGTAGATGCGAGCGATCTCGAGGCGAGCGCGGTTGTGCTCCTCGACCCCGGGCAGCTGCTCGTGGATCAATCGCGCCTGGAGCATCGACATCTGGCGATGGAAGTGCTCCGGGATATGATCCTTGCGCGCCGGATTCGCCTCGGTCTGGACGATGCGATTCACCGATGCGACGCCTCGCACGGCACCGTAGCGGAACAACCGAAACGTCAGCGGTGCGAACACGGCGGGCGCGGTCATCAGGTCGCCGACCGCGCAGTGGGCAACGCGCTTCGCGAGCTTGACGGGCTCCTCTTCGGGGAGAGACGCTAGCTCGGCGCGAATCGCCGACGCGAGTGTCGCATCGTGGGTCACCACCATGCCGCCGTAGAACGCATTGACGTTCTTCGCGCGACCGAAACTGTAGATCGCTGCGTGACCGACCGATCCGAGCAGACGATCGCCAACGCGCACACCGAAGGCCTGCGCGGCGTCTTCGAGGAGAGGGACGTTTGCGGCACGGCAGATCTGCTCGAACCGGTCGACATCGGCGGCGAGTCCGTGCAGGTGCGTGATCAGCACGGCACCGGTTCGCGGTCCGATCAGCTCCGCAGCTCGATCCGGATCGATGTTGCACGTCGCGGGGACGATATCGGCGAACACTGGTCTCCCGCCGGCACACAGCACCATGTTGACGACGTCGTGGATCGTGTATGGCGACATCACGACCTCGTTCCGCGCGCCGGAGAGCAGGTGCTTCAGGATCAGATAGAGGCCGTAGCGGCCCTGCGGCATGCAGATCGCGTGTTCGACTCCTACATACTGTTCGACCTCGCGCTCGACCGTCGAGCGCCAGTCTTCGTGCGTGCGCCCGAGCAAGTGGCGCGCAGTCGTCACGTAGTTGTGGGGAGTGCCGTAAAAGCGATAGCGCGCGCGGGGAGAAAACATGCGGTCAATCCTGAAGGCTCTCGTACACCGTCCGGCAGGCATTGGCCATGATCGTGAACGTGGGAGAAATCGCAGGCGCACTGACGAACGCCGTGGCATCCGCCACATGGGTTCCGGGTGCCAGCTTGCCGTGGCGACCGAGGCGTAAGATTCCGCCGCCATAGGGCAGGGTTGCGGCATAGTGCGAGCTCGTCGCTTGCCCGCTCGGCGGCAGCGGCGGAATCACGAATGCAGGCGATGCAGCCGAGCGCAGGTCACCGAGGAAGCTACGCAGCTTCGGCCCGATTTCGGGTAACGGCCGCGGCAAGATCGAGAGTTGGTCTTTCACCAGCTCGAAGTCGTAGGCGCGATTCGCGTCTCCGGCGAAGAAGACACGCGCGAGCAAGAGGCGCCAGCGACCGAGCCTCCACAGCGGCTCGAGCACCGACCACATCGAAGGCGGCGTGTAATAGCGCCACAGATGATCGAACGTCGGGTACACCGAGACCTGCGCGGTGGGCCCGGTGTCGCCGAACGCGAGCATCGACAAGTTGCAGAGCCCGAAGTATCGAGGGTCCGGCGTCCGCGTCAGTCCGACGTGCATGATCGGGAACGACAGCACGGCGTTGTCGCGCATCGTCAGCCCACGCTGGATGTCCAGGCTGCGCATCACGATCTCGGTGGTCGCGATGCAACCTGCTGTCAGGAATACGCGATCGAACGGTCCGAACTGTTCGGTCCCGTTCGGCGTCGCGACCTCGACGGTGCGGTTGCGTACCGTACGTACGCGTCCGACGACGTAGCGATCGATCACCCCCGAGGTTTCGAGACGGTCGAGCTCGCGACTCGCACTCCAGATCGATTCGCGCGGGCAGCCGAGCATGCACTCGCCCGAGTACACACAGGAGTGAGGCAGACCTTGCCGCGTCTCGAGCGCGAGCCGGCCGGCGCCCGCGAGGATCTTCCAGGTGCGTGTTCGTCCGCGGTTCACGGCATCACGCAGCGCGTGGATCACCGGCGAGGTGAGCAACGGCGGACGGTTGGCGAAGCTCTTGCTGTATTGATCGAGCGCATCGGGCTCGCCACACACGCCGACGAGGTCCGCGATCCTCCGGTAGTACGGTTCGAGCTCGGCGGCGGTGACCGGCCAGCCTTCGAGATCGCGATCGGCGAGTGCGAACATGCCACCGCCCCAGATGTTGGTGAGCCCGCCGCGGTGTTCGCTCTTCCACAGATGCGGCTTGCCGGCGACCTCGAACTTGCGAAGCGTCTCTCCGAAGTGGGACTTCGGTGGCGGAAATGCGAGGCCGTGGCGCGCGCGCAGATCCCGATACAGTGGCACCAGCGACTCGCGTCGGAATCCGTGCTCGGCGACATCGGGACTCGGCGACGACAACCTCGCGCCGACGTCGAACACGGTGACGTGCGCGTCCGGAGCCCACGTCTCGATGCCTGCAAGCGCGCCTACCGCCGCGGCTCCACCGCCGACGACGGCGATCTTCATCGCATCACTCGTAGCGCTCCAACCGGAGCTGGGCCACCTGATCGCAGACCAGGCCAACCGCGAACAGCAAGATCCCGACCACGACCATCAGCATTGCAGCGACGGTCACACCCTGACCCTCGATCGTGTACGGGATCGTCCATCCGATCCCGCCGAGAATCGCGACCATCGCCAGCGGCAGGAAAACGCGCAGCGGATTGAACAAGCACGCGAGCCGCAGCACGAGGACGATTGTTTGAAACCCGGTTCCGACGGACACCGTGCTCTTGCCGACCCGGCGCTCGACCTCGATCGGCACGTGCTGCACGTAGTAGCCGCGCGCCAGCAATGCGACGGTGATCGTCGTCGAGAAGGAAAACCCCGGTGGACACAGGTGCACGTAGCGGCACAGCACCTCGCGACGCATGATCCGGAGGCCGCTATTGATGTCCTTGATCGACTTCTTGGTCAGGATCTTCGCGAGCAGTGTGATCATCCACTTGCCCGGCATCCGCCACAGGCGCGAGTGCAGGAACTTGGTGCGCTGGCCGATCACGCAATCGGCTCGCGGATCCGCACGCACGGCTTCGCACAGCTTGAGCACGTCCTCGATCCGATGCTGCCCGTCGGCGTCCATCGTCAGGATGTAATCGGCCTCGGTGGCCCGGATGCCGGTCTTGAGCGATGCACCGTAGCCTCGATTCACGGGATGCCGCAGCACGCGAGCGCCAGCCGCTTCGGCGACCTCTGCCGTGGCGTCCGTCGATCCGTCATCGATCACCAGGATCTCCGCCACCCCGAGCAGCTTCTCCGCGTGGAGCTTGTCGAGCACGTCCTTGATCGCGCCGGCCTCGTTGAACGCAGGGATCACGATCGCGATCTGTGGGCGAGCGGGGGTAGCGACGGCGGCAACCATGCGAACCGACGGACACTATGCAGCGGTTCCTCGACTGTCAACTCGCGGAGATCCTTGGGCGCAGGGGCGTTCTAGGCTAAGTACAAGACCACGCATGTGCGGCATCTTTGGAGCGGTCATCGATCGCGCGTCGTCCCTTCGCGACGGCCGTGACTTCGAGCGCTCCGTGGAGCGGTTGTTCGAGCTCTCGGAGTCGCGCGGCAAGGAAGCAGCGGGGCTCGCGATCAGCAACGACGAGGCACTCGCGATCTACAAGGACGCGATTCCGGCGAGTGAGATGCTACGCGGCTCGACGTTCCGCTCGTTTCTCCGCGAGGCCAACTCCGGTGGGCGCGCGAACGGGCTGGCATTCATCGGCCACTCGAGGCTCGTCACCGACGGCGGTCGCGAGCTCAATCGCAACAACCAGCCCGTGCACACCGGCCGCATCGTCGGCATCCACAACGGGATCATCGTCAACCACGCGGAGCTGTGGAAGCGCCACCACCTCCAGCGCCAGTACGACGTCGATTCCGAGATCATCTTCGCGTTACTGCGCCACCGCCTCGATCGCGGCGATTCGCTCGTTGCTGCCGCAGCCGCCGTATTTCGCGAGATCGAGGGAGCGGCCAGTGTGGCGGCGCTGTTCGAGGATCGCGATCAGCTCCTGCTCGCCACCAACAATGGCTCGCTCTATTACCGCCACGCACCCGAGGCCGGGCTGTTCGTGTTCGCGTCCGAGCGCTACATCATGAACGAGTTCGCGCGGCGCTATCCGGCACTCGCGAACCAGCCCACCATGCACGTCGCGCCCGGTCACGGCGTCGCGGTGAACCTTCACGACGTCGCCGTCGATGCGTTCACCTTCGATCGCCCCGTCGCCACCGAGCGCGCGGAGGCTCGATCGGTGGTCCGGGCACTTGTCGACCGGACTGCGCCCGATCGCTTCGATACACCCGCGGCTCCACCCGCACTCGACACCGATGTGCTGTCGCGTCGCTTCCCGTACGTCTCCCTCGTCGAGCGCCTGCGCCGGTGCCGTCGCTGCGTGCTGCCCGAGACCATGCCGTACGTCGACTTCGACGACACTGGTCTATGCTCGTACTGCCGGCGCTACCGCCAGATCCCGGCGAAGGGACGCGCTGCCCTCGAGGAGATCGTGGCGCCGTACCGCAGCGACGATGGTCGGCCCGATTGCATCGTCGGCGTCAGCGGCGGGCGCGACAGCATGTTCGGCCTCCACTATCTGAAGGTCGAGCTCGGGATGAACCCGGTCGCGTACACCTACGACTGGGGCATGGTCACCGACCTCGCCCGTCGCAACACGTCGCGGATCTGCGGTCGCCTCGGCATCGAACACATCCTCGTGTCGGCCGACATTCCGACCAAGCGCGACTACATCCGGCGCAATGTCGAGGCGTGGCTGGCCAAGCCGTCGCTCGGCACCATCCCGCTCTTCATGGCGGGTGACAAACACTACTTCTACTACCTGAACAAGACGCGCGATCAGGTGGGCGTGAAGCTTTCGTTCCTGTGCGAGAACCCGTTCGAACGCACCGACTTCAAGTCGGGATTCGCGGGCATCCCGCCGATCCGTCACGACGACGATCACCAGTACACGCTGTCGGCGAAGAACAAGCTCAAGCTAGCTGCGTACTACGGCCGCGAATTCCTCGCGAACCCACGCTACTTCAATCGCTCGCTGCTCGACACGGCGAAGGCGTTCGGCGCGTACTACGTGATCGATCACGACTATCACAACCTCTATCGCTACATCGACTGGAACGAAGAGCTCGTCGAGAGCACGTTGCTCGGGGCCTACAACTTCGAGCGCGCCGAGGACACCGTGTCGACGTGGCGAATCGGTGATGGCACCGCCTCGTTCTACAACTATATCTATTACGCGATGGCGGGACTGACGGAGAACGACACGTTCCGCAGCAACCAGATTCGCGAGGGCGTGATGACCCGCGAACGCGCACTCGAGCTGATCGATCGCGACAACCGCCCGCGGTTCGCATCAATCGAATGGTACCTGCGCACGATCGGGCTAGCCGGTCAGCTCGAGAACGTGCTCGCGAGGATCGAAAGCGCCCCCAAGCGACACGCAGACCAGCTCCGGTTGTGAACGGATCGCGTTCGCGTTACGAGGTGGGGATGGGGACGCCGGGGCATCGCAACAGACGCATCGTGGCGTGGTTGGTGGTGCTGGCATTCGTGCTCGACTTCCTGTTCTTCACCGGCTTCTTCGCGAGCGACGACGCCGGATACCTGACCGGAGCGCGGGCGATTGCCGGTCAGGGAGAGTTCGAAGCGGGGCTTGGCAACACGCGCTTCGGGATCACGCTCCCTTCCGCGCTGGTATATCGGCTCACCCACAGCGTTGCGGCGGTCGCGTGGTTTCATTGCGTCTATCACCTGATCTTGGTGGTACTGGCGAACATCCTCGGGCGGCTACTCCACGGCGAGCGCACGGGATTGATCGCCGCGGCATTGATCGCGATCTGTCCGCTGCTCTACGGGTTCGCAGGTGCGGTGCTGCCGGATAACGCGTGCTCTGTGTGGCTCGCTGCATCGATGATCGCCCTCACCCTGGTGCAGCAACGCCACCCGGCTGCCGAGTCGGCGACACTCACCACCTGGCATGCGCGTCGCGCGCGGGGGCACTTCGTCGCCGGCGTCTTCCTGGGCATCGCGTACATCTGCAAGGAGAGCGCGCTCATCATGACGATCCCGGCGGCGATCTACGTGATGTCGGCGTGTCGGCTGCGGAGCCTGGTGTGGATCCAGAACGGAGCATTTCTCGCGCTCGGACTGGTTGCGGTGTTCGCCGCTGACCTCGTGATGTTGCGCCTCGTCTCCGGTCAGTGGGTGTCGAAGATGGGGATGATCAGCGATGCCGAGGACATCTACCTCGAGCGGATGAGCTGGCAGGGCGACTCGCCGTTCGAACGCTTCGAGTTCGCGTACGACAAGCTCGCGCTATGGATGCCCGCGATGCTCTGGGTGCTTCTCGTCGGCAGCGTGCTCTACGCATGCTGGCGGGACCGCCACCTCGGACTGATGGCGTTCTTCTGGTGGCCGGTCATCTACCTCACGATCGGCACGACGAGCCTGACCGAGTGGCTCCCGTCCTCGATCCAGAATCGCTACTACGCGATCGTGATCTTGCCGGCGGTCTTGATGACCGCGGCGATCGTCAGCCACCTCGTCGATCGCTGGCAAGCCTCCGAGCGAGTTCCCGGGTGGAGTCGTGACCGCTGGCCGGTGGCCGTGGTGGTGTTCGCGATCGCGGTCCTCGGCTGGGGAGAGATGCGTGCGGCACAGCCCAATGCGGGCAAGATCTTCAAGGCTCCGGACGCTCGGGCGTTCATGGCGGCCATCGAGGCGGCGCGAGACAACTACGCTTCGTATCCGATCACGATCGTCCCCGAGTACCGGCGCAGGATGGCACCGCTCCTGTTCGACATCCCACCCGACCCACGACTGAGGCTGGAGGACGGCAAGCCAGTACCCCCCTACGTGACGATCGTCCCGGCGCACAAGGTCGAAGCCGCGGTTGCCGCGCTCCCCGCAACGGATCGGGCGAGGATGCTGGAACGTCTCTATCCACCCGAGAGCCGCAGCGAGGTGCTTGTCGATGCTGCTCGCCGGATGTTCGGAATCACTCCAAAGCCACCCCTGGAGATCGCGCGGAGCAATCGTCGCGGCGCCGCGTTGGTCCTCGTCACGCGCAGAGGACCGGACCGCAAGTGATCGGTGTAGAGTCAGGCGCTTGATCTCGAAGCTTCAACGACACGCGAAACGCGCCGAGCGCTCGGTTCGTCGCTGGGTGTTGCGGCGCCAACTCGCGCGCGACGAACCCGGTGCACTCGAGGTCCTGGATTACGTCGACAAGCCATATGGCGAGCTCCAGCAAGCGCTTGCAGGACTGATCAAGCGTGATGGCGTGAAGCAGGCAGCGGCAGCCGTGACCTCGGCGATCGAGAATGCCGTCGACCTCGGCGCGCCCAATGCGCGAACATCACTACACATCGCGATGGTTCGTGCGCTGGCCGAGGTGGATCTCCATGCGACGCTGGCATTTGGTGATGCATGTCTTCCGGACCAGCCGCCCGCCAGAAATCTTCACGCGCTGGCGGTTCATCATCGCAAGGCCGGGAATCACGAGCGCGCGATCGAGTTGATGGATCAGATCGGTGCCGATCCTGGAGCCGATGCCACCACCGCAGCTGCACGCCGCGACCTTCGCTTCGAGCTGGCGATGGAGATCGCGCTTCGGGAGACTCGCAAGGTCCTCGAGGCAGATGACGAGGCAGGCGCGATCTCGATCCGGGACAGGATGCTCGCTGCGGCCTCCGACGAACCGCAGAAGTGGATCGCGATCCGGTTGTGCGTCCGCGATCTCAAGCTCGCGCAGGGACCTCGTGTCCGCCGCATGGTCGTGCAGTGGATGAATGAATTGCCGATATCGCAGACGTCCGATGTCGCCCTCCTCGCCGAGATCTCGACGGCGTACAGCAGGCTCGGGCACTTCACGCGCGCGCTGGAGGTGATCGAGCACGCACCGGCGTCGGATCCACGCGTGGCGCTCCAGACGGAGCGCGTCCAGGCTGTGATCTCGCTGGCTCGGAATGGCTTCCGCTATCGACCGTCGCCCGTCCCGTACGTCCCCATCGCGGGTCGCGTGCTCTACCTGCTTCATAACAGCCTCCCGCACGATTCCGGCGGCTACGCGACACGCACCCACGGCTTGCTCACGAATACGCGCGCACGAGGCTGGGACATCAGCGGCGCGACGCGGCTGGGATATCCGCAGGAGCTTCCGCAGTTCCGTCAGTTGCCCGTCGAGCACGCCTCGGTGGTCGATGGCGTAACGTACTTCCGGTTGCCGCGACCGGGCGACGCGCCGCCACTCCCCGAGCATCTCGTTGCATATACGGATGCGGTCTTCGAGCTGGCACGTCGCGAGCGTCCAGAGATCCTGCACGCCGCTGCGAATAGCGCGAACGGGTTGGTCGCGAACGCGGTGGGTCGCGCGCTGGGAATCAAGACCGTCTACGAGGTTCGCGGGCTGTGGGAAGTCACGCGTGGATCTCGCGAGCCCGACTGGATGGAGTCGGAGCAGTTCAAGATGATGGCCGACCTCGAGGCGCAGGCGGCGCGCGAGGCCGATGTAGTCGTCTGCATCACCCGAGCGCTGATCGACGAGATGGTTCGACGCGGCGTACCGGCCGACAAGATCGTGTTGATTCCGAATGGCGTCGACGTCGCGCGCTTCACACCTCGACCGCGAGACGAGGCTCTCGCCGCGAAGCTCGGGCTCGCCGGCAAGAAGGTGATCGGTTACATCGGCTCGATCGTCGACTACGAGGGTCTCGACTATCTGATGCACGCGGTGCATCGGTTGCGCGAACGCGGCGTCTCCGACTTCGGCGTGTTGATCGTCGGCGACGGGGCCGTCCTGAGCTCGCTGAAAGAGCTGGTCACCAAGCTCGACCTCGGCGATCTGGTCGTCTTCACCGGCCGCATTCCTCATCACGCGGTCGAGGCACACTACTCGATCGTGGACATCGCACCGTTTCCGCGCAGAAGTCTCCCGGTGACCGAGATGGTTTCGCCGCTCAAGCCCTTCGAGGCGATGGCGATGGATAAGATCGTGATCGCCTCGAGCGTCTCCGCCCTCGGTGAGATGATCGAGACCGGAGTCAATGGCTTCGTGTTTCGCAAGGACGACGTCGAGGATCTGACCGAGGTGCTCGCCACAGCACTCTCCGGTAACGCCCGACCGAGCGGCCCGCGCACATGGGTCTCCGCTCATCGGAGCTGGTACGAGCTGACCGGCGCCGTTGACAAGCTGTACAAGCAGCTCACGCATCCGGTACAGCCGATCCGGCAGATCGATGTCGACAGCATCGAGCTCACGCCCGAGATCGCCGAGACCCTCGCCGCGTACGAGAAGCATCTGGCCGGCACTAGCCCGGCTCATCTCCATCGCGACGACTACGCGCGGTGGAGTCACGTCGCATCGACGATCCCCGCACGAGGCTCGCTGCTCGACGTCGGCATCGGTGCCGGGCAGTTCGTCAATGCGATGGCCGCGCGCGGATTCGATCGCATCGTCGGCGTCGACCATCGGCAGCACTCGAAGTTCGTCAAGCTGAGGGATGGCTTCAGCGTCGATCTCGTCGATATCGCGAGCCTGCCGTACCGCGACGGCGAGTTCGACGTGGTGACATGCATGGAGACGATCGAGCATCTGCCCGATGGCACGTTCGAACGCGGCATCGATCAGCTCCGGCGGGTCTGCAAGGAGCGGCTGATCATCACGGTGCCATTTCGCGAGGAAGTGCTCGGGAAAGGGCACCTGCGAAGGTTCGACATCCCGGACCTCGTGAAGCTGTTCCCTCGCGGCAAGCTGACACTGCTCGCTCGCCGCAACAAGCACGGTGCGACGTTCTGGATGATGGTGGATGAACCGCAGGGAGACGCGCGATGAGCGATGACGCTCCGCCGCTCGTCGATGCGCTGGATGCCGGTGCCCTGGAAAGCGCCCGTCGCGATGCAGCGGCTCGGGAATCGAGCTGCGAGCGTCTGATCTACGTGTATCAGGGTGGAGACGCCACGCTGGCTGACGAGCTGGCGCGCGTCGGTCAGTATTTCGAGATCTCGGCGGTGCGAGTCGTCGCGGGTGGCGTCGGAGTGTTCGGTGCCGCGCGAGCCGAGTCGCTCGCACGCGAGAACGAGCCCGAGCCGAAAACGCTCGCTCGGTTGCTCGAGACCGCGATCGTCGATGCAGCGGCACGACAGCGCGACACCGCCAGCAAGCTACGCGACGTCGAGCGCATGCTTCAGCGACGCACGATCCAGTTGCTCGAGGCGGATCGCGGGAAGTCAGACTCGCGCGCGGAGCAGGAGACCTTCGAGCGCAAGCTCCGCCTCGCCCAGCAGCAGATCGACAAGACGAAGAATACGCTGTCGTTCCGGCTCGGTCACGCGCTGATCCACAACACCAAGTCGATCAAGGGCCTGATCGAGCTTCCGCGCACGCTGTGGAACCTCAACCAGGACGCTCGTACGCGTCGCGGCAACGCCGACGGCCGACTGCAACGGATCTCGCGCGTGGTCACCCAGCTTCGCCAGCCCGTGGCCAGCAAGCCGCCGGGAGCGGCACGTCCGCGGGTTGCACGGCCTCCGGTGCGTCAGTTCGCGGCGCCATTTCCGCTCGCGACGGGAGCCGATCTGAAGAAGCTGCGCGTCGCGTGCATCTTCGACGACTTCACGATGCACTCGTACGCGCCCGAGTGCGAGCTGATCGTGCTCCGCCCCGACACCTGGCGTGCGCAGGTCGAAGCGCAACGACCGCACCTGCTGTTCGTCGAATCTGCCTGGCATGGACCCGACAAGTCGTGGGATCGCAAGATCAACCAGCTCGCCATCGAGCTGCGCGAGCTCGTGCAGTGGTGTCACGAGGCAAGCGTTCCGACCGCATTCTGGAACAAGGAAGATCCCGTCCACTTCGGGACCTTTCTCAACACGGCGGCGTTGTTCGACGTCGTGTTCACCACCGACTTCGACTGCATTCATCGCTACAAGCAGCTACTCGATCACGATCGCGTCTATCTGTTGCCGTTCGCTTGCCAACCGCGACAGCACAACCCGATCGAGAAGTTCGAGCGCAAGAACGCCGCGTGCTTCGCGGGCGCGTACTACGCGAGGTATCCGGAACGACAGCGCGACTTCCTGCGCATGATGATCCAGTTGCTCGAGCGCGGACCGGTCGAGATCTTCGATCGCAATCACGGGAAGACCGATCCGGACTATCAATTTCCCGCTTCATATCGCGACTACATCGTCGGCAACTTGCCGTTCTCCGAGATCGATCGCGCGTACAAGGGGTACCGCTACGCGATCAACATCAACTCGATCAAGACATCGCAGACCATGTTCGCGCGGCGCGTGTTCGAGCTGCTCGCTTCGAATACGCTGACGATCTCGAACTACTCCAAGGGAATCCGGCTGCTGTTCGGTGAGCTCGTGATCGCCACGGACGATCCTGCACGACTCGCGACCAGGTTGCGCGAGCTCGATCACGACGAGGCAGCTGCGCGGGTGCTCCGCTTGATCGGGCTTCGTAAAGCAATGGCAGAGCACACCTACGAAGATCGGCTCGCGTACATCGCGAGCAAGGTCTTCGGCTGTGCACCGCCTGTCTTGCTGCCAACCATCACGGTGGTCGGCGCTGCATCGACGTCACAGCAGGCTCAGCGGCTGGTCGATGCCTTCGAGCGTCAGCGCCACGCTGCGAAGCGCCTTGCCGTGATCGCTCCGTCGGCACTGCATGCCGAGATCCTGGCGCGGGTACCTGGTGCTCGCTTCGTCGAGGGAGCTGCCAGCGCGCAGTCGCTGATCGGCGAGGGAGAATTCGTCGCTCGGTTCGCTCGCGATGACTTCTACGGCGAGCATTATCTTGAGGATCTCGCGCTGGCGACGCGCTACTTCGACGGCCCGGTGATCGGCAAGGCGGCGCGCTGGCAGTGGAGCTCCGATGGTCCGGTCCGGATCGGAGGCGCCGAGTATCACTCCGACCAGCCCGTGCCTTCCGCGGCTGCGATCATTCGACGGGATCGACTCGACGGTACGATCGCAGAGCTGGTAGACGCCGATCGAGTCCTCGATGGCGCGTTCGCGATCGACGAGCTCAACTACTGCGCCGGCGGTGGGGCTCACGTCGGCGACGCGCGGCTCTCCGCGACCGTGGGCGAGCCGCAAGCGCTCGACGGGGGGCTCTCGCTCACCGCGATCATCGAGCAGGCCGAGGCGATCCAGCCGCCCGATGTGGTGGATGTCGATCTGCCGGCGCTCGGCCCTGCGGAGCTGGTTCCGATCTTCCCCGATGGTCCGCGCGGATCGCTCATCGTCTCGCATGGTCCTGAAGGCATGACGATCGAGTCCACGCTCGCAGTCGACGCGCGCGAGTATCTTTATCAGCACAGCGATCTACCGCTGGCGGCGCTCGGGTTCGACACGCGCGCTCAGTTTCACCTCGAGGTGACGTCGGGTCTCCGGCTCCAGGCCGTGTTCCTGTTCTTCGATCAACACCGCAAGCGGATCGGTGAGGCGATCAAGTTCGCGGCGATGAACCACGAGGTCGAGCTGCCGGCTGGAGCGGTCTACACACGGTTCGGCATCCTCGTGGTCGGTCCGGGCAGTGCGACCGTGAGACGCCTCGTGCTCGGCCTGCTTCCCGGCGAGGAACCAACTCGGTTTCCGGGCAAGTCTCGCTTCTTGCTCGTCACCAATGGCTACCCGTCTGCGGACGCGCTTTACCGCAACGGCTTCGTTCATCGGCGGGTGCTCGACTACCGGCGCTCGGGTGTCGAGGTCGACGTGATGTGCCACCGCCCGCGGGAACCGCTCACGTTTCACGAGTTCGAAGGCACGGACGTGGTGACGGGCAACGCGGACGTGCTGCGGCGCGTGCTCGACAGCAACTCGTACGACAGCGTGCTGGTGCACTTTCTCGACGAGGAAATCTGGGCGCAGCTCCGCACGCGTCTCGATTCGCTGCGGGTTTACATCTGGATTCACGGCGCCGACATTCACCCCTGGCAGCGCCGCCGCTACAACCTGGTGACGCCCGAGGACATCGAGTCCGCGAAATCAGCGAGCGCGCGCCGTGTCGCGTTGTGGAGCGACGTGTTTCGTAACCTGCACCGCAACATTCACTTCGTGACGGTGTCGCGCACGTTCGCCTCGGAGATCGAGGAGGACTACAAGGTCTCGCTGCCTGCGGCGCAGCACACGGTGATCCACAACGTGATCGACACCGAGCTGTTCCAGTACATCCCGAAGCCCGCGTCGCAGCGCACCAAGATCCTCTTGGTTCGACCCTTCGCGACGCGCCAGTATGCGAATGACCTCGCGGTCGCGGCGATCGTCGAGCTGTCGAAGCAGCCGTGGTTCTCCGAGCTCGACTTTCACATCATCGGTGATGGCGTTCTGTTCGACGACACCGTCGCGCCGCTGCGCGACATGCAGAACGTGATCGTCGAGCGACGCTTCGTCCGCCAGGAAGAGATCGCCGCGCTCCACCGCGAGCACGGCGTGTTCCTCTGCCCGACGCGCTGGGACTCGCAGGGGGTCTCGCGCGACGAAGCGATGTCGTCCGGGCTGGTGCCGGTGACGACCAGGATCGCGGCGGTGCCCGAGATGGTCGACGCCGACTGCGCGTTTCTCGCACCGCCCGAAGATGCGTCGGGTCTCGCACGCGCGATCGAGACCCTCTATCGCGATCCGGCACTGTTCCAGCGAATGTCGGAGCGTGCTGCCGCTCGCATCCGACGCGACCGCAGCGCGGAACAGACCACGCAGCGAGAGCTCGCGTTGTTCACTCGTCGCTAGGTGCGTCGCCGCATACGGCCATAGGTCTTGCGAAGCGAGCCGATCAGCGAGCTGCCTTTGCCTTCGGCATCGGTCTTCGAGGCCCCTTCGCGCAGCTGCGTGCGCAGATGTTCGAGCTCCGAGCGCGTCACCTCGAGCCGCCTGCGTGCTTCGTCTCGCTCGGCCTCGGCTTCCTTGGTCGCGCGCGCGATCGAGAACCTGAATGCCTCTTTCCGCTCCTGCCGCTCCTCGACATCACCTTGCATGATCGAGAGGAACGCGCGCTCCGATCGCTCGAGCACCGCCGCCGGGCCGAGATCGATCGAGACCGCGTTCGGATCGAGGCTGACGATGAAGCGGATGTAGCCGTCGACGACGTCGAGGTACGTCACCGCTCCGACGCCGGCGATGGTGTCGAGGAACGACCGATAGAAGAACGTCTGCTTGTGATCGGGATGCGGATGGAGCCCGAACGGCGTGGAGCCGACGATCTCTCCTCCCGGAGCGATCAGCTTCGCGACGCGTAGAAACAGGGCGCGCGGGTTCTCGAGGTGCTCGAGTAGCTCGCCCATCACGGCGGTGTCGAACGTCTCGCCGGCGAGCGCGTCCCCGTTGGCATCGGCGTGCACGAACCGCACGCGCTGCTGAACCTCGGGTGGTTCCTTCGCCAGCTCGGCACGCGCGAAAGAGATCGATGGCTCCTCGACCTCGATGCCGACGACTTCGTGACCGGCCCTGCCGAGCAGGATCGACGTGATGCCCTGGCTGCAGCCGACGTCGAGGGTGCGGCCACGCGCCTGATCTCGAAGCCAGTGAATTCGATCCCGGCAGATCCGTTGGCTGCGCTTGGTCAGGAGGTCACCCCGGTAGAGCTCGCTGACGCGATCGTTGTTCATCGTGACCTTGTCGGTGGAATCGAGATGCGCGAGGTACGCCGAGTAGTACGGACCGAGCGACGCGGAATGCATGTAGATCGGGCGGCGGTCGACTCGACGAAGCCGGGGAGCTCCCTCGAGGTACTTCGCGACGTCCCAGCTATAGGAAGCACCCGTCGATGGACGCACCTCGCGATGCTTGTGATCGTAGTGACGGAGTACCTTGCCCTCGATCGGAAGCGTGACCTCGAGGAACAGGGCGTTGCGGCGAGCGACACGCAGTAGTGATCGCGTCACGCCCGTGATGTCGGACATGTGATCGAGCACCGAGACGGTGAACACCAGATCGAACTCGCCGTCGCGCATCTCTGCGAGTGTGCGTTCGTCCCCGACGCGGAGATCGAGTTGTGACGCTTCGCGACCCGCGCGAATGGCGTCGGCGTTGATGTCGAGCCCGACCAGCTCGACGTCTGGAACCGCCTCGCGGATCGCGTGCAAGTTGCGGCCGACGTTGCAGCCGAACTCGAGAATCCTCGCCGGCTTGAGGTCACGAACCATGCGAACGAGCAGGCTCGCCCATGGCTTGTGGCTTTGATAGAAGCTGCGCACGCCGTACTGTGCCCAGAACTCCTTGGCATCCTCGAACTCCGCCGGGGGCATGCGATCAGGTGCGACAACCTCGAAGCCCTGTTCCGCGAGCTCCGCGGCATCGCGAGGGAGCGGGCGGAACCTCAGATCGGTCTTCGTGCGCAGCAGCTCCGTGCGACGCGCGATCACGCGATCGACGTGTAGCTTCGGTCCCGCGATCTCGTCCGTGATGACGGGGACCTCGCGACGTTTGCACCAGTCGAGCACGGCCTCGGAAACGGACTCACCGGCGTCGACCGCGAGCCCGAACAGCCGTCCTGCCTGCCACAGCACCTCGAGCTGGTTGACCTCGAAATCGTCATCCGGCCTCGGCAGAGCCCGGTAGCCGAGTACCGGATACACGAGGTCGGGGCGAAATGCCGCGGCCTCGCAGATCCGATCGAAGGCGTCGTCCTGCGTGGTGGAGCTCTCCGACATCACGAGGGCGCTCGCCTCGCCGATCATCGCGAGGAGCTCGGGAGTCGACTGCTCGGGCTTCGCGCGAACCAGCTTTAGGGCCGCGCTCTCCACGTTGGAGATCGCGAGGTCTCGGATGGTGAGCGTGCCTTCGCCGGCAATGCGGATGGCGAGACAGACGGAGCGATGCTTGGCATGCGTGCGAAACCGAACCGCAAACGATCCGGACTGCAGCTTCCAGTCGTGATGGCAGAGTCTTTCGCGCTCGTCGTACTCGATCAGCCACAGCATCGCCGTTCCGCTGTCGAGCTGGATCTGCGCGGACACGGCGTATTCGTGTCCGGCTACAAGCGGCAGCGCGCTACTCGACGGCGGCGTGGCAAAGTTCCCCGTGCCCTTGCTCGACAGGTAAAGCTTCTCGCCATCCGGGATCTGGAAGCGGAGTCGCTGATCGGCAACCGACACTTTCCCGATCCTGGTCGCAGGCGAGACGACGAGTTGGTGACGCGTCCCATCGGGTGACGCGGTCGAGATCTGCCAGCTATCTGCGACGGAACTCATGAAGCGGTGGCATCTTGCGGCGCTGGTCCCTGGAATGCAACGACGCTTCCCGGTGCGTGTTCGGATGGCGCCCTGCCTGGTGGGCCTCCGGGGGGTGGATTAGGATGCCGCCTCGTCCGTGACGCGCTCCAGCGTGAAGATTCTCGCCGCGTTACTCGCGACGTCCTTGTTACTCGACTTCATTTTCTACACGGGTTTCTTCGCCAGCGACGACATCCAGTACTTCAGCGGGATCCACGCGATCGCGGGCTACTCGCGGTTCATTCCCGACCTCGGCAACACGCGCCTGGGAGTCACATTACCTGACGCGTTGTTGTATCGGCTCACGGACAGCATCGCCGCCGTCGCCTGGTTCCACACGGCCTATCACCTGATCCTAGTGATCCTTGCGTACGTGCTCGGCCGAATGCTGCACGGCGAGCGCACGGGTCTGAGCGCGGCGGCGCTCGTGGCGATCAACCCGTTGATCTACGTGCATGCCGGCGCGGTGTTGCCTGACAACGCAGCCTCGTGCTGGCTCACCGCCTCGATGATCGTGATCGTCTCCACCCAGCGCCGTACCCCGCACGGCGAGGGCGTGTTGTCGTGGAATCGCCGGCGCTTCATCGGCTACGTGATCGCCGGGGCGATGCTCGGTCTCTGCTACACGTGCAAGGAGACCGCGCTGATCATGACGATTCCCGCGGCCATCCTGATCATCTCGAGTGGCCCACTGCGCAATCTGGTGTGGATCCAGAACGGAGCGGCCCTCGCCGTCGGGCTCGTGATGGTCATGGTGCTCGACTTGGTGGCGCTGCGGATCATTTCAGGAGACTGGATCTTCCGGCTCAGCCTGGTCACCGACTCGGAGAAGATCTTCCTCGACGACATGGCACGCCAGGGCGAGACGCCGTTCGCGCGGGTTCGCTATGCGTGGATCAGCCTCGCGAGCTTGATGTCTCTCTCGATCTGGCTGCTCGCCGCCGGCAGCGTGGCCTACGCGTTCTGGAAGCAGCGCAGCATCGGTTTGATGGCGTTCTTCTGGTGGCCACTCGTGTACCTGACGGTCGGCTCGACGAGCCTCACGAGCTACGTCGCACCGACGATCCAGGCACGTTACTACGCCATCCTGATCGTCCCGGCAGCGCTGATGGCCGCAGCGATCATCAACCTGTTGTCACAACGCTGGCGAGATCGCGGCGAACGCTGGTCCCATCGATGGGGGCCGGTCCTGGCCATCGTTGTCCTCGTCGGAGTGGTCGGAGGGCTCGAGCTGAAGCGCAATGCTGGACGCGCGGGAAATCTCTACCGTGCGCGCGAGGTGCGGGCGTTCGTCACCGCGATCGAGACCGCTCGCGCTCGCTATCCCGAATATCCGATCGTGGTGTCGCCGTATTACCGCTTCCGGATGGGACCCGTGCTCTACGACCAGCCCGAGGGTGATCCGAGGCTCGCGATTCCCCGCCGGCCTCCGTACGTCTACATCGAACGCTTCGAAATAGCCGATCGCTACATCCCGGGACCCAGGTACGAGGCACATCGACTGCGCGACGTCCTCCCCACGAGAAGTCACGGTGCCGTGGTGGTAGATGGCTTGCGGCGGATGTTCGGGGTCGCTAAGAAGCCACGAATCGATGCCAAGAACGAGAGAGAGCTGAGTGCGGTGCTGTTCCTGGTCACTGCCAAGGCGCCCACACCATGACCTGCCTGATCTGTTCGTCGCCGGACATCACCCGCGAGGGTGACTACATCCATTGCAACGCTTGCGACTACTGGGCGTCGAATCTGGCGGCCGATGTCGAGAACACCTCGGCGCCTGACGAGGAGTACGATTTGATCTCGTACGAGCACACGCGCCGCGAGAACTACAACGCGATCCTCGACGAGCTCGCGAAGCGCCACCCGCGCGGTTCGTCACTCTGCGAGGTTGGCTGCGCCGACGGTCTGTTCCTGCAGATGGCGCGCGATCGCGGATACACCGGCATCGGCATCGAGCCGAACACCAAGATGATGGCCGGCAACCAGCACGGCATGGAGATTCGCCGCGGCTTCTTCCCCGACGTACTTCAGCCCGGCGACGGTCCATTCGACATCATCGCGCTCAACTGTGTGTTCGAGCACGTGCCCGACGTCGAAGCGCTGATCGAAGCGTTCAAGAAGCATCTCGCGCCGGGCGGCAGCGTGATGATCAACGTGCCTGTGTCCTCCGGCTTGATGTTCAAGCTGTCGCGCGCGATGTACAAGGCGCGGGTCAGATACCCGTTCGATCGGATCTGGCAGAAGGGCTTCGTCAGTCCGCATCTGCACTACTTCGAGAAATCGACGCTGACGCGCCTGTTCCAGAAACACGGCATGTCGCTGGTCGGCGAGGCGAAGCTCGCCCTGTTCAGCCTCGGCGGCGTGTACAAACGCCTCAGCCTCGACCCGAACATCCGGTTCGCGCAGCGCATCGCGGCCCTCGGCTCGCTGTACGCCTATTACCCGATCTCGAAGCTGATGCCGGACGCCGGCGCGTTCCTGTTCGCTCAGGCGAAGAACTGAATGATGTTGTCGAACACCTGATGGTTCGACTGCTTCTTCGGGATGTCTTTCAACGACGAGTAGACGTCCGCCTTCGGGATGTGCTTTCCCGTCCGCGTCGCGATCAGCGTGAACTGATCCCAGAACTTGAAGCGCTTGCCGTTGATCTGGCAGGCCTCGGTGGTCAGCTGGTCGGTGAACAGGAACCGGAAGAACAGCTTCCTCGGGTTGTCCTCGTAGGTCTCGACGAGGAACAGCTTCTGCTCGCCGACGGTCGCGTCATCGAGCACCTGTGCCGCACGTTTGCAGTCGGCGTCGTCCGCGAAATGGACGAGCGCGTCGTAGCTCATCAGCGGCGCGACCGAATCGAAGGTGAGACCGGCGAAGCGCAAGAACTTTGCGAAATCGTGCGGCCGGTACGAGCACCAGGGCGGCTCGTCGAGCGTGTTCTTCTGTGACAACGCGTTCGTGATCACGAGCTCGGTGCCAGAGGATTCGGCCTCGGCGAAGAGCGCACCGACCAGGCGATCGAGGAACTCGAAGCAGTAGCGGAGCTTGTGGTTGCTCTCGAGCGGTTGCGCTTCCCAGTAGTAGTGCTGGCAGTGCGCGAGGCT